>JAFDJA010000055.1 GCA_019307745.1 Deltaproteobacteria bacterium | reverse complement strand
CGCCTCTCTGTTCCCTGGTCAGCTGATTAAAATAATTATGACAAAGCGCATGAAAGGTAGCCTCAATACCAAGATATGATCCACCTATACCCAAGGACACAAAGGCATCGATCTTTTTAGACAGCCTGTTGGTGACAGCCTTCATCTCGGAAATATGTTCATTACTTATCTCTTCGGGCAAATTCTGCCAACCGGTCATGGGGGTTTTTCCATCACATATGTCGCCCTCCTCCTTTTTGAGTTTTTTATGGGCCTGCATGACCATGGGGACAATCTCCTCTATCTCTTTTTTAGAGATAGATGTCTGCTCAGGAGAATTAAACATATAAGTAATGTCAATGGTAATCTGATTTTCTCTGATAAAGCGGTCTGTATTAAACGGCTGCTGAAGTCCTCCTCCCCTTTCAGCCTGATAAGTGATGGTCTGATTTTTTTTAATATCGATAAGCTTTAATCCTTCCATCTCATCCTCCTGATTTCTGAAATTTTTCGGAATGCGGATCAGACGGGTAAGGCATATTGAGGTGTCGGTTCCGATAATACTCCGGGAACTATGTCTGTTTTAGAGAAAGAAGTCTCAAATCCGCTTGTCTGATCAGGTCCTCTGCTGTATCTCCTTCAGGAAGCTCCCTGGTACTGGAGATGCCGTAGCTTATTTTTACATTAAACTTTTCCAAATTCCACTTAAAGACATTTCTCGACAATTTGTTAACCATCCTGTTCATCAGTATTTCTGCATCCCTCATCTCTGTCTCAGGGAGAAGCACCGCAAACTCGTCTCCGCCATATCTAAAAATAATATCGGATTTTCGGATAATACTCTTCAAACACCCTGCAAATTTCTGGAGCACATGGTCACCTGCCTGATGACCTAGTTTGTCGTTAATGGCCTTAAACGCGTCCAGGTCGATCATCACAAAGGAGAGAGGCTTGTCATGTCGCCTTGCCCTCTGGTATTCCCTTTTTAAAAAGTCGTCAAGCCCTTTTCGGTTGTATATCCCTGTCAGGCTGTCAGTTACGGCAGACTCTCTTAGCCGATGATATTCCTGGGCATTTTTCAGGGAAAGGGAAAGCAAATTTGATATTGTGATTATGAGTTCCTCTTTATTCCGTTTAAGCCGTCTATTTCCTTTCAAAGAGATAAAGACAGAGCCAAGATATTCCCCTGCCAGTGCAAGGGGAAAAATTTTCAGACGTGGAATTGTATGCTGCACGGAATTTTCTACCGCCTCAGGGCGAACAAGCTGAAAGCGGACACTGTCTATCCTCGTTCTTATATCTCTTTTATGATTAAAAATCTGTGAAAGAATTTCGGTTTTGGTATTTTCTTCATCCATAAAATAACATTTTTCAGCCAGATGAGCCGAAAGATTCCAGTTGTCACCCAACCAAAAAAAGAGTCCAAATATGGAATAGCCCTGTATTTTTTCTATTCCTGTAATGATTATTCTTGACAGAATATTGTCCCATTGCTGATCATATGATATCTCATTACTCAGTCGGTTGATAAAACTGAGCTCCTGATTCTTTTTCTTGAGGGAGGTTTTTTCCTTCTTGAGTTCTTTGTTTACATCCTTTAGTTCACCCATTATACCCAGTATTTCAATAAACGCCTTTCTGTTTTCCAACCCCCCAATAACAGAGTCATATGCCCGTTCTGCGATGAGTGCTCTAGGGATAATTGAATAGACCCCTTTCTGAAGTGCCTGTGAGACTTCTTCCGCCCCGAATTTTTCTCCATAGAATATAAGGCTGGCCTTTGATCTCTCTTTTTGGAGTTTAAAAAACAGATCAACCTCATCACTAACAGAATCATAATCAGCAAGGATAAGAGCATAGAGGTTTTCAAAAATATCGGTTTCGGCATCTCCGTAAGAACGAACCCACGTTATGATAAATCTATCATTATCAAGGACGCCCTGAAAGAGTTTCAGGTCTTCCTGCTTCTCGCTTATCAGCAGGATCTTTTCCGGCATGATTTTTCCCTTCTCCTAA
This sequence comes from Deltaproteobacteria bacterium, assembly GCA_019307745.1. Lineage (GTDB taxonomy): Bacteria > Desulfobacterota > DSM-4660 > Desulfatiglandales > HGW-15 > JAFDJA01. The sequence continues at coordinate 20,559 of JAFDJA010000055.1, read as the reverse complement.
TATACAAATCTGTTTAGTAGGACATGAATACAAGACAGGATCAATGTGATGGTATTCAATGAAAATTTAATGTTAACAGGGCTTAGCTTTTTGAAAAGGAGCAAAATCAAAGATATCACTCGAGGGTGCCTTGCTGGCCTTGTTCCGGGCCAGGAATCAAATAATTACTTATTCATCCGGGTAACGATTTCCAATGACCTTCAAGATTTCCAGACATTCAAAAAAGGCAGCCACAACATCTGGATCAAAATGGCTGCCTGATGAAACACGCATCTCTCTTGTAATCTTTTTTTCATCCCATGGATCCTTATAAGATCTTCGGGAATTCAGCGCGTCATAAACATCAGCCACGGCAACTATTCTACCCAAAAGGGGTATCTCCTCTCCCTTTTTTGGAAAAGGTTGTCCGTCTTTTCCATGATCAGGTAAAGGCTTTACAGTGAAAGGATCAATGTGTCCAGGATATCCAGTCCCATCCCATTTTTCATGATGGTTCATGACAACCTCCAGGGAGGCTTCATCAAGATCTGACTGAATATCCTGAAAAAGCCTTGCTCCCAGGTATGTATGGCTTTTGATTGTTTCAAACTCTTCTAATGTCAGGCGATCGGGTTTTTTCAAAATCAGATCACTGATAGCGACCTTTCCAACATCGTGCAGCATCGCAGCCATCCTCAGCAGGTCCTTTTGACGATCAATCTCAGCCTGTGGAAATCCCTTTTTTTTGGCCCACGCCTCAAAAATCTCAACAGAGTATGCCCCCACCCGGTTTACATGGGCGCCTGTCTCTTTTGGATCCCTAAGCTCTGCCATACTTATCATTCTGAGGATGATGTTTCGAGTCGTCTGTGCGCGCTCCATGGCAAGGCCAGCATTAATGGCGAAATGGAGAACAAGAGACGCGTCCGACTTATTAAACGCGACTATCTTACCATTTTCCTGGGCATTTATGACCTGCATCACCCCGAGAAGAACCTTACGCTGGTTCAGGATAGGGACTGTCAACATTGAACAGGTCCTGTAATCGGACAACTCATCAAACAGGGGATCAAATGTATAGGGAACACTGCTGTTTATCTTGTAGACATCCGGGATATTTACCATTGTCTTGTTTTTTGCAACATATCCAGCAACAGACATATTATCGATGGGGATGGAAAACGTGTTATAAATCAATTTCTTGCCACTAGGCAACCTTTCCTGCAGGGTGGTATTCTGTGTGTAGCTAAACTTAAGCTGATCTCCCTCTTTCAGGTATATTGACCCGGCGTCTGCGTCAAAAAACTTCCTGGCATTAGTTAGTATTCTTTCAAGGAGAAGGTCTATGTCTTTTACTTCATTGATGTCCAGACTGGATTGGTTCATAAGGTCAATCTTTTTCTGTTCATTCATCATAACTTCCTCTTCTGCTTAAAATCATTACCCTTATCAGCATAAGTTTATTATTGGACAATATTCGGAACAATGAGGAGCGAAACATTTTCGATTTTTTTTTAAGAGCTGTTCTCTGTCCCATTTCCTAAAAAGCAAGTCTCACAGTCAGGGCCTACTCATGGTAGAGTACAATATTCAGATACGCACTTCTGGCCTATTTACAGCATTTTAGATGGAAAGATAGCACAAAATCCCATATAGGGCAACGCTGTTTTCATTACATTGTCCAGTGTCTCTTTTCAGTTATGAAATTATTCATCTTGACTAGGACTCAACCGCTTTGATAGAAATTCAGGATGAATCTACTTGACTATATTATCCTTGCAATATTTTTCTATTTTATAATAAAGGGGCTTTTCCGCGGGTTTATACGAGAGCTCTGTCTACTTTCTGGAGTTATTCTCGGCTTATGGCTGGCCAATCATTTTTATGAACGGGTGGCAGATCTTTTAATCTCTTACATCCCTTTCTTTGACTCATTTTATCTCTCTCTTATTAGTTTTCTTGCTATTTTGGCCCCTGTCATGATAATCTTTAATATCATCGGATGGACCTTAAAGCTGGTGTTCAAAAAGGTCTTTCTTGGATGGATTGACAGGCTTTTCGGTTCAGGGCTTGCCGTAATAAAAGGAATAGTAATTATATATATGGCCCTTATTATTCTCTTTATATACCTGCCTTCCCAGACCCCGCTTATTGCCGGATCCACTCTTTCTCCTCTAATTGTAAAATCCTACCAATCTATTATAAGGAGTGTCTCTCCGGATTACTACAGGAGATGGATGAAGAGGATTCTGGAGAACAGGGATAGGGCCACAGAAGCCGTATCAGAGAAGGTCAAAAAGGTAATAGAACAGCATGAGTAACGACAGGCTGGCAGACGCAGTATCTGCTCTTTCTACTCTGGTCTCCAGACTTCGCGGCCCGGAGGGCTGCCCGTGGGACGCAAAACAAACGGCCGCCTCTATAAGAATGTACCTGCTTGAGGAGGCCTATGAGGTAGTTGAGGCCGTGGAAGCAGGCTCAGCACCAGATGTATGCCAAGAATTGGGTGACCTCCTTTTTCATATCATGTTTCTCACAAGCCTGGCCCAGGAAAGAGGGGAGTTTGACCTGACAGATGTTGTTAAAAAAATTACAGAAAAAATGATAAATAGACACCCCCATGTATTTGGGAAAAAAGAGGCAACCAGCCCTGAAGAGATTTCTAAAAACTGGAAAAAGATAAAGATAAAAGAAAGGGGGGGAGCTAAAGCACCATCTTTCCTGCTTGAAGAAATCCCGATCAGTCTACCGGCTCTTTTAAGGGGACACCGGTTGAGCGACAGGGCAGCAAAGGTCGATTTCGACTGGGAAAACAGGGACAAGGTATGGGACAAGGTCAAGGAGGAATTTAAGGAGCTTGAGCAAGGCATCTTGGATCAGAGACATGACCATATCGCAGAAGAAATGGGCGACCTGATGATGAGCCTGGTTACCCTTGCCCGTCACTGGGGGCTTAATGCCGAAGAGGTCATGAGAAACGCAAATCAGAAATTTATTGGCCGCTTCAAGGAAATGGAAGAGAAATTAAGGGCCTCGGATATACAGGTCGAGACTGCTTCATTAGCTGAGATGAATCGAGCCTGGGAAGAGATCAAGAAGAAAGAAGGGCAGTAGAATTGGCTATCTTTGAAAAACATGGGTTTGCTAGAAAACTGCTGGCATGGTTTGTCGGGAAATTTTTCATTATGCCCTACAATAAGCCCGACTATTAATGTCGCGACTTGAGTAACATCTCCCCATGGCTTAAAAAGGCTGTTCTTGCTGGAGAGAACCAGAGATTCGCTTCCCATTGTGGTTTTGATTTTATCGAAGTAAATCAGAGGTTACAGGAGATGGTAGAGACCCACGAGATAAGTAGGGGGACAAACACAATCTCTATGAAGACTGCAAGGTCTGTCTTCTTATGGCACAGCAGAAGTTGGACAAGAAAAGTGGCAGAGGGATATTACACAATACTTATCGGGATTCTGTGGTCTAAAGAGCGGATACTGGAAAACAATCTCAAGGTTGTGGACAGGGGGGGTAGTGGCGTTGTGAGAACTGAGGCAGCCATACTTCCCAGCCTCCACGTATGGTCTCCCGCTGCACCCACAGGCTATGCAAAAGAGAAACAGCTAAAAAGCATAAAAGATATGAAGAGGGTAACCCTGGAATTTTAACCCGAACTCCGCAATCAAGACAATGCGAAATCCGGGCTAAAAGGCTCCTGTGGCTGCATTGGGGGGAGGCCACAAGAAAATGTTAGGGGGATCCGGGGAATAATATTATTTGTCAGGCTACTTCCTGTATGGGACCTGAATTTATAGGCATATCCCTGGTCATTGTTTCAGTCTCATTGATAGCACAGAATTCCTCGCAGTCATCCTTTAAATCACATTTTTTCTGGCAGACACGAATATCCATGCGGGGATTATTTCTCTTTTTTTGACATACAATGTACGGCATTTATAACTCCAAAATATTATATTTATACATAATTTATGCTCTCTTTTATCATAAAGCTATTAATATGTCAACAATTATTCAGGGCCGAGCCCGATTTTTATTGTCCAGAAATGAAAAATTTCTTTGCAAAAACACAAAATATGGATTTAACCCGGCTAATGAGGTAAAAGTCTATTACAGCTTGTCCCACAAGGAGGGATAAAGGTCGTTTGTTTGACAGGAGAATTGTCCCCCCTCTCCCGCGCCTGCGGAGCGGATTTCCATATTCAGAGCTTAACTACGAAGTCTACTGCATTATCCTGGTAAACAGCACTAAAGGGGGTGTTAATGTTTAGGACAATATATATAAACACTTTCATAGCCATATCCACTTTCTTTTTTGCAATTTTAGGGCTCTTTACCCTGATATTTGTTAAAAAAACAAAGTTTACACATTTCCACATTGCAATGCCCTGGGCAAGGAATATTCTGAGGGTATCAGGTGTACAGCTTAGGCTGAAGGGGATTGACAACATAGATCCTGATCAACCATATATTTTTATGGCCAATCACCAGAGCCGGTTTGATATCTTCTCCCTGATAGCTGGACTGCCTGTATCTTTCAAGTTTATTATGAAAAGGGAACTTTTAAAAATACCTCTCTTTGGTCTGATTCTAAGGAAGATGCGTTATATAGCCATTGACAGAAAAAATAGAGCAGAGGCCATTAAAACAATAAATATGGCTGTGACAATTCTCAGAGACGGGGAGTCCATACTCATATTCCCTGAGGGAACACGGAGCAGGGACGGACAACTGCTGCCTTTTAAGAAGGGTGGCTTTCATCTTGCCATAAAGTCCGAGTGCGATATTGTTCCTATTTCCATATCCGGTAGCAGAGAGATATTGCGCAAGAAGGGGACAATGAAAGGAAAGAGGACAATAATTATGGCTATAGGCAGACCAGTACCTGTATCCGTTTATTCAGAGGATAATATTACAGGGTTGATTGACAGCGTGAGAGAGGTTATCATCAGACATAGAGTTGATTTAAATAGGACAGAAAGATGATATTAAATTGGAGACGGATTAAAAAATTAACATGTTGTCTGATCTTTTTGCTGTTTGTGACTTTAGCGAGTTTTCAGGCAAACAGGGGTCATGCCTATGTCATGCCTGCTGAGCAGCTAGCCGAGCTGATGGCAATGAATTTTTCTCAGATAAACACACTATTCATAACCCAGTCCACAACAATGAAAGACCAGGAAGAAGATACCCTGGTCAACGAACAGATATGGCTATCTGTCCCGGATCTCTTCCATACCACAACGCCTGATCAAGGGACTAAAAGGGCTGTTGTTCCGGACATGGCCTACAGGCAGCTCCTAATGGGAGGCACCAAGGAACGCTATGAGCAGATCTTTTTTTGGATGGGGATTGACCTTCAAAGTGTTGTCTTTACAAGGCTTGATGGGATTGTCGCATATAGGCTCGGCAAGGAGGATGCTGAAAGTCCCAAGATATATATAGAAAAAAAGAGATTTCTCCCTCTTCTTGTGGAATACAGGGTTTCCTCTGATCCGGGGGATGATCTGATTTCGGTGCGGTTTAGCGACTACAAAGAGCTTGAAAACGGGTGGTACCCTTCTTTAATCTCATATTCTTCAGGGACTACGCTCCTTGAAACATATTTAATAAAAAATATTCAGACAAACATTCTGGTCAATACCTCCCTCATGTCCTCCTCTGGTATAGAGTTCTCCCCTCTTGAAGAAATCTATGGCAGGGATACGGAAAACCCGCTTACAGAAGGGACTGAACAGGAAGTGGCAGCAAGCCCTGAAGCTCAAGCCATGAATTCAGATGGGACCGAAGAATCTGAACAGGAGAAGATCGAGGATATACGCCTCAGGGACATTATTAACTCTTTTCAGGAGAAGTACCAATAAATTTCAGGTAAGCTTCCATAGTCCCTCATGACCACGTTCAATAACATTGATTTTATTTACTCTATTTTTTCCAAGCCCAATTGACTGAAAAAAACAGACATTGCCTTCGGGTGGCCGTTTCCCTTCCAGTAAGGGAGACATATTCCTATGCTGTTCCTGATCACCTTGTATCCAGGGCCGGGATCGGCAGACGTGTTCTTGTCCCCTTTGGCGGTCGCAGAGTGATAGGCTACATACTTGCAAAAGAGGATTGCGACCCTAAAAAAGAGCTTAAGGAAATCCTTGATCTCCCTGATCAGGAGCCTCTCTTTCATGAGAGCATGGTGAATTTTTTCCAGTGGATGTCTTACTACTATATCTATCCTATCGGACGGCTGATTCAATCAGCGCTACCCAGCGGTATAAATGAAACCGTTTACAGGATAGGCCATATCACAGACAAAGGACGTACCGCATTAGACTCACAACCTCTCCCGCCTGACCGAAGAGAGATCCTTGAATGGATCTTGAATAACCCCAAAAAACGGATTCCGTTTCCCCTTAGCAAAATCAATCATCTCGAAAAAAAGAGTTGGGTGATTATAGAGAGGAGGGAAAAAAAGAGTAGTGCCGGCCCTCTTTTAAGGCGATTTGTTAGAAAAAAACCGGGTGTGGAAATTGATCTGATCCTTCAGCAGAGGCGTTCCTGTTTTAAGGCCAAGAACGAGGCGGAGTTTTTACAGATTATTGCGGATTCTGAAAGACTGCTTCTGGCGGATTTGTCTGTGATGTTCTGCAATGGAGCATATCTCGTAAAAAAGTGGGAAAAGGCAGAAAAAATCGAGAGCTATGAAGCCCAGGTTGTACGCGATCCCGCAGGGAAAGTTCTTACTCCCTCTCCAGAGCCAGAGAAGCTGTTTGAACAACAACAGAGGGCACTGGATAAGATTTGCGGGCTCCTTGAAAAAAATGAGTTTTCCACATGTCTGTTAAATGGTGTGACAGGTAGCGGCAAGACAGAGGTCTATTTTCAAGCCGTGCGCCATGCTATTAAGCTTGACAGGCAGGCCATCCTGATGGTGCCTGAAATAGCCCTTGCAATGTATATGGAGGGTCTTTTCAGGTCCCGATTGGGTGACAGAGTGGCAATCCTTCACAGCGCGCTTTCGCAGGGGGAACGCTATGACCAGTGGATGAAAATATTCAAGGGTGAGGTGGATCTAGTTATAGGGGCCCGTTCAGCCCTGTTTGCTCCCCTTCCCAGGCTGGGACTGATTCTTGTGGATGAGGAATATGATTTTTCCTATAAGCAGGGAGAAAAGCCCCGTTATCAGGCAAGGGATGCGGCGGTTGTCAGGGCAAGTATGGAGAAGGCTGTCATAATACTTGGCGCAGGAACCCCTTCTATCCAATCAATTTTTAATACTGTATCAGACAAATATCACCTCCTTACTATGCCCGACCGTATTGAAAAAAGGCCTATGCCTGAAATAGAGATTGTCGACATGAAAGATGCCCCTGTAATCGGCAAGAAGAAGGCGGTCCTGAGCAATCTGTTAAAACAGGCTATTGAAAGAAATCTAGAGCAGGAAAGGCAGACTATCCTGTTTTTAAACAGACGGGGATTCAGCCATCTATACCTGTGCAGGTCTTGTGGATCGTCTGTTCGGTGTAGAAATTGTGCCCTTTCACTATCATATCATTTTCATGAAAATGGCCTCAAATGTCATTACTGCGACTTTAAAACAGCGCCTCCTGTAAAGTGCCCTTCTTGCGGACACGATAGCATGAGACCATATGGTTTTGGAACAGAAAAACTGGTACAGGAGCTGGAAACACTTTTTCCAAAAGCTCGGGTAGACAGGCTGGACAGTGACAGCACGAGCCGCAAAGGCGAGACATATAGGATCTTGAAGGCGTTTAGCAATCTTGAGACAGACATCCTTGTTGGCACTCAGATGATTGCCAAGGGGTATAACTTCCCCAATGTGACACTTGTCGGTGTGGTCGCGGCAGATCTCTCGCTTGGGTTTCCGGATTTCAGGGCAGGGGAGAGAACATACCAAATACTTACCCAGGTGGCAGGGCGCGCGGGCAGGGGTGCCCATAAGGGTCGGGTTATTGTGCAGACTTTTAACCCTGACCACTATGCCATCACAACCGCCAGAGACCATGATTATGAGACTTTTTTCCAAAAAGAGCTGTTGTTGAGAAAACAGCTTGGATATCCTCCTTTCTCATTTCTTGCAACCCTGATATTCCGAGGAAATGAGCAGAAAACAACCGCCTCAACTGCTCAGCAAATAGGTCGGGAAATAAGGCTCCTGCTGAAGGTGTGGACAAAAAGAGGAAAGGAGATTCTTGTGCTTGGACCTGTAGAGGCTCCTCTTGCCAGGCTGAAGGGTAAGCATCGCTTTCAGATACTCATTAAGAGTAAAAGTACAGAACTCCTACACTTCTTTTTAAACGAGGTTGAAGTTTTTTCTAAGAAACACTTAAGGAAGAGCAATATAAATATGACCATTGACGTTGATCCCTACCATATGCTTTAATCCAGAGTGAGGGACATAACAATTCGCTTTCATCCTATATACTTCGCCTCTAAATACCCTTGGATTTTTGACTTTAGGTTTTGAAGGGAAATGATTGTTCAAGCTATCTCCAACAATTAATTATAGGAACAAGCCCTTTTCAGCTTCGCTTTAAACGCCGTGGTTTCTGCTCTTACAATTTAAATAATCCTTGCATTATATTCTTTTTTGTTTATCTTTGTTCTATCGCTTATATTTTTTGGAGGCATAATGAGAACAAAATTTTCACCTGTAATCTGTTTTTTAGCGGTTATTTTTCTGGCAGTTATATTTTTAGGCTATACTTCTGCTGAAAGTGCCAGACAGATAATCGCACCAGACTTCGTATTAAAAGACCTTTCTGATAAGAGTGTTGCCCTTAAAGACTTCAGGGGCAATATTATCCTACTTGACTTCTGGGCCACATGGTGTCCCCCCTGTCTCAAGTCCATCCCTGAGCTGGTTGATGTTCAGAAGAGATACAAGGATAAAGGAGTAGTTGTCCTTGGTGTGTCTGTGGACAATCCCATACAGGCCAATAATCAGTATCTGTCAGCTTTTAAGAAAAAATATGGGGTTAATTACACAATTTTAAGGGCAGACAGGCCAATGCTGCAGAAATATTTTGGCACCCTTGATTTCTCTATACCTGTACTGTTTGTAATTGACAAGAATGGAATGGCTGTTGACAAACATGTCGGATATGCTCCCGGTTTAGTAGAGAGTTCGTTAAAAAAACTGATTAAATGATCATTGATTTCCATACCCATATCTTCCCATCTTTTATTCGAGATGATCGTACACCATTCTTTTTTAAAGAGCCTTCCTTTAAAACTCTATATAATAACTCTGGGGTGGTACTTGCTGGCAGGTCGGAGCTTGTCCGGGATATGGATGCGGAAGGTATTGACAAATCAATAGTCTTTGGATTTCCATGGAAAAAGAATGTCCTCTTTAAAAGGCATAACGACTATATTCTTGAGTCCATTCTAAAGTATCCTTCCCGATTGATCGGATTTTGCTGTTTTGATTTTCTTACCCGCGGGGCGGCAGAAGAGGCAGAGAGGTGCCTGAAGGCTGGCATGGCCGGAATAGGCGAACTTGCAGTATATGAGTCCGACTTTTCACCAGATATAATAGACCGACTTGGAGATATTATGGCACTGTGCTCCGAATATGACGCCCCTATTCTCCTTCACACCAACGAACCTGTGGGCCATTATTATCCTGGGAAGCAGCTTATGTCCCTATCTCAGCTTTATAGCCTCCTGAAAAGATATCCTTCTAATCGGATCATCCTTGCCCACTGGGGTGGGGGTTTATTTTTCTATGGCCTGATGAAAAGGGAACTGCGGGATGTATTAAAAAATGTATGGTTTGATACTGCGGCCTCACCATATCTCTACACTCCTGAAATATACAGGATTGCCGTAGATATAGTAGGAGCTGATAAGATCCTGTTTGGTTCTGATTATCCCCTGATAAAACAGGGTAGATATTTTAAGGAAATGGAACAGTCTGGCATATCCCAGGATTCGATAAGGCATATAACCGGCCATAATGTCAGGCAATTATTGTCTATTCAGAGCAGCGAGGATTCATAAATATTTGCAAAAAACAATTTGGGCACCACTGAGAGTGATATATGAAGTATGAATAGAATTTGACTATACTCACTGTTTATTCTAAAAAAACTCCTTTTAAATATTGAGTTCCTCCGCCATGCATGAAGTCAATAAACTCTTCTGTCCCAGACCCCTTATTCCTGTCCTGTTGACCTTTATCTTTGGAATAATTACAGGTAAATCCCTCTCTTTTTATTCTGAATTGCTGATTTTCTTTTTGTTGATTCTGATTGTCATAACACTATCTGCATGCCTCCTGGTTCGCCCTTCCATAAAATTTACCACCTTTCTTATTCTGTTTTTCCTAATAGGCATGCTTCTTATTATAAATACTGGTCACCATCCTTCAGCCCTGAAGGAGTTGGCAGACAGGCGTGAAAAAGTCATTCTTGAGGGAACAATTCTCTGCCCTATCAAGTTTGATAGAGATACGGCAAGGGTAGAGATAAGGGCTGAAAGACTTCATACAGAACTACAGGCAAAAAGGGTTGACGAAAAAGTGTATGTCACCATATATAACCATACACCAGGGCTTTCTCCTGGTCAGAGGATACGTTTTCCCGCCAGGTTGAGGCTTTTTACAAATTTCAATAACCCTGGGAAATACAACTATATACAGGCAATGGCCCTTAGAGGATTTACCTGTTCCGCCTCTATTTCTGACGGTAGACGGATTGTTATGATGGGGGAGGGTGGTCTGGGTTTATTTCCAGGCCGGTTGGAAGCTATCCGAGGACCTATCCGAAAACTTTTTCAGCGAACTCTCCCTTCAAAAGAATGTGCGATTTTTCGTGCACTGATCCTTGGAGAAAAACAGGAGATAGATCATGAGCTAAGGGAGCCTTTTCATAGAGCTGGACTGGGACACCTGCTCGCTGTTTCAGGGTTGCATATCGGGCTTGTTGCCTGGATATCTTTTTCGGTCTTTAAATGGCTCCTGACCCTTTCCTATGGAATGACCCTAAAGACAAACATCCGGAATACGGCCGCATTAATCACATGTCTTCCTGTGATCGCATACACATGTCTTGCAGGCTTTCAGGTCTCAAGTCAGAGGGCTATGATTATGACTCTTGTCTATCTTGTTTCCATGATTATCGGTCGGGAAAAAGAGATATGGTCTACTCTGTCTTTGGCGTGTCTTGCTGTTCTTGCACTCAATCCTAATGAGTTATTCAGCCTCTCTTTCCAGCTTTCTTTTTTAGCGGTTGTAGGAATCTTATTGCTTGTGCCGGTTTTATTTCAACTTATACCGGGTCTTGCCGAATCCAGACAGAAAAAAAGCCTGGTCAGCAGTCTGTCTCTATATTTCTGGGGTCTCCTTTTCGCTACCATCTCTGCCACAGTTTTCCTTCTGCCGCTTACGGTTGCCTACTTTAACAGCATCTCCCTTGTCTCTATCCCTGCCAATCTGACAACCGTTCCGATTGTGGGGCTCTGGATTCTTCCTTTAGGGCTTATTGGTGCTTTCTTTGCCCATGCATCCACTCCTCTTGCGGAATTTTTCCTTCAGGCCAGCGCATGGGGAGTAAAATTAATGATGAATATCATCCAATTCTGGGGGCATTTTAGCTGGGCTACTATGTGGGTCTTTAAACCGAGTCTCTTTGAAATCATATTATCATACATGTTTTTCCTGTCTGTATTTTTCAGAAAGCAGTGGAGACCTGCCCGATACGTCTTCTTACTGGTCCTTTTCCTGCTTACCCTTGATTTTTCCTTCTGGCTCTATTCAACAAGATTCAGCAATAAGCTCAGAGTGACCTTCTTTGATGTGGGAGATGGAAATTCCGCGCTTGTACAATTCCCCGGTAAAGAGAGAATGCTTATTGATGGTGGAGGTTTCTCAAACAGCAGTTTTGATATGGGCAGAATGGTAGTTGGCCCTGCACTTTTTTCTAAAAAGATAATGCGTGTGGATTATGTTGTCTTGAGCCATCCCCAGTCGGATCACATGGGTGGACTGAATTTTATCTCCTCCAACTTCCATCCCAAGGAGTTCTGGTATAATGGTGACTCTGTCCAAACCCCCTCTTTTATTGACTTGATGTCAATAATTGAATCAAAAGGGATTGATATCATTCTGCCTAAAGACCTGGAGAATGGGAGGGAGATATCAGGTGTAAAGGTGACGCTTCTACATCCTTCTAAAAAGACAGCTTCTACGACCTTGAACAATAATTCCATGGTTCTCCGTCTCTCTCACAAAGGATGGTCCTTTTTGTTCCCCGGAGATCTTGAGAATAAGGGGGAGAGGGCCCTTACCTCTAAGGCAAAAGGTCTTCTTAAAAGCGATATCCTCCTGGTCCCTCATCATGGCAGCAAGGGGTCTTCATCAGAAGGCTTTCTCCGGGAGATAGGGCCTGATATTGCCATTATATCCGCAGGTAAAGACAATTATTTCGGGCGCCCTCATGCAGAAACCATTGAAAGGCTCGAGAAGGCCGGATGCCGTATTATTCGCATTGATCAGGTAGGAGCTGTAGAGATAACTGCGTCCATTGAAGGGCTTGATATCAGATCTTTTTATCCTGGTCTGCAATTAGCGCTTGAAGGTCAAGGCAGTTTTTTATGGAATCCTTAAATCTGACTTGGTTCGACTGATCTTCTACCACTGCTAAAAGATCCGCCTGATTGATGGGTTGTTTCGGTGTATATGTTGCACTAAGACCCCGAGCAATGGCAAGATAGTTCTCTAAAGGGATGAATCCACCACCTGATATTGAGATAAGCTTTATATTCGGAAACTTGAGCGGCATTGCCCTGATCGGCTCAAGTCCCTCTTTTTCCGGCATGACAATGTCCGTGATTACCAGGTCCGGCTTCTACTGGCTGCAGATTGACTCTGCCTCAAGGCCATTTTGGGCAACAACCTCTTCATATCCGACCGGTTCCAACATCTGCTTGAGCAAGGATCTCACCATATCATCGTCACAACTATAAAAGGCGTGCCATTATAGAAGCCCTTCGCCTTTCTATTTCCATCGCAATAAGGCATTATCCATATTGCCAAATATCTTCCTGGACATGTTTGTTTAATAAAAAATTTGGTCCTCAGGCCTCCTCCCGTATCCTTAGTATATCTATGTTGTATGTCCTTATCCCTAGAATCAAGACAATAATACGTGTCATTGAAATATTTTTACTGTCTCCTTTTCCAGCTTGTTTTTTTCCTTTACTGTTGCCCTGGTTCTATAGTAGGAGCAAAGTGGACGTTTTCAGGCATAGGATCACAGAATCCTTCCTTCCATTAAGGTCCACAAACAATACACATTAGTGCTTCCGGGGAAAAGGGCAAAAATATCTTTAAAATCAATATGTTTTGGTATGCCAACCTTGACGGCTTTCCTTTTTTTGATTATATTATGGCTATACAATGTCACAAAAAATAATAGAACCATTTCTTACTATTTCTTGTATTCTTTTAAAAAAGAGGGGGTTAGATGCATTTTTTTAAAAAAATGCTTTTATGGGCCATATTCGGATCGATATTTTACATGTTAATTGGCTATCACTATATCATTATTGACAAGTCTGTAAAAATGCTGAAAAAATCCAAGTATTCTTTGATGTATACTATTTATAATACTAACGGAAAAAGAGTTGAGGTAATTTTAAAGGAAGAAATTCTCTGGAAGGATGGGATAGGAGAACTGCTCGTAAAGAACGGTCGGATGTCTAAGGATGAGCTTTATCTCTATAAAGAGAAAATGGCAGAGGAGGAGTATGAAAAAAAATATAATCAGTGACCGAGGATAAAAAGGAGGGAAAGGAGAGCCTATAATTCCATAAACCACGAACCTTTTTCTCAAAGCATCAATTCCTTGTCAAATTTTATTGCGCAGCTCCCTTTTTGCCTAATAAATTTCTTGTTTATCTCTCCCTGATCCGGACTAAGATATCTTTAAAGGAGGATTTAAACCAGGATTACACTGTAAAATCCACTTTTATCTTGAATATGTTTACTGCCGGCAGATTGAGTATCTCTCTGACATTAGTTGTGGCAGATATCTCCTGAAGAGACAGGTTTATGTCATCCATGGATGGAGCAATAAAAGTGAACCAGATATTGTAATCATGGCTTCTTAAATAGTTATGGGTTACCCCCTTATAACTGTTAACCTTTTTTACAAACTCCTCTATCTTATTTTCAGGCACCTTAGCCGCGCATAGAGTACTTGTAAAGCCCAGTTTTTTTGAGACAAAATTTCCTCCTATACGCCTGATTATCCCGTCTGTCTTTAAACGTTTGATTCTGGCTATCACCTCTTTTTCTGTCAAATCAAGGCTTTTTCCAATCTCCATGAAAGGCCTGGGTTTGACAGGAAACCCTGATTGGATTGTGTTTAGTATATCTCTATCTATATCATCCATTTACTATCTCTCTTTTCTCCAACCGCCTGGTAACCTTCTCTTAATTCCAGAATGCCCTTTCAGATCTTCTGAATTGCAGGTAGAAAAAGTCTCTATAATAATCATAATGGCGCATGTTAATGACTCGCCAGATAGCGTTCTCCTGATCCTGAATTCGGGGCTGTAACCAGTCTCTTAGGCCTTTGAAGTACTACATCACCGTCTGGGCCAAGCCTTTTGGGGTCAAATTTCCATGCTTATCCCATAAAATCTGGTCTTTTTCACCAGATGTTTCTGGAAAACACCCTATATTATACGGTTTCATTATTCAATTGGAATATTAAGGAGGTTCATCTATTGACATCAGACAGCATTCCTGAAATGAGTGCCTTTTCAGATATCTCTAGCAGAGAAAGTTTTTTTTATTTACCTCTGAGACAGATTCTATCTTTGTCATATTACATTCTATAATGTCATCACCATCACCGAGAGTAGCAATAAATTGTATTGTATCTTCTGTCATCATATCTCCATTATTTGGTATTTGTACCGAAAAACAGGTACAAAACAGGTACAAATACATAACTGTTGATTGTGAGTTTTTTTATTCCACCATGGCTGGAGAGGGGCGAAAAATAAGGGGTTTTGGAATAAAAAGATGTTTTTAAACGGTACAAAGAGGTAGCTTCTTTTCTTATACCTCTCGCCCGTTCACTATGTTCACTAGAGCCACAGAGGACACAGAGAAAGATCTTTTTATTCGCGAATGGTACACAACTGGTACAGCTACCCCCCCCCATTAAAATCCTATCGTAAAAAAATCCATTATCAGATGCTTAAGTGGACATATATCCTCTCGCTTGAATCCTGGAATCTAACGAATCCCAAAAACCAAAAAAATAAATCACGCCCAAAATTATCCTTTTAGAGGTGTCTGAACCGCATGACCTGATGTCCTGCCCCTGTATATAAAAAGCCCCAAATTTCTCATAAGATTTGAGCTTTGGAGCGTACAATTACTTTGTTTTATGACCATTTCAGCCGGAAGTTAAAGTCGCCTACGCGTACCTCACCCATCATGCTGATAATAATAAATGATGATTTTTATTAAAGCAAACCAGAGGAATACCCCTACAGGGGGTAAATATAGGAAACGAGCAGAAAATATAAGAAACGAAAGGAAAAGAGCAGTAAAAATTATTATGGGACCAACTCTATTGGTTTTTCTGTGTTTCCCGTTGCATTTGGGAAATCTTCGGCTCTGTATGCCTTGGTGTTGCTTTCAATAAGCTCCCTGGCCTCTTCCATAAAGCTATTATACCTCTTTTTGCATTCATAGAATCCGTGCCACCAGGAATAGTCTGGAGCCATCATAGCCGCACCCATCCTCGCCCTTCTCCCTTCATGATGCCACAGCTCATAATACTCCACCTCCAAGTGTTCATCGAAAAATTTAGATTTATCCAGAAGACCCTTGGAGTAGAGTTCATCCAGCATGGCCTTTGCCGGTTTAAAGTAGACCTCATTATACTCATCTACTACCTTGTCCAGTTTCACATAATGGTCATCAACCCAGTTCTGTCCATGACACTGAGTACAGATTTCTTTCATCTTGTCCCTTTCCACACTCCAGTTGGTCTGAGCAGGAAAGGCCTTAAAGTCTTCCGGCCTGACTGTCAAAGGTGCCTGAAGCTCCCAGGAGAGCCTTTCTGTGACATCATGGGAGGTAAGTACAGAGCCTGCTCCAGACATATGGCAGGATGCACAGGTGGGCCCCCTGAAATCTACACCAGGTGACCATGCACCAGGTGCTGCATCCCAGTTATAGCCATCACCATGGGCACTATATATATCTCCATGTTTTGACTCTGTGTATATCTCTATCTGGGGATGGTCCGGCCCTAGGTGACACTGACCACATGACTCAGGCTTTCTTGCCTCCATAACAGAGAAGAGATGTCTTGTATGACAGCTTGTGCAGCTCCCCTTGCTTCCATCAAGGTTTATTCGGCCCACACCCACATTTGGCCATGTATCAGATGAGAGCTTGCCATCCTCTATCTTAAGTACGGTGCCATGGCAGTGAAAGCAGCCGCTTTGACGTTCAATATCACTGTTCATACCATCATTGAGCCATGGATCTATCTTCCAGATGAGCTCAAGGGTGTTGGCATGCTTGCTCCTGCTGTACTGTGTTGCCTCATCAGGATGGCATCTGGAGCAATCCTTAGGGGTCACAACAGCCGATATTGGTACCTGATACCTTTTGGAGCCATACTCAAGGTCAGATCTTTCATATTGCTTAAAGTGATCAGTACTCACATCAGGGTTAAACTGCTCTGCCATATGGCAGTCTATGCATGTTATGTTTGCTGACGCATGTCTGCTGTTTGCCCAGTCAGCAAAGATTCCCGGGTTCTCCCTCTTATGGCATTCAATGCATGCAATGGCCTGGCTGGACATACTCCGTTCAATCCTGAACTCCTGCAGCTTGGGCATGTTCATGCCAGAGCCCTCTCCAGAAAAGGATCTGCTTGCCCCAAACTGAACAAGGATGCACCCGATAGCAACAGCAAGGAATCTTTTTCTCATAATAAACCTCCTGTGTTTGAAATCTTTATTTTGATGACCCGATAAGGTTATCTTGAAACCACTTTATACTGTTTATACTCATAAAAGCTTCTCTCATTGTGCACCAGGTCCCTGTGACAGTCCACACAACGTTTTTCATAACCCTCCATAGGATAGAGCACTGTTCTGTGGGCAAGCATTGCACCTCTCTTTTCAGGGATATTCATTATGTTTTGATGACACTTGAGACACTGCTTGTTTTTAAAGGAGGCATAGGCTTTTTCTCTGTTTTCATCATGGTCATACTCCCCGCCTGTAAAGTGGACAATAACATCCTTGATACCATGAGCAGTTTTTGCATAGAAAAAGTTATAGGTATCCTGAGGTGCTGGAAGGTGACAATCCATGCAGTCCGCAACAAAGCCCTGTGCATTGTTTGCATGAGTAGAGGTCTTCCATGTATTATATGCGAATTGGATCTCATGGCATGAAGCGCAGAATTGAGGGGTTGATGTACGCACCATGGTATAATAGGTCATGCTGAAGACAGGAAAACCCAAAGCAATCCCCAATATAAAGAGGGTTGCAGGCTTAATAAATCTTTTTATGTTGGATTTGTAGTTTTCTGAGGTGGCTGTCATAAGTAGTTATTTTTGAATAGCTAATTTTAAATATCAACCAGCATATGGTTAATATAATACTTGCGCACCAACTCAACAAAGGCAATACAATTTGGCAATTGAAAAATAGAAAAATTGCTCCTAATCATGATTTTTATCCTCTATGGATTCGCTCAGCGTTATGTTATCCATAGCAAGAGCAACACGACTACCAGTATCCTTTAATAGAGCCAGATCACTCTTTCGAAATCCACAGGGTTTTTCAAGAGAATCAACATAGATAGCCCCCCTGGTTTGGAAACAACTGCTCATTGGCACACACATTGCTGATCTGATATTTCTTGATTGTAAGGATTTAGTAATCTTATCATCTTCATTCTCTTGAGTAAACGAATCAGAAACCAATACAGCTTTATGCAACATCAAGGCGTGTTCAACCAACTCCCTACTATATACCTTTTTAGGATCATCAACAGGTTTTCTTGATCTGTAGATTACCTTTGCGACCTTTCCTGAGTCCTTGTCAGTAAGGATTACAGCACATCTGTCAATTCTGTTTAGAAGGTTGAAAACATTACTTAGTACTTTTTCATAAATTTCATTTACGTCCTTTGATGTCTCCAGATCATTATTTATGTTATATATAAACTCTAAATTCTTTTTAAAGGCATGTACCCTTTCCGGCCTCGAAAGCTCTCCATTTTCGAGAAGTTCCCTAAAAATACCGACTGAATCTAAAAAGCTTTTTAGCCAAGTTCCACACCCTTCACCCAGACCAAGGATTGTCGTTCCAATAACGATCGGAGCTTTTTCATCTACTTCAACTTCAATCCCAGGGCTTATATCCTTGCCGCCAACAAACGTACCGTTTTCAGTCTTCAAATCCGTAATAAAATATTTTCCCATTTCGTCTCGAATTGTGAAATGGTAAAGTGAAATATTTTTGTCCTTTATGGTAATATCGTTATCTGGAGACCTTCCAACAGAATGGGTTTTGCCATATTGTAAATCAAAGAATTGGTACTCATCATGTCCTACTAATATGCATAGTTTAGGTCCCATTTCTCCTCCTCTGCACAATAATATATGCACAGCTATAAAATTTCAGTGCATATATAAGCCTCCATCCCACTAAAAACAGGACGTATCGTAATTTATTGCATTTCCACACTTAGCTTGGGAACGAGGTTAAACCTGATCAATTCTTTGAGTTTTGCAATGCCTCTTTCAGCTCTAACACAGAATCAACTTCATGATAATGGCACAGGCTGCATGAATTCATTTCTGCCTCACCTGTGTCTGCATTTACTGAAGGATACAGCACCTTGAACTGGTGGCTGTGCACATCACCCTGTACGGCTCGCTTTCCCGTAGCAGGCATATGACACCCTACACAGTTATTAACACTGTGTATCCCATGAACACCTGTGTTATTAACCTCATGGCAGCTCAGGCACAGAGAGGATCCGGGAAGCTTTGTCATGGCCCTGTTTGCTTTACCCTGCTCATGTACTGTATGGCAGTCCCAGCACTTTACTCCCTCTCTTGCGTGACCGCTCTTTTTCCAGTCAATATACTGCTGACGATTCGCAGCACTTGTATCGTTTTCGTGGAGTTTGGGACCTTCAACAAATAAAAAATCGAGATGGTCTCCTATCTCATATCCCATGGGGTATGCATATTTGTTATCTGGAGAGGTCCCCCTTATATGACATCTGCCGCAGACCATCACAGCCAGATCCGGATCTGGAATCCTGGAAGGATTGATAATGGTGTCGATCTTTTCATCCTTTGAGGCAAGAGAGTGGGCCTTTCCCGGACCATGACAGGCCTCACAGGATACCCCCTTTTCTGCCCATTCCGTATCATATGTATCTGTTGTTGCATCATAATTGATGCTGGATCCTGTATTATGGCAGCCGGTGCATTTGTCCTGATAGGTCAGGTTACTGTCTCCCCAGAACTTTCCAGAGCCGGGTGTCTGGGAGGCAATTCCCTTATAGTCTGACCACTTTTTGGTCTTCATGTTCCACATGGCAGGCAGGATATGGAGCGCACCATTTTTAAATTCAGTTACATAATGCTGTCTCCAGAACTGACCAATCAAGTACAGGACAGGATAGAGGCGCCTCTCACCATCAGGACCTACAGTGGAGATATAAAAGGAATCGCCTTCTCTGGACATACTGGTCTGGGTCGCCCCTTCTCCTATGGTATTATTGTCTGTAAAATCCCCTTTGATGGTTTCAGGTGATGCGTCCAGAAACTTATATGGATGCATGGTGGACTTCCACCCATAGTAGAGGTCTGAATGGCAATCCCTACAAGTGGATGATCCTGCAAATTCAGAATCTATGGAGGCCGCTATACAGGGATATGCGGACATGAACATCAGACAGGTAATCAGCAGGATATTTACCAGACCTGTTTTCACGTTAGTTTTAAAATTCATTTGATTCTCCTGTGAATAGGTTGGAGAGTTTACAGGATAAGAATGGAATAGGCATCAAAACATATACCACTATGTGGCACACAAGGTTATTGGATCTTTTTTAAATATGCAAGCATATTTTGTGATGTAACAAGATATTGCTTTTTCTATGAGAGAGAATATGGAAATTGATATTGTATGTCATGCATAATGGGAACAGGATATGTTGTGCATAAATCAAAATCACGGATTTTGGCCTGGAAAAGGTGAGGGAGAAGTTTCATATATTGTGGTCGATTACTGGCTTTAAAAGCTGTGGCTCCTTGCCATAATCGCAAGTTTGATGGAAGTTCAGTTCGCTTGCTAATCAATATGCCAATGTTGATTGCTGAAGTTATTTAGTTTCTTAGGAGCGTTTCACTAATAAGTAGAAAATTTTCGCATACTTTTACGACGCCTTTTTGCTGCTTTGGCCTGTTTCTTTTTTTTCGCAATGCTGGGTTTGTCATAAAAACGTCGTTCTTTAATCTCGGAAAAGAAACCTTCCTTTAGCAATTT
>JAFDJA010000054.1 GCA_019307745.1 Deltaproteobacteria bacterium | reverse complement strand
AATTTATCTTTGACTTTATTCATCCGTTTTAATGTGTCATAACTGGCTGATTCAAATCCAAGGACTAGCATGCCACAAACATCTGCTATCTCAGGCAATATAGATGGATCCAGCACATCACATCTCGTTTCAAAGTTCATTTTCATCCCCAGATCTCTAAGCAATGGAGCAATATCATAAGATTTAAAAAGGGCATCACAGACTATTAAGGTATTTGCGTTGCCTGATTGAGATAAATTTTTCAAATCATCCTGAACAATATCAAAAGGAACCTCTCTCCTTATTGGCCGGATATAACTTTCCATACAAAAGTTGCAGTTATATGGACAGCCTCTACTAAATGAATAAGGTAATACATCATATGCTCTGGGGTATCTCAATAAATCCAGATTAAGAATGGCTTTATTTTTAAGATCAAATCTCACCCCCTGCTCTGTGAATATGATCTCTTCATCTTGTTTCCATGAGAGATTGGGAATATCCTTACACCTAGGATCCTGACCCTTTTCCAGATGCTCCACAATCTTTAATGCAGGAATCTCCCCTTCCCCTATCACAATTAGATCAACTGCCGATGTCCTGCAAAATATCTCTTCATAATAGATCGTAGGGAAATAGCCCCCTAAAAAAATAAAAAATTCAGGATTATGTGTCTTGATATATTCACACAAATATATTGTTTCCTCTGCCTGAGATATAGCAGTACAAGATATACCTATTCCTCTTGGCTTCATTTCTAACAGATCCTTAATTAATTCCTCATAAATTTTATCTCTTCCTTCTTTTGTCAGAGGTAAGCCGTAATCAACTGAGATAGAAATCACCTCTATATCTATGTTGGATTTTTCAGCTTTAACAAAACTGGCAATTTCCATAAGAGGTAAAGGATAAGCAGGTACATACATCCCTGTATTTTTTGATACAGGCTCAATAAATACTATCATATAGAATTCTCCCCATGAGATAGATAATCAACTTTAGGTCGGTTGTAGTGATGGAAATCCCGATTTTCTCTTATACACCTCTTTATATATATCAGACCTCTCCAATTTCGCAAAATTCTTCCATTGATACCAGCCTTCTGGCGAGGAGTAAATATATTCCTCAAAAGATTTTAATACAACTGCTCCGATTGAGGAAAATGAACTACCAAACCGTTTCAACATATCCTGACAATTTTCTAAAATAAACTTGTATTTCAACATATCAAAACGATGTACAATAGCAAAAACAACTTCAGCTCCAGTTCTCCTCTGAAGAATATCTAAAGTTCTATCAACTCCAATCAATTTATTAACAAACCATATCTTATTAGTTTTAGAAGGCCTCCATTCATCTATTTCATCGCATTCCATAAAAACAACACGATTTTTCCTTAACTCTCTCATAATATGAGTTGTAATCGACTGCGCATTTGCAGCATTAATAATGTTCATTCCAAATCCTTTTACCTGCTCCTTAGATGCAGCCTCAAGCTGTGTTGTTTTAAATTTTACTACAACAGAAACAGGATACCCATTAAGAGCTAGAAAAATAGGAATATATTCCACTGCACCATAATGGGCAGTTACAAGCATTACACCTTTGCCTTTTTTAAGAGCATCATCCAGCTTATTTAGGCCCGGAGCCTCAATATACTTTTGAAAAAAGGCATCAAGTTCATTGATATTTTCATATGCGTTATGAACCTTTTCATAGTAATGGGCCAATATTCCGCGAAAGACATTTTTCGTAATCACTTTTATCTCCGCCCTGCTTTTCCGCCCCATAAAAGCATATTCAATTGATTCAATAATCAAGTTCTTTTCGCTTCTATTTATCATGTAATAGATCTTTCCCAGAAAAAGAATAAAATGATAACATAAAAATCTGTTTAACCTTTTGTAAAGGAAAACATTCCCCTTTAATTGTAAAAAAACACTTAAACTCATTTTCATAAGTCCCCCACCTTTCCGCCGAATGTGGTAAAATCATGCAAGGATGTTCAAAATTATAAGGCCTTATATTTATATTTTTGATCTAAAATCTCATGTTAAATCACCTCCTTAGGCACAAAGCCCCCTGTATTTTTCTTTTAAATGGTCTGCCATTCAGACCAAATTTTATTAAAAAACCAGGACTGCCGGAGTAGTTAAAAATGTTCGGATAGAAATCGTCTAAGATGTCAAAATAAAAACTATCAACTCTCTTCATTTTTCTTTTGACAATTGAGTGGTATACTAATGTACTTCTACAATTATATCCCATAATAGCAGTGAATTATATGACCACACAAACTGACCCTGCTTTCTATAAGATCTGAAAAATCAAGGGCTTAAATGAAAATTTACACCAGTGCATTCTACACCTCCAGTTACAGGCAGGACAAATTGGCGCGGAGATTGCGGTTAGCCATTCCTGTTTGAAAACAAATAAAGTGGAGATGGCCCTAAAAAAGTCTTGCAAGTAGTTTAATATACACCAAAAACTACTTTTAATAGCCCTCTTTTTCAGTTGATTTTGATATGCCGCAATATTCATGCCGAATTCTTCGCATTACTCCAAAGCAAATGGCAATAACGGGAATAGAATGACCATATAATGTCGTGTAATTTCTATCAATTTCACATAATAAATACACATAAGCCACTGCAAAAATCAGTGCATACAACCGGCAGTGAGTCTGAAGATTTAAAGACATGTAAGAGTAAAAATCTCAATATGTGCACAATTCCTAGTGCTGTTGTGCACACAATTCAGTGCAAATAATTATAAAAATACGATTGTAGACTTCCCTGTGATTCACTAGCACCTTGATATTTATAATTATTTAAAAATAAATCCTATTATTGACTATTTGAAAACATAATTACAAATAAAAATATACTTTAAATAACTTTCAGGAATTTGTTTTTAATGGAGAACTTTTTTTAACATCTGTTCAGGGATAAAATAATTTAACGGGGGAGAATATTTTTTTATCTAAACATCATACATACCATATTGCCGCATTTTAACTAATTATTAAAGCACTGAAGGCGAAATATGTGGCTGAAAACATAATATTTTTTGGCACAAAACTTGCGGAACATTAGTAAAAGGCAAAAGTAAAACAAAATAATCAACCGCCATTTCGTTTGATAGAAGAGGAGATAATCGGGGCCTGAAAAAAAATTGGAGATATTTATTGACAAGGGATCTTGGGAAAGATCGACATTCAGATCATCAGACATTTGTTAAAAAGAAAGGAGATGACTGTCATTTTGCTGCCAATTTAATTCATGACTGCCTTATATAATCTGTTGTCTTTTTATAAACTTTTAATCACTAAGACAATAAAATACCTATAAGCCAAATCAAAGTCATATTTCTTAATAAAATTAGATAGAACTCAATTTCAATCCAATTCCACCTGAAAGTTTCATGTTAATTCTGATTAGGAGACTACAACGCGATGATTGAACCCTTTGAGATTGACCAAAAAACATTCCTTAAACAACATTGCACACTTCCTGCTCTCCCACAGGTAGTTACCCAGCTCCAGGCTATGATCCACAATGAGGTTGTGGAAATTGACGAAATTGCGGATATCCTGAGTGGAGATCCTGCACTGACGGCTCAAATCCTTAAAATAGCCAACTCGGCCTATTACGGCCTACGCCGTGAAATAGTAAAAGTGCCTATTGCAGTGGTCCTTCTGGGTCTGAACGAAGTATACAGAATGGTCCTCTCGCTCTCTGTTATTAATACCCTGGCAATTGATGATAAAAATGAGCTAACCGACTTTTGGTATCATTCATTCTATACAAGTCTATGCACCAGATATCTCGCTAGAAAATTTGAACCACTCCTCTCCTATGATGAGTTATGGTCAGCCTCAATGCTTCATAATATTGGAAAACTTGTTTTACTGAAATTCTACAATGAACATTACAAGGTAACCAACCGCCACTGCAAGGAACATGGTTGCCTATTCCCAGTGGCAGAAAAACATTTCAACATACCCTCAACTTCCTTTATGGGAACTCTGCTTTGCGATCATTGGAATCTTCCAACTAAAGTAAAACAGGCATGCAATTCCCATTCTCTGCACGACTTAATAGTACTTGGCAGTCATGATGGGACAGCAGGTTTTAACCGTATAATTTGTATTGGGAGTCTTCTTGCGATTCTCTCAATGGAAAACCTGAACGACGAAACAAAACAGGCCATTTCAAAAGAGACCCAAAAGGCGCTTAACTTTAGCGAGAATGATTTTCTGACTCTTATGGGAGATATCTATGATCTTAAGACAGATGTGGAAAGGTTTATAAGTCAACTTGTTTAATCAATGTTTCCGCGCCGTCTTTTTAAAAAGTCCGGATATGCAATATACTGCCAATGACAATAACATGGCTTAACCTTTACCTTAAAGGCCAAACTCTTAGTGTCTTATCACTATTTTTTAATCCCTTGAATAACCTGTACCATGATAAAAACTCTGACTATTTAGATTGCATTAATTCATAATGTTCGTCGAAAACTTGACTATTTAACTGTATGATGGAATAAATCAGGAATCAAGCTCACCAAAACATAAGGCGATACATTTCAATGTTCATAAGAGAAGGGAACTATCATGCAAGCAAAGGAAACAATTCTGGTTGTTGACGATGAATACGGAGTGCAGCAGTCCTTTAAAATGATCCTGGACAATAAATACAATGTCCTTTATGCAGGAACCGGACAAGAAGCAATCGACATATTATCAAAATATTCCATACAACTTATCCTTCTGGATATCATGCTGCCTGATACTGATGGCCTTGAACTACTCCCGAAATTCAAAGAGACCTTTCCTGACACTGAAATCATCATGGTTAGTGCAGTCAAAGAGATTCAGACCGCAGTCAAGGCGATGAAGGCCGGGGCATATGACTATATTGTAAAACCATTTGACGTAGAAGACATAATCAATCTAGTAAAAAGGGTATTTGAGAAAAACAGCCTTGTTAAAGAAGTTACCTATCTTAGAGACGAGCTTGAACGTTTCAACCCTTTTGAAAAAATCATTGGCAATGACAGCCAGATTAAAGATATCTTTGAGCTTATATCAACCATATCTGAAGGGGATGGGACAATACTTATTCAGGGAGAGACGGGAACCGGCAAGGAGCTTATTGCCAGATCAATACACCGCTTTGGCCCCAGAAAGACCAAACCTTTTGTAGTCGTTAACTGCGCAGCCATACCAAAAACACTTATGGAGAGTGAAATCTTTGGTCATCGAAAGGGGGCCTTTACCGGGGCGATAAAAAACAAGACAGGCAAGCTGGAGCTTGCTGACAAAGGGATAATCTTTTTTGATGATGTAGATACTTTGGATATCAACATGCAGGCAAAGCTTCTCAGAGTCCTCCAGGAAAAAGAATTTGAAATGGTAGGAGACACCAGGATTAACAAAGTAGACATCCGTTTTATTGCTTCATGCAACAAAAATATAATGGAGTTGATTTCAAAGGGAATATTTCGAGAAGACCTCTACTACCGCTTGAATGTCTTCCCCATTATTATCCCCCCTCTCAGAAAAAGAACGGGGGATATTCCCCTGCTGCTTGATTACTTTCTGAACAAACAGGCAAAAAAAACCGGCAGACCCTTGAAGCATTTTTCAAATGATGCAGTGAATCTCATGATGGAAAAATATGAATGGCCGGGTAATGTCAGAGAGCTGGAAAACCTGGTTGAGAGGCTCTTTACAATAATAAAAGGAGACGTCATCAACATCAATGATATACCGCTGCTCTCCTTTAACAGAAGAGAGATCAAGGATATGCCTCTTAAAGATGCGGTAAGTCTCTTTGAAAAACAGTACATTTCAGATGTGCTTGAAAAAGTAAAAGGGAATAAAAAAAGGGCTGCAGAGATACTTGATATCCACCGCAACACACTCCACACCAAGCTTAATGAATAGTATTTTCAAATACGATCTTAATGTAAAAGCAGATTATCTGAAATTTTTAGCTTCGAATTACCGGCAATATTAATTTCACCCTACCCTGCGGAACTGTTTTCCCCTATCCAGAGATACCATAAAAAACGCAAAAGCAATCATTAGACCGATTACTGCCACAGGCCAGAATTCACTCCTGCCAATATGGCTAACAATCACAGAATCAATTATATAACAAAGTAAAGGGGCAATAAACATTGAGGAAAGGCTTTTTGCCCGGGACTCGATCGAAAGAATGAGCCTGAGCCGCGAATGGTGAAAAAATCGGGAATACTTTCTGTGACGGTAGAATGGGATTGAGCGCAGTTTGCCTGCCGAAGAAAGTCTGGTATTTAAGGGAAAGTTGGAACAGTTATGAATCGCAGGCACAACAGATTTATTTTAAAAAGCAAAATCACGTATTTGGGAATCCGCCCTGCAGGAGTGAGCGTAAGGACAGCTTTGCTGTCAAACAAACGACCTTTATCCCACCTTGGAGGGACAAGCTGTAGCAGATTTCTACTGCATTATCTGGGTTAAACAAGACTTCAGCAGAAACTACTCATCATCAGCCAGGTGCTGAATACACTGCAGATCTGTATCTCTGACGCCACGCACACCGCCCTTTACTTTTGTGATCCTTGAGGGTCTTTCCTCAGGATTTTCCTTTCCCAGAAGATCCCATACCCTTAATTTACTGTTATCAAGCCTAGGGATCTCTTTCTCCTCTGGCTTATCTAACTGAGGGACCCATTCATACGGCAGTCTGAAGGCACGGTAGACCATATTTTCCGGTCTCTTTTGCCCCCAAAACGGACTGATATATTCCCACACAAGTTCATGCTCAGATGTGACCTCAAAAATACGGCCATCAGCTCCTTCGGTTATGAGAGTATTTCCATTAGGAAGACGCTGTGCAGAGCTTATAAGGCAGCTGTAAAATTTATAGTTATCAGCTGGCATGGAAAAACCTGCCTCTGCAGGTGTGTACTTCCATACTATCTTAAGTGACACAGGATCAAACTCAAGCACCCGGGAAAAATCCCTTTTTGCATTGTTCACTCCTGTGGGAGCTCCTGGATTGGGCGCGCCATAACCAGCCTGACCTCCATTATCAAACACAAGTATGTTCCCTTCACCAGGCAATCCCCTGGGAATCATATGGGCGTGATGCTGGCCTATTATCTGTCCTATCTTTCGAAGCTCAGGAGTAGTAGTAAAATACGGACCTAGTTTCCAAGCAATCTTTCCTGTCTTCTTATCAATAATAGCTATGATATTGGTGTGACGGGCATCCCAGATTATATTATCAGGATGGAACCTTTCATCACCGGCATCATACCACTTATTAGGTCCTAATAGAGACATGGAATTCATGTGCATCCAATCCGCGCTTATAGATCCATCAGGTTTCGGTGGGCCCATACTCGGGTTTCGATACATGGCGTTTTTTGCATCTTCACTGAATCCCATATCATCAAAGTGTTCATTGGCGATCCACTCCCATACAATATCACCATCCCATGTAACTTCAATAATCGTATCATCAATGAGATTTTTGTTTGATATTTTCGGATTATCAACATTCTTGTGGCAGACAATGAATGTGTTTCCCTTATCAACAAGCGGCTCCATTCCCGGCACAAAGTATCCCAGGGGACATCCTTCCCTCTGGAAATCATGGTGCTGTCTTGCCATCCAAATGGGGTCTTCACCAGGATCATCAATATAATCATATCTGTCAAACTTCCAGACAATATTGCCTTCAAAGTCAACCTGTACGAGGTCTACCATATCCTGTCTTCCCCATTTCGGATCTCTTTCACCTGTGCTTCCCATGACAAAACCACCCGGAAGCATAGTATTTGGAAATCCCTGAAGCCCCTCCCATTGATTCACGATATTACCATTCATATCAATCAAAGTAGCACCAACATCCTTTGCCTGAAAAATAGTGTATCCATTCCAACTTTTATCAGGATTATAGACAGTTGCACCTGTTGGATAAACACTTGGAAATCCCATTATTCTACTACTCCTTTTTTTTAAAAAAAATCATATCTGAGTTTTGCGATATCTGTCATGATGAAGCGCGAAAAACTTTGTATTTAAAAAGCAATTGGAATAATTTTTACCCTTAGACACATTACCCGTATGGCGAGGATCAGAATCATGAACATGGGAATCCTCTGTAGGGATTCAAACAGCTTTGCGGTTAATTGAACAAGCTTTATCCCTCAGGGGCGTGGCAGGCCGCGGCAGATAAATAATCCAAGGCTCAATTAATACAGGCTATTGATCTTTCTGGGATCAGATCCCATTATGAAATCTATAGGTGATAATATTCCCTGCGCCGGTGGATAGCATATCCATAAAAAAACGGGATATAACACCCCATACCCCGTAGAATCAGACAACATAAACAAAAGATCAAACCGCAAAGCAGGCCACTTCGTGCCCATCCTCAATCTCACGCAATTTTGGAATTTTTATCCTGCATATATCCATGACCTTTGGGCATCGTGGGTGAAATGCGCAGCCTGGTGGAGGATTGAGTGGACTAGGCACCTCTCCTTCAAGAATAATATGCTCACGTCCCTCTTCTACAAAGGGATCAGGTATAGGTACCGCAGAGAGCAGAGCCTGGGTGTATGGATGGAGAGGGTTATCATAGAGCCTGTCAGACTCGTTTACTTCGGTAAGGCGTCCAAGATACATAACACCAATGCGATCACTGATATGCCGAACCACTGAGAGGTCATGGGCTATAAAGAGGTAGGTCAACCCTTTCATTTTTTCCTGCAATTCCTGCAACAGATTAATTACCTGGGCCTGGATTGAAACATCCAAAGCGGAAATAGGTTCATCACAGATAATAAGAGATGGTTGACAGGCAAGGGCACGGGCAATCCCAATACGCTGCCTCTGACCACCGCTGAACTCATGGGGAACACGGTCAACCATCGAAGGATCAAGGCCTACCATGAGAAACAGATTTTCAACCATCTCAAAGAATTCCTTCTTACTGGAAGTCAAATTATGTACGTGCAAGGGCTCTCCAACAATACTTCCCGCAGTCTGACGAGGATCAAGAGATCCAAATGGATCTTGAAAAATAAAGGACATCTCACGTCTAAGCGGTCTTACCTGATTCATAGACAGACTGGTAATATCCTTATTATCAAATAGTACCTGGCCTGCTGTTGGTTCATAAATCCTTAATATACATCTTCCGGTAGTAGTCTTGCCACATCCACTCTCACCCACAAGACCCAGGGTTTCTCCACGCCTAATCTTAAAACTGACACCATCAACAGCCTTAACATCTGCAATCTTGTGTTTCAGAAGACCCCTCAGAACAGGGAAATACATCTTCATATTATCGACTTCTACCAAATAATCATTCTGCGGTGAATTCACAACTCTTCTCCTAAATATCTCTATGGCAGGAAACTATATGTCCGTTGCCCAAATCTCTTGTTTCAGGCCTCGGAAGTTCCCTGCATTTGTCAGTAACCATTGCACATCTGGGAAGAAATGAGCAGACATCAGGCATATTAATAAGATTAGGTGGCAGGCCTTCGATGGGCACGAGCTTTTTGCCTCTGGGCTCATCCAGCCTTGGCACTGCCTTTAAAAGTCCTATGGTATAAGGATGTTTGGGGTCCTTAAAAATTTCTTTACATGTACCACCTTCAATAATGCGGCCAGCATACATGACATAAATCCTTTGGGCATAACGTGCTACAACTCCGAGGTTATGTGTCACAATGATGAGTGAAGCCTTAAAGTGATCAACCATATCTTTCATCAACTCAAGAAGCTGTGCCTGGGTTGTAACATCTAAGGCTGTTGTAGGCTCGTCAGCTATGAGTATCCTGGGGTTGCATGCAAGTCCCATGGCAATCATCACTCTCTGCCGCATACCACCGCTGAACTGATGTGGATAGTCATCAATACGATTTTTGGCATCAGAAATACCGACCTGGCCCATCAATTCAATGGCACGCTCCCTGGCAGACGCATTATCCATGTTCAGGTGAAGTATCATGGATTCAGCCACCTGATTTCCAATAGTCATAACCGGATTCAACGAGGTCATGGGCTCTTGAAAAATCATTGCGATCTTGCCGCCACGGATCCCTCTCATCTTAGGGCCATTTGCCTCAAATTTCAAGAGGTCCTCACCTTCGAAAAACACCTCCCCGCCTGTAATCTTGCCCGGACGGGCAACAATACGCATCACAGATAACTGGGTTACAGACTTACCGCATCCGCTTTCACCAACTAATCCGATTATCTCATTCTCATCTATATAATAGGAAACATCATCAACAGCCTTAACAAGGCCGCTGTCCGTATTAAATTCGGTTTTCAGATTTTTCACTTCCAACAGGGCTGACATTATGTCTCTCCTAGATTTTCATTCCCATATGATAACAAACCGCAGGCATTTCACCAGAAGGCAAAAATGTTAAAGTGTACCTCGAAGCCTCGGATCAAGCGCATCTCTCAGGCCGTCGCCAACCATGTTAAACGCGAATACTACAATCATAATTGCAATACCTGGGGCAAAAGATAATATTGGAAATGTTTCCAAGTATCTATACCCTTCAGAAACCATTGCACCCCATGCAGCTCCGGGAGGTTTGATTCCAATCCCCAAATAGCTTAGACCTGCCTCAGCAAGGATTGCTCTTCCAACTGACATGGTCATCATAACAATCAATGGCGGAAAACAGTTTGGTGCCACATGTCTGAACATAACGCGCTTGTTAGTTGCACCTATGGCCTTTCCAGCAAGGACATAGTCATTCTCCTTTATATGAAGGGCCTGTCCGCACATAACCCTCGCGTAAGGAGGAATCATACCTACCGAAAGCGCCACAATGACACTGTAGATACCCCCCTCTAATAGAGAGGCTACCATTAGTGCCATCATTATAGGGGGAAAGGACATCAAGGCATCCATGACCCGCATAATAATGGTGTTAGTCCATCCGCCGAAATATCCTGCGGTAAGCCCAAGCAGCATGCCAATAGAGGAAGATACCAGAATCGCCAAAATGCCTACTTGCAAGGATGTTCTGGCACCATAGATTATACGACTCAGTGTATCTCTTCCCAGTGTATCAGTCCCAAGGGGATGTTCCCATGACGGAGTCGCTTTTGTGTTTAAAAGGTTCTGCTCATATGGATCAAACGGAGCTACAAAAGGAGCAAAAACAGCAGCCAAAACAAGTATTATTATTACTACAAGGCCAAATACGACTATCTTGCGGCCAAAAAATACATTCACGAAGCGCTGTAACGCAGTTACGCGTGGCGCGTTTTCGTCTATCTGTAATGCACTGTCTTCTGACATTCTTTCAAATCCTTTATGAATATTTTACCCTTGGATCAATCCAGCCGTAAGAGATATCAACGAGAAAATTACAGGTAATGATAATACTGGTCATCATCAGGGCGATACCCTGAATAATGGCGTAGTCCTGGCTAAATAGAGCCTCAACGGCCAACCTGCCCATACCTGGAATATTAAATACTGTCTCAATAAGTACCTGCCCACCGAAGACCTGCGGGACGCTCATACCCATTAAAGTAACTATGGGTATGATACCGTTTCTCAGGGCATGCTTGAATATTATGGTCCTTTCAGAAAGCCCCTTTGACCAGGCGGTCCTGATATAATCCTGTCTTGTAACCTCAAGCATGGCAGATCTGACCATACGTATGTCACCGGCAATAATTGGAAGCCCAAGGCATACTACAGGCATTAATATCTGCCTTAAATTCATCCATAGATCATCAAATGGGGATGTCCATCCCTGTATAGGCAGCCATCCCAGCCAGAGACCGAACACATATATAAGAAGTACACCGAGCCAGAATACTGGTGCTGTAATTCCTATATTTCCAAATACAGTCAGGACAGTGTCGATCCATTTCCCACGCCTCACAGCGCAGACTATTCCTGCCGGCACTCCCAGAATGTGTGAAATGATCCATCCGATCAAGCCCAAGTATAACGAGATCGGAACAGCCTGTCTTAATTCAAACCATACTGTAGTACCGTAAAAGATGGACACTCCAAGATCACCATGAAGGGCCTTCCATCCCCAGTCCAGATATTGTACAGGTATTGACCTGTCAAGCCCATATTCATGTCTCAGAGCATCAATCTCTTCCTGAGACAGATTGGTCTCATATTCGTCTTGGCTGAGATATAACAGAATGGGGTCGCCAGGTAGAAGCCTGACAACACAAAAAATCATAAAAGTAGATATAAGAAGGACACAAAATGACTGAATAATCCTGCGGATAATATATGCGGTCACGAACAGGCTCCTTGAGAAAATTTGTACAACTCAATAGTAGGTCGACTTATAGATTAATCATAATTATATGTCAAGGATGAATAAGTACTGATATTTGAGTTTCTGATTTATTGGAACAATCGGCCAACAGCCTAATTCCATATGCTTATTACCTGATTTCTGTGTCTGATATCATTGTAAAATTTTGTACCCTTGTATTAGAAATAGATGGAATGATTTTGACCCGCGTGGATATAAGATGGTGAGGATTAAAACCATGATACGGGGAACCCATTCTGCAACAGCAAAATAGACCTGAGCGAGGCTTGTCTGCCGAAGAAACAAACTTTAAGAATAAAAGTGGGACTTAAGACCGCAGCACATGACTACAAGGTGCAGGTATTATCATTCAGGATATCTTTTGCTACAGTCTTAATAGGCTAAATTATTTTCTAAATCTCTCAAGCCATTAGTTTCAAAACATTCTGTAGCCAACTCCAGAGTACGATAATCCAATTCAAAATCATCCCACCCCAATGAGTGCAGATGGTTATTTACCTGTAAAAAACCGGTATGGGGGTTAGCTAATATAGTGTTTTCCAAATTCCTGATAAAGCCGGGAATTACCTCGGGGTTCATCCCCTTTTTTTCTAACCTTGTTATTAAAATTTCTGTAAGCTGTTTCACATCTCACCCTGTTTTAGTTTTGAATTCTAATCTCTCTTAATTTACTGATGTAATGAGCTTCCTGCAAAAACCATACTCAACTTTTCATTTAGAAATATTGAATCAATTTTCAGATAGTTAGAAAAACAACCAAACAAGTTTATTCCAAATATGTGGGAAAAATAACACAGGATTTAAGGCAATTTTTACACAGAACCTAAAACATACAATAATGAAAGTCCCTGTTATCACGCCTCCAATAACTGAGTATAATCTGAACGAAATCTGAACTGGAGAAATAAAATTCCGTCAAACGCGGGATTGAACAATGAACAAAAAATAACGGAAATCCAATTGAGGTCATTGTCACAGACCAACTGCTGTTTATGGCAGACCTGGTCTGAAAACCAGGAACAGCAATTGTTCACTCTGCTGCAATCATTCACGTGCAATATACTCATTATAGATATAATCACGCCCTGGAAAAGAGAAACGATGCAGCAAGTCCAACGACCATTAAGTTTTTTTCTTGACAATTCATCCTGATTAATACATAAAGTCTCGGTCTAACTCTACCATCCTCTAAATGTGAATTATTTTTGGAAGAAATTTTCAGGAAAGGAAATATTAATCATGCTCTGCATAACCGTAAAAGAAGGTGTTGACTGCTTTTTTATGAAAAAAAACGGATGCCAGTATAACCAAGGCTCCTGTGCACAGATAGGTGAGGAATGCAAAGGCTGCCAAAAAATCCAGGATTTCCCGTCAGGACAATATTGCGAAAGCTTCCCTGACCCTGCCAGGAGATGGACGGTGGGAATCTGCAATATGGCAACACATGTCAAAGCCGAGGTCACCACGAAAAAACATAAGGTGAACCCGATTAAGGCCTCAAAACGTGGTCACTAAGACCACTCCGGATATCTTCAGGCCTTATTCAAAAAATACCAGCCCTCGCCATCGTCCAGACAAGATAAGGCACGGGCTGTTTTATACTGTAATATAGATCAAAAACTCTCGGTTTCCCTTTGGGCCCAGGATGGGCGAAGGGATGCACCCTCTAACGGCCCAGCCGCGTTCACTAAAAAACCTGCTCAGATCATCAATGACCCTGTCATGCAGAGTCGGGTCGCGGACAACACCTCCTTTGCCAACCTGGTTCCTGCCCACCTCAAACTGGGGTTTTATAAGTGCCACGATAAAGCCGTTATCCAGCAACAACGTTGAGACCACCGGGACAACAAGTCTTAATGATATAAATGAGACATCTATAACTGCACCACTGGACAGCTCGCCAATTACATCAAGTGTCAGGTACCTGGCATTAGTCTTTTCCATCAACACCACCCTGTCATCCTGGCGGAGCTTCCAGTGAAACTGACCATGTCCGACATCTATAGCAATAACCTTTTTAGCACCCCTCTGTAACAAACAGTCGGTGAACCCACCTGTGGATGCGCCTATATCAAGCAATGTCTTTCCATGGACCTTTATAGAAAAATGATCAAGGGCAGCCTCCAGCTTTAATCCGCCTCGGCTGACATAGGGAAGATTATCCTGTTTGAGTACAATATCAGATGAGACATGGACAAAATGGCCAGGTTTATCAACTCGAATGCCATTTATCTCCACAACGCCTGTCATGATAATGGCCTTTGCCTTTTCACGGCTTTCTGCCAGTCCCCTCTGAACAAGCATGAGATCAAGTCGGATCTTTTGTTTGGAAATCTATCTTTCTCCCTGTAAACCTGAACTGGCATGTCAGGGGAGTGCCATACCTGAATTCTTTATCAGCCATCTGATGAGGCTTAAAACACAAAGGTTTTTTAAAACACCCTGCCACCCCATGCCGGAAGCGGAAAGTTCATACATCAATTAGGTTTACTTCACATTCTGTCCTTCACGGCAAAAGCTCCTTGCCTCCCTGACAATATTAAGGCTGTCAAGACCGCATTCCTCATGGAGGACCGAAACAGGACCCTGCTCAACAAATCTGTCAGGAAGGCCTATCCTTTTGATTGAGATATTCTGCAGACCCCTGTCATTCAAAAACTCCAGAATTGCCCCTCCCAGACCGCCTTGCCTGATGTTTTCCTCTACAACAAGAAGCCTGCCGACAGTTTTTGCGTACCCTGCAATTTTCTCATCAAGAGGGCTTGCAAACCGGCAGTTTAATACACCTGCTGAAAGCCCGTCCTCTTCAAGAATTTCAGCAGCCTTTATTGATACAGGTACCATACTCCCAATGGCAATAATCATAAGATCATGTCCCTCTTTCAGAAGTTCTGATTCTCCTATAGGGATCTTTTTATATTCAGATTCAAGAGGAACACCCATACCTTTGCCCCTGGGGTATCGTATTGCCACAGGACCGGGGTGATTAATTGCAGTAAAAAGCATATTCTGAAGTTCCTTCTCATCCTTCGGGGCCATAACAGTCATGTTAGGCAGGCTTCTGAGATATGTGATATCAAACTGACCATGATGGGTTGGTCCGTCTTCACCAACAAGGCCACATCGATCAAGGCAGAATACAACAGGCAGGTTAGGAAGACAGACATCATGCACTATTTGATCAAATGCCCTCTGAAGAAATGTGGAATATATGGCCACAACCGGCTTAAAGCCCTCAGTTGCAAGACCTGCAGCAAAGGTCACTGCATGCTGCTCTGCAATACCAACATCCAGGAACCTGTCAGGAAACTCCCTGGAAAATTGGTTCAGCCCCGTGCCTTCAGGCATGGCAGCAGTAATAGCATAGATTTTTTTATCCACTTTAGCGAGATTAATCATTGTTTTGCCAAAGACCTGTGTGTAGGTGGGTGGTGATTCGGCTGAGTTTTTTGAAGGTATCCCAGTACCCACTTCAAAGCTGCCAACCCCATGATAATAGGCAGGATCGTCCTCTGCGGGCTTATATCCTTTGCCCTTCTGTGTCAGCACATGGACAAGGACCGGACCTTCAAGGAGTTTGACATTTTTAAATGTCTCAATCATCCTGTCAAGACGATGACCCTGTATTGGGCCGATGTATTTAAACTTAAACGCCTCAAAGAGCATGCCCGGTGTAAAAAATGTCACAAAGGAATCTTCGCTCTTTCGGAAAATATTCAGAATATTCTCACCTACACTTGGGATTGACTTAAGAAAGATCTCCACCTCTTTTCTCAAATTAACAAATTTCGGACCTATCCTCTTGCGGCTGAGAAATGATGAAAAGGCCCCTACATTGGGGGCAATGGACATCTCATTATCATTGAGCACTACAATGAGGTCCCTCTCTGTATGGCCTGCCTGATTAAGCCCTTCAAAGGCCATTCCGCCTGTCATGGAGCCATCTCCAATTACGGCAACTACCTTTGATTTTTCACCCTTAAGAGCCTTTGCGGTGCTAATACCCAGACCAGCAGAGATCGATGTACTGCTGTGCCCGGTATCAAAGGCATCATGGGGACTTTCTTTCCTTTTGGGGAAACCGCTTATGCCTTTATATGTACGGAGTGTATGAAAATTTTCTCTCCTTCCAGTAAGTAGTTTATGAGCATAGGCCTGATGTCCCACATCCCATATTATTTTATCCCTGGGAGTATCAAAAACATAATGGAGGGCAATGGTCAGCTCAACAACTCCCAGGCTGGGCGCTAGATGGCCTCCGGTCTTTGACACTGTTTCAATAATCTCCTGTCTGATTTCAGAACTTAATTGTTCAAGGTCAATAAGATTCAAATCATTAAGATCATTGGGACTATCAATGTTATTCAGCATATTTCCCTGATTTTTTTTCTGCATCATTTCTTTCTCACAATTATATATCGAGCGATCTGCCTCAGGGGTTCTGCCCTGAAATCAAACTGCTCAAGGTCTTTAATGGCACTAATAATCACATCATTAAGCCTCTCCTTTGATAGGGAAAGACCATACACAGCCGGATAAGTGTTCTTTCCTTTCTCCTGATCCGATCCTGCAGGCTTTCCAATCTCACTGGTACTTCCTTCTATGTCAAGGATGTCATCAGCAATCTGGAATGCCAATCCAATCTTGTTCCCGTATGATACTGCCGCTTCTTTCTGAGAATCTGATCCTCCTCCGAGCATGACCCCGGAAAGAACCGACGCAGATATCAGCGCCCCTGTCTTATGAGTATGGATATATTCCATAAGTGATGGATCTATCTTTTTTCCTTCCATCTGAATGTCAACTGCCTGGCCCCCTACCATGCCCTTACCCCCTGCAGCTGATGCAATCATGGTAATTACTTCATTAAGGGTGTCAGGACGGGTCTTATCATTCAGGTCTGTCATGGCCATAAGACGGAATG
>JAFDJA010000306.1 GCA_019307745.1 Deltaproteobacteria bacterium | reverse complement strand
GTCCATCCTCTCAACTTATAGTAACGATCAAGTATCTTTTCATATTTCCCCTGGTCAATCGGTGGTAATGGTACCGGACCTGCCGGATGTTCACCAGGGCACTCCTCATTAAGGCATTTCCAGTTGGGCATATCGTCTTTCCGCCTGATACCCCTCAGCACAATGACTGCTCTTTCAATCTGGTAGGCTCTTTCACCAATTTTCATTAATTCATTTTTTGTAAATTTTTCACCAGTGGCATAATAGAGTGCTTTAGAGGATACTTGCAAATACCCATTGAGTCCGGAAGTTCAAAAAGGTTCTCATAAAACTGAACAAGCCTGGCCTTGGCCTCCGGATGATAGGAACGTATATCTCCAGCCTCCCTAAATCCAGATATACGTGTTGCTACAGATGGGCTATTGAATAACTCCGTTGTAGGAAATCCTGATAAATGATGTGAACCTCGTGGTGAGAGTGCAGATGCAAGCATGGATCCTATAGCTGATCGTGTTTCCAATCCCGGTGCACACATCCCTTTCTGATGGTACACGCATTTCAGAGCTTCTTTTCCGAGTTCTTTACCAACCCGGTATGGACCTTCAGCCAGCTTGTTTCCACAACCTTTCCTTGTTGCAATTTTTGCAACCAATTCAAGCATTCCTTCACCATTGCCCCATTTCATAGGAACACCGTCTGTAAATTTTTCATCTATAATTCCCTTTTCATACCATTCCATCATAGTAGAGAAGGAGTTGCCTAATTCCACCGGGTCAAGCCCTAAATCATTACACATAGCATTTAGCTTTAATACAATTTTAGCCCTTGGCTCCAAACAATTGCGTCCCAAGGCCACAAGCGAATCATAACCGGGGCCTCCACTAGAAGAAGGAGATTTATTATCCTCTACTTTGTATGCACCAAGACAATGTACCGGACAACTGTAGCAGGCATCCTGTCTTTTCCACCACTTATCACCCCTCATTTCAGTAAGCTCAACATCACCTGCCCAGATACCACATTGGCTCCAGTTCTTAAGAGGTGTCATGCCCTTCCGTGCAAAGATGCTGGTAAATCCCGCTGTTCCGTGTTGTGAGATGATAGCATTACTCTGGCTGTGCAATGGTCCGAAATTCGGATCCATAAGATCCATCTGGCATTTCATTGAGAGATCAAGAAATTTTTCGGGATCATAAATCTTAACACCCGTGCTGCCTTTTATTACTAAACCTTTAAGATATTTTGATCCCATTACTGCTCCACCCCCACATCTTCCCAGACTGTTTGACCTATGCGTTCTTATGCTCGCAAATCGTACACGATTTTCACCTGCAGGGCCAATCAGTAGTGCCTGAGAGCCACTATGTCTCTTGCGTAGTATGCTATTAGATTCATCTACACCTTTTCCCCATAAATCATTAGCCGATTTAAACTCTATCCGCTCATCTTCAATATAAATATAGGTTGGTTTTTTAGCCTTACCTTTAATGACCACTGTATCCCAACCGGCAAACTTGAGTTCAGGTCCTATTGCTCCACCTATATTTGAATCTCCCCACCCGCTATAGGGCAAGGGAGCAATAAATGTTGCATGTAATCGTCCCGCGCTTGGCCATGTGGTTCCGCATAAGGGACCTGCACTGAAAATGATTTCATTTTTAGGATCAAAAGGAGAAACCCTGGCTACGTCAGTATCTCTGAAAAGGAGTATGTGGTTGAGCGCCCTGCCCCCTAAATATTCTTTAAAATAAGGCCTCGTATCTTCGGTTGTATAACTTTTTGTGCTCAGGTCAATGCTCAATAGTTTTCCTGTGCTGCCGTACATATCACACACCTCCTCCTGCAATCTTCTTCATTTGCATAATCCTCTCTCTCTGCCTCTTCTTATCATAGGCATCTGCAGTAATATATTCAATAGCACCGGTAGCGCAAAATTTTACACATGCGGGATCCCCTGAACACATGTCGCACTTTACTACTCTCTTAGTCAGAGGGTCTACCGAAATTGCTCCAAATGGACAGGCAATACTACACATCTTGCACCCTATGCATTTATCATAATTAATTATTTTGGCTCCTGTCTTATCATCAACATATATCGCTTCTGCTGGGCATGTATTCATACAGGCAGGGTCATCACACTGCTGACACTGCATCGACACGTCCAGGATATCTTCATTAAAATGTAGTGTTCTCCTTCTGGAATTTGCGGGGTTACATATTCCAGTTTGAATCAGTGAACACGCCATTTCACATGTCCTGCATCCCGTACATTTACCTACATCAAATAGTAACAATTTCTCCATCTTGTCTCCCCTTATATTTTAAAAATCATTTTTCTTCTCTTTGGTCATGCCCGTAGGCATATCCTTGTAATCTATTTATTATTTACTTGGTAAAACCATGCATCTCATCTATAACTTGTTAATAACAGGAGTGCTTTCTACCATA
>JAFDJA010000053.1 GCA_019307745.1 Deltaproteobacteria bacterium | reverse complement strand
TATAGCAGATAGCACAATCCCCGCATTGGAATCATCAACTTAAAGACAATGCTCTTTAGAATATAGATTTGAAACAGTAATCGTTACAATTATAGTGACGGATTAACGTTTGATTTTTAATAGCCGCTATTTGAGGATAATCGGGATAGAGATGCCTGGCTTGATTCAGGCGTAGCCTGTACTCAGTTTCTATTTACTTGTTTGTGTAACTGTTCTTTCTCTCTCTGCCTACCTCTGTAAACCAATAGACGACTGCACCTCCCAGGAGGACGCAAACAACGGTAATCAGACCAACAGGCTTTACCGCCATAGCGTACGTCACGGAGCTGTAGAGCATAAATATACAGCAGGCACAAAAAATAATCGTCGGCACCGGAAAACCGGATACTTTATAGGGACGTGGGATCAGGGGATCCTTACGCCTTAGTACGAACACGGAAAGACCTGTTGCCAGGAAGAACACCCACACAACCGGAGCGGTGTAGAGAATAGTATCTATAAAGGACCCGGCAAAAATGACAATCGCCAGACTCAGGCAACCCTGGACTATAAGTGCCCTGACAGGTGTACCAAAGCGCGTGCTCCAACTTCCCAGACCCCTGAATGATCTATGTTCGGACCCCATTGCATAGGAGATACGTGCACCGGTAAAGATCAGACCGTTTACCGCTCCAAGTGCCGAGATACAGATGATAATAGCGATCACCCTACCTGCCGTCACGGGAAAGACCGTGGCCATCGTATCAACGGCAATCGCCTCAGAAGACGCCATCCCCCCCTGCCCCAGTGAGTGAAGGAACGCACCGTTGACAAGCATATACAGTACTGTTACAAGGACGGTTCCGATCACCAGGGCACGGACAATATTACGTTTTGGTTGTTTGACCTCTCCGGCGACATAGGCCATCTCGTTCCAGCCGCCAAACGTGAAAAGCACAAGGATGAGTGCCAGTTTAAGCCCCCCCATTGTGACATCCGATGTCTCAGCAGGGATTAAAGACTGGACAGGCGCAAACAGACCCACAGCAATAATGGCCAGCAGACCAACTGACTTGATCACAGTCAATAAGTTCTGAGTCCATTTGCCCTCTTTTACGCCCAGGATGTTGATGGCGGTTAACACGACAACTGCGATTGCAGCATAGGTCATACGCATTTTTTCAAACGGTGCATAAAATGTCTGGGCATATCTGGCAAAGACAAAAGCCAGGAGTGCTATATCCCCGGGCCGGATGATAACAAGCTGTGACCAGCCGAACAGATAACCTGCCCAGCTTCCGTATGCGCGGGTCTGGTAGACATAGTCTCCGCCCTCATGAGGGTAGGCAGTGGCCAGTTCCGCATAACACAGTGCACCGGTCAGTGCCAGCAGGCCTCCTGCCAGCCAGATAGCCAGTATACCTGCCCAGCCGCCCATGCATGAGGCGACGGTCGGGGTGATTTCAAAGATACCGGCGCCGATGATGATCCCAACGATGATGCACACAGAGTCAAAGAGAGATAATTCTTTCTTGGGGGCAATATCCACGACAACCTCCGTTCCATAAGAATACCCCTCGCCTGCAGGACGGAGGGGATCCCGCTGTGAGCGGG
Organism: Deltaproteobacteria bacterium; assembly: GCA_019307745.1. Taxonomy (GTDB): domain Bacteria; phylum Desulfobacterota; class DSM-4660; order Desulfatiglandales; family HGW-15; genus JAFDJA01. The sequence goes on along the minus strand of JAFDJA010000053.1, from coordinate 22,550 downwards.
ACTCGGGGAGAAGTGCAACCAGTGACCAGTGTTGCGAAGCCTCTCCGGTTTAAGGCGAAGCTTCGCTAGTTTCTATCAACGTTTCTTTAGTGTTATGCTTACATTACCCAGGATGATCGTCTCCAGGTCGGGATTTTTCGTGATGGCATCTATAAATGCTTGAGTCATCATATTTATGTTGTCTGCAGAAATAATTCCGCCCGTTCGTAAAAGCGGCATCAGCTTTTCCATGTAATCCAGATAGCCTTCCTTGTCTGCATCCAGGAACAAAAGATCGATGGGGTCTTTTAAGGCCTTGCATTCCACGTGGGCGTCGCCCTCGATGATCGTGACCAGATCGCCGACACCGGCATTATCGAAGTTCTGACGGGCACGCTTAACCGCCCAGGGATCGATGTCGAAAGTAGTGAGATGTCCGCCTGTTGCCTTCAGGCCCAACAGCATCCAGAGGGCGGAGTGTCCGACAGAGGTGCCGATCTCCACCACATTCTTTGAGTTTGTTGCCTCCACCAGGAGTCTCAGAAGCCTGCCGGTATCCGTCGGGACAATCCTCCCAGGAGCGTCGCTCTGGCTCCGGACTATATCATTCAAGACGGCCAGGACCTTCTTCTCTTCATTATCCTTTGCTAATGCCGGGCTCTGTAAGGATGAAGATGTGCCTCCCCTGCCGCCTCGCTTACCCCTGCCTCCCCGAGGTTGAGCCTGTAAGATTAGCGGAATAACAATAACTGCGACAAGTAATGCAGTTCCTAAGATTTTAGCTCTATTCTTTTTCATTTTTCCACTCCCCCTTTTTAATGATTTTTATTAAAATACCGCAACTATCCTGCCAAAAAATGAAATGGCCGGTAACTACCATTATTCACTAAACTATTCCGTGACCCCTCTATCTCTGCAAGATTATTTCCACTCCATCACAAGGAACAATGAATACTAAATACCCAATCAAATGTATCCAGTATCCAGCTTTGTTGATTCCTAACATATCAACATTAGCTTGCCGTATGTTTAAATTCACAACTCTTGAGATTAATAAAGGTTGCATCTCTTGCAGTCGTAACTTTTTGTTATGCCCCTGTTATACTTCCGATAACTTTTTTAGTTTTTTTAGGACGTCACCTTTTTGCCCCATATGGCAGAAATAAACAACCACATAACTTACACGGTACACCTTCATCCGACCCACACATACAACCTTTTGAATTTTATCAGCTGCCCCAGTTCCATCCCCTATATTTTTAGAAAACTGCTTAAATGATAATAAGTTAATAGCTATACGGGATTCGAGATACTCCTTGATACCATCAGGCACTTGAAGAAAAAATTTAAACCCGCAAAAAGGTGAAGGCAAGTTTGCCTTTGACTCTTGCTTCTATTAATGCAGGAATCTCAAATTTTTGCTTACAACTTTAAGCCTCCTGCCCTTTTCATCAGAAACTTAACACTCCCTAAACAAAACCCACCAAGCTTTACACATAAAACATTAAATTACCCAATTGTATTCATATAAGTCAAGTTTAAACACGGTTATATATAAAATTTGATTCCCAAATGTCTTTTATATGCCTTTCCCATTTTCTCCGAGTCACCGCCGCTCAAAGGCTATGATATCCATCCAAAAGGTGAAAATATCATCCGCCTTAAAAACCTTTGACATGTCTGACATCTAACCGCTCAAATGTTGGCTTTTTAATTTCTGCCGTAAGTGCAAACCTCCACCCCTTCTTCCAGGCTTTTCATTTACATTTGTAATCGCAAGCAGAATCGGGTAATATCCAATACAAGACATTGGCAATAAGGTGATGTGGTCTAGTAAAAACAGCCTCTTTGTTAACCGGCCAATAATTTTCATGGTCCTGATTGCAATTGATACAGCAGTAAGGAGATAGATTAAATGGCCATCTCATGGCAGGAAATCTATAAGAACAAAATTGTGCCGCCTGATAAGGCCCTGTCTCATATCAGGAACGGCCAGACCATAGTTATAAGCACAGGCTGTGGTGAACCTGTTCTCCTTACCCAGACCCTTGCTGAAATGGCTAACCAGTTCAGTGATATCCAGGTGATCCAGATACTTTCCCAGATTGCCCAGAGGCTTGGAAAACCTGAATACGCAAGCAGCTTCAGCTGCAATTCCTTTGGTTTAAGGCGCGGTGTTGAGGCATCTGCCCATGGAGGAATGGCAGACTACACCCCCATAAATATCAGAGAGCTCCATACAGCCCTGGAAAAGGGAATAGTCAGCATTGATGTGGCCCTGATCAGCGTGTCTCCTCCGGGCGCAGACGCGCAGTGCAGCCTGGGTATATCCGTTGATATAACAAAGGCTGCTGTTAACAAGGCCAGACTGGTCATTGCCCAGATAAACACCAACATGCCTGTAACCAGCGGCGATTCACACATACCAGTTGACAAGATTGACTACATGGTCCCGGGAGATTCTCCCCTGATTGAAGTAAACCCGCCGGAGCTTGATCCTATGTCACTTACCATCGGACGTCATATAGCTAATATGATAAGTGACGGCAGGACACTCCACTTTGACAGGTCTGTAATAAGCTCTGCTGCCATGAGATATCTGGACAGCAAGAAAAACCTTGGCATACATACAGACATATTCACCGATGACTATCTCCGCCTTATTAAATCCGGAGCTGTAACCAACCGGAAAAAAACCCTTCACACAGGGAAAAGTGTCGCCACCATGGCAATAGGATCAAACGAGCTCTATGAAGAGATAGATCAAAACCCGGACATTGAGCTTTATCCTATAGAATATGCCAATGACCCACACATTATATCAAAACATGACAATATGCTCTCTGTACTTTCTATCCAATATATTGACCTGAGCGGGATTGCCAGGTTTGAGACAGACACCCTTTCAGAAGAATTCAGCATCCTCAGCTGCCAGGACTTTAATGACGGAACCAGGCTTGCCAAAAACGGTCTTGTAATTATGGCCCTTTACTCAACAACACATGACGGGGAGAAATCAAGGATAGTGCCCCTTATCAGCGGCAAGGGAGAGTATTACAGCAGGACAAAGGTTGATATTGTTGTGACCGAATACGGCTCTGTAAGCCTGTACGGCAGGTCAGTCAGGGAGAGGGCTATAGGCCTTATATCAATAGCACACCCCAAGTTCCGGGATCAGCTCCTTGAGGAGGCAAAAAAACTTCAATATGTGGATGAAAAGCAGATTATCTCCCCGGAGTCAGGCTGTATCTATCCTTCACATTATGAGTTCACCCACCGATTTGATGACGGGCTGGAAATATTTTTCAGGCCTGTAAAACCTTTGGATGCAAAGGGATTGCAGAAGATGTTCTACACCCTTTCTGAAGAGACCATCCGTATGCGATACCACGGCACTATCAAATCCCTTTCCAATGGTATAGCCCAAGGGCTTGCTAATATTGACTATAACAAAGACATGGCCATTCTTGGTCTGGTGGGACCAAGAAGAAATCCCCGGATCATTGCAGAAGCCCGTTACTCCTACAACCCGACAAACAACATGGGAGACTTTGATATTCTTGTCACAGAGGAGTTTCGGAGCCGCGGAATAGGAAGGATGCTGGCCAACTACCTGAAAAAGATAGCATACTCCAATGGGCTGTCAGGCCTGTATTGTGAAATACTGGCCAGCAATCAGGCCGGTATTAATATATTTACAAAGGCGTGGCCCACAGCCCACAAATCCTATGAAGCAGGGGTTTGCACATTTACAATCCGCTTTCCGGAGCAGGACGTGGAAAGGCCCAAAGACTCTATCCTTGTCTATTCCGGAAGGTTTAATGAGTTCTCTTACGGTGAGGGGCACCCCTTCAGGCCTGACCGTGCCAAATTTACTCTGGACTTAATGCTCTCCGAAGGGTATCTCAACGAACCCTGGATACGCCAGGAAGAACCAATAACTATCACAAAGGAGGTTCTTTACGAGTCCCATAATCCGGATTTCATTGATGCCCTTGAAGCCGCAAATTCCGGGGAATGGAACGACAGTTTTCTTGCCTTTCACCTGGGCGGTGACGAATGCCCCGTATTCAAGGGTCTTTTCGACTATGTCATGCTTTACACAGCTGCCACCCTTACCGGTGTTAATCTCATAACTCAGGAGAATGCCAATCTGGCATTCAATCCTTTGGGCGGGTTTCATCACGCTCACCGTGATTACGCAGAAGGATTCTGCTATGTGAACGATGTTGTTGCCGCAATTGATTCATTTCTGTCCAAAGGCCTAAGGGTTGCCTGTATTGACATAGATGCCCATCATGGCAATGGTGTGCAGGATGCCTATTATAGTGATGACAGGGTCATGACTATCTCCACTCACCAGACTGGAAAATCCCTGTTCCCATGGTCGGGATTTGAGTATGAGATTGGCAAGGGCAATGGCAGGGGGTATAATATAAATATCCCGCTACCGGAAGAGACTGATGATGAGGCATTTCTTGTTGTCTTTGACCAGCTTATAAATACGGTGATGGAGCAATTCCAACCCAATGTTGTAATAAGTATTATCGGCGGAGACACCCATAAAAACGATCCCCTCACAGGCTTGAATCTGACCAATAATGGGATGGCGGAGACAATCGAAAGAATCAGGGAGTACTCCAGCCATCTCCTGCTCCTTGGAGGTGGCGGATATGATATTGCATCCACATCCAAGGCATGGTCAAGAATGTGGGCTGCCGCGAACCGTATTAATGCCATGCCTGACTACCTTACTGTAATGGGCGGCACATTCCTGGGGGCTGAAGGGCTGAAGGGAGCGACTCTTATAGACAGGAGCTTTATAGTATCAGGAGACACGAAAAAGGAGATCCATAAAGAGATAGACCTGATTATACAATTTCACGTGGAAAATACGCTGCCCCTTATCAAGTTTCACCATAAGTGAACTCTTTCCGTGCGCCTGCATGAGCTCATGGAGAAAGCAAAACAAACGGTTTTTATGATCCATGTTTTAATTCCTACAGCAGTAAAGTCGCCACAGAGTTATTCCGGAGGGCAAAAAGAGAAAACTCTCTCCATGTCCTCCATGATCTCTGCGGTAATTAAAGGAGAGGTCTTGAATAAAACCGGATCCCCTTCACCTGAAACAACTCTAGTATTTTCTTGGCGGCGACTTAACAATGAAGGTCATAACTCCCGCGACAACAAGCAGTGCTGCGGAGACATAAAAAGCAAAATTATAATTCCCCGCCCATGCGACCAGATACTTCCCATCATAGACCCCTGCAGCAAAGCGTGACACCCCACGCGGTAAATATCATGCCATAGTTGACCCCGAAATTCTTCATCCCGAAATAGTCCTTGGTTGCTGAGGGAAACAATGCCAGGTTTGAACCATAATTGGCACCAACAAGAACAGAAAGGATAATCATTGCGACTGCAGGAGGTATATCCTTTCCGCCGACCACTCCCATTGCAACTATAACAATTGCCTGGGTAACAAAAAACACAAACATGGTCATCTTTCTGCCAATCTTATCTGAAATCACTCCGGCAAGAATCCTTCCTGCTCCATTACCAATGGCCAGTGCCATAACAGCCAGTACACCGACTCCAGCCTTGGCATTGATCTTCTTGCACATGGAAATAACCATAAGTCCGGCACCTGCGCCGCAAGCGTACATAAACCACAGCATATAAAACTGCGATGTCTTGAGCATCTCACCGGGAGTGTAATTCTCCGCAACCTCAACAGCGGCCGCGCCCGCAGATTGGGGTACAGGCTCTGGCTCAGCGGCAAATCCTTCAGGTGGAGAAATCAAAAGCTGGGACAGACCCACAACAATTACCATAAAACCGATTCCGAATGACATCATCATTACCTGTAGACTGTAGGTATCAGCCAGCCATTTGGCTAAGGGTGCGGCATATATTGATGCCATGCCGAATCCGGAAACAACAATACCGGCTATAAGCCCTGTCTTTGACTTAGAAAACCACTTTACCGCGGGAGGGGTGGCTGAGGCATATCCAAAACCGATCCCGGCCCCTGCCAGCACACCAAAGCCGATCACATATCCCGTTACAGACTCAAACATGCTTGCCAGTATCATCCCCATACCCACAAGCACACCACCTATGGTCGCGACAATCCTGGGGCCGAATTTATCCTGCATACTGCCTGCGGGGATCATGACAAAACAAAACACAAGGCATGCCACTGAATAAGGCAGCACCCTGTCTGAGGCGGTCCAGCCCCATCCGGCAGTATCTATCTGACTGCTGATTATGCTCCAAGTGTACAAAACACCAAGAGCCAGATTAATACCCAAACCTGCAAATGTTACCTGCCACCCAAGGTTTTTCACCCTGGAGGATTTATCTAATCGAGTTGACATTACTTCCTCCTGAAATCAATGAAATCCGACGGTCCTGTTCATTATAGTACAGGCCCTGATCGGACAGCATTTTTCTATTATTATTAATTGGTTTCCACCCGGAAATGGATGAGTACGATTTCATCAGGCATACAAAGGGCCGGAAGAAAGGATTTTCTCCGGCCCCGGAACAACCAATTACTTTTCTTAGCTACATACTGGCACCCGCAATCAGAACATCTACCACTGATGGGTCAGCCAGTGTGCTTGTATCTCCTATGGTATCAGCCGCACCCTCTGCAATCTTGCGCAAGATACGGCGCATGATCTTCCCTGAACGGGTCTTGGGAAGATCAGGGGCATGCTGAATAACATCCGGAGTGGCAATGGGTCCGATCTCTGTGCGCACATGTTTTGCCAGCTCCTTTTTAAGATCATCTGTGAACTCCTGTCCAGCCTTGAGTGTCACATAGGCATAGATACCCTGACCCTTGATATCATGGGGATATCCAACCACAGCAGCCTCAGCCACAGCAGAGTGCGATACCAGAGCGCTTTCAACTTCGGCAGTGCCCATTCTGTGGCCAGACACATTAATAACATCATCCACACGGCCCAGAAGCCAATAGTCACCTTCCTCATCCTGGCGGCATCCGTCACCTGAAAAATAATATCCCTTATAGGTGCTGAAATAGGTCTGTATAAACCTGTCATGATCACCCCAGGTTGAGCGAAGCATGCCCGGCCATGGCGCCTTCATGCACAGTTTGCCTGACTCGCCCCGCTTCACCTCATTCCCTTCATCATCAAGGATAATCGGCTCAACACCAAAAAACGGTCTGCTCGCGCTCCCAGGCTTAAGAGTATGCGCGCCTGGAAGTGGGGTGATCAGTACACCGCCTGTCTCTGTCTGCCACCAGGTATCAACAACAGGTGTCTTGCCATGACCTACAGTATTTCTGTACCAGGTCCAGACATCAGGATTAATTGGCTCACCAACACTTCCCAGAAGCTTAAGACTGGAAAGATCACGCGCATTGATCGGATCATCGCCCATGCGCATAAGCGAGCGAATTGCAGTTGGCGCGGTATAGAACTGGGTTACCTTGTACTTATCACACACATCCCAAAACCTTCCAGCGTCAGGAAATGTGGGCACACCCTCAAACATGATTGAGATAGCGCCGTTTGCAAGAGGACCGTAAACAATATAGCTGTGACCGGTTATCCACCCAATATCAGCAGTACACCACCATACGTCCCCGTCATGATAATCAAAAACATTTTTGAATGTGGTGGCTGTATATACCATATAACCGCCGGTCGTATGAAGCACACCTTTGGGCTTTCCAGTGGAGCCTGATGTATAAAGGATAAACAGGGGGTCTTCCGCATCCATCCATTCCGGTTCACACTCAGGAGACGCGTCAGCCATCAAGTCACCATAATACACATCCCGGCCATCCTGCATGAGGACTTCATTTCCTGTCCTCTTTACAACAATACACTTTTCAATGCTGGGGCAGGCAGCCAGGGCCTTGTCAGCATTAGCCTTCATTGGAATATCATTCTTGGGTCCACGCAGGGCTGTATCCTGTGTGACAAGGATCTTGCATTCAGAATCCTGGATACGATCACGAAGGGCATCCGCGCTGAACGCGCCAAACACCACAGAATGGATAGCACCAATACGCGCGCAGGCCAGACACGCAACTGCCGCCTGAGGTATCATTTGCAGATAAATACAGACCCTGTCACCCTTTTTTACTCCTAATCCCTTAAGGACATTAGCAAATTTGCATACCTCATCGTGAAGGTCCCTGTAAGTAATTTCCTGATCCTCACCCGGGGTGTTCCCTTCCCAGATAATTGCGGTCTGATCTCCCTTTGTATCAAGGTGACGGTCAAGGCAGTTCACTGAAATATTGGTTTTACCGTCAATAAACCATTTGATATCTACCTGATCATTAAATGTATATTCACGGACCTTGGTCCACTTTTCCTTCCACACAAAATTATCCGCGATCTCACCCCAGAATCCCTCCGGATCTTCAATAGATCGCCTGTACATCTCTTCATACTGTTCCGCACTTATATGCGACTTTGCCGCAAACTCCTCTGAAGGTGGAACCTTCGTTTCACTGCTTTCTGACATCTCACATCTCCTTTAATTGTTTAATATTTAAACCTAAGCCCCAGCAAAAACAGCGAGCCAGCTCAACAAATTCCCCAAAAACATAAATTTTATAAACTCGAGAAAAGGGTCAGGCAGACTTGTTTGTGAAAAATAGTACAATGCTGGTCAGAAAATCAAGTAAAATCGACAGGAATACTAGAAATGTATCACAAAACAAGAAAACCAGGCAATTTCAATCATTTCAATCAATTACAACATATGTCCACACTGAATCTTCCGCCTTTTCCATTTTATGACAAAATGGTAAGAAAAAGTCGGGAATAAATTTTAGATCATTTATGTCATATCGGCCAGGTTTTCCTAAAACTCTATCATTATTTAATAATGATGAAAATAATTATGAACTAGAAATTGCGAATTGTGATTTATGAGTTATATCACTCCAGAAAGCCAGGAAACTGTCTGGAAGCCGGGAACTCATTCTTTCAGCAGCAGAATGGAAAAGAGCCTGAAGGTTAAAAGAGATAGGCTTTAAGCGGTTACAATTACAGGTTCTGGATCCATGTGTTCAAGGAGATGACCCGGATCTGAACATTTAAAAAAAGTAGCAGCTATTTTAATACCTGGCAACGAGTTATTTGATACTAATCGTTTTAAAAGCCCACAATGTCAAGCTTTTAAATCGGGCCATGATTCCTGTTTCTGATTCGGGGCCCTGCCAGACAAATCTAATTATAGGAGCATTTTCAATAGTCCCAAAACTGACCGGAAGAGGTGTTTTATAAGCGGTCTTTCCTCTCTTTAACAAAAAAAGAGTTAACTGCCTGAACCTCGGTTGGATTACTTATCCGCTCCAGGCCCCTGAAAAATTTTCAGAAAAAAATCCCAGAACTTGCAACCAGATATAGGAAGATATATATTATCTTTTTATAGCGGTGAACACTAACACCATAATTCAACCATCGCATTCATTCACAACAGACAACCCCTGATATTTGCAAAGGAACTTCTTGGAAAGCCCGCATATGGAACTTGCCGTCATATTTAATACATCTATTCTGCCACTGTTTATCATTGTAGCTATTGCATTTGTCTATAACAGGATATGTCACCCTGACATATCCCAGATAACAAATCTTGCAATCAATGTGTTTGGTCCGATCTTTATCTTTAGTTCAGTGATAAAGTTTAACATTACACTGCTATCATTGATAAAACCCGTCATATTTATGACGCTTCTCACGTCTATCATGATTGCTCTTGCCCATCTTATAGCAAGGAGTATCAGGGCAACAGAGGATGAGCGCGTCTCCTTTATTCTCGCGTGCTCCATGGTTAATGTGGGAAATTTCGGACTTCCCCTTATCTACTTCGCGTTTGGCAAGAACGCTGAGGCCTATTCCATTCTGTATTTTGCCGCATTCAGTATCCCACTCAGCACTGTAGCGATCTATATCAGCAGCAAAGAAATAAATTTTTCTAAAATCATGATTGACATGGCCAGAATTCCTATTTTTCATGCCATGGTTATTGCCTTGATATTATCCGGCATGTCAATCAACATCCCGGGTCCCATTAGTAAAAGTCTGAATCTGCTCAGTCAGGCTACTATCCCCCTGTTGATATTCATACTGGGAATCCAGCTTTCAAAGATGAAATTTACTATGAGCCATGCCAAATTCATTCCCCTCGCATTGGGACTCAGGCTCATAATTTCTCCGGCGGTTGCCTGCCTTATTCTTGCAATGATTAGTGTAACAGGCCTTGAAAAACAGGTCGCCATGATTCAGACGTCTACACCTTCAGCACTTCTGCCACTGATGTACGCAATCAGATTTAATCGATCACCCGATCTATTGGCCGCCATTATTTTGGTATCAACCGTGGTGTCTGGAATTACATTAACACTTCTTATAAAGACCATCAGTTAATCATAATTTATTCAAGGGGGCGCAATATGAGAGTTTTTAAAAAAATGAAGGTCCTGATATTAATTACACCTGTCCTGGCTGCCATGTTTTTGGGGTGTGCCGCTTCAGGTAAATCCGGCAAAACGGATGAGGAGGGAGTGACTCTCACTCTTACACGTCAGGACACGGAAAGCGCAATTGCCTTTCTGATAAACAGTGCCGGTTCAATGGCACAAGCAAAGCTTGATGAGCGGCATGATGATGAGATCACAGCCTTGTGCGAAGGAATATGGGGCAAGATCTATTGCAGGCTATCTCCCAGAAATCTGGAGTTTATAAAGGCCCTGGAAGAGAAATACTGGACCAGGGAGGCTGTTGCCTCTTTTGCAAGCTTTCCACCGGATCGAAGTGTGAAACTCAAGTTTTATAAGTCACCCTATGGATGGAATCTGTTGAATTTTGTATGGGTGGAATATGAAGATATCAAACACGAGGAACCCGCGGAGTTCAAAAGGAAAGAAGGACCGGAAGCGGAAGAGAATGGCCGGGAATAAAAGAGATGATAAATTCAGGCAATAAATATTAGATAACATTACAGCACTCCGGATACGATGCAGTCCCTTCCTTTCTCTTTTGCCTGATATAAAAATTTGTCTACCTGGCCTATAATGGTGTCAAATTTTTTCATGGAGACAGAAGTGTCCAGATTAATCCCTGTTACACCAAAGCTGGATGTCACACTCAGCATCTTATCATGGATAAGAATTTTTCTATCCGCAAGGGAGGATCGCAGCCTTTTTGCCATACTGCATGCACCCGTGACATCTGTTTCCGGCAGGACAACCATGAACTCCTCGCCTCCATAACGCGCTATCCAGTCCACCTTGTCACGTACCAATTCCCTGATGCGCTGGACAAATTCCTTTAAGACCAAATCTCCAACCTGATGTCCATGGGTGTCATTGACCTTCTTGAAATGATCTATATCACAAAAGACTATAGACAAGTCATGATCATATCTTCTGGCCCTTTCGATCTCATTGGGCAAGGTTTCATTAAGGTATCCCCTGTTATAACAACCAGTAAGGGAGTCTGTCACAGACAGAAGTATGTTCTCCTCGTTGGCATCTTTAAGGGACTTTTCCAGGGATAATATCCGTTTTGCAGTATTCAGGCGGGCAATCAATTCTAAATGATCAATCGGCTTTGTCAGATAATCATCAGCCCCGGACTCAAGCCCCAGTATGATATCATCCTTTCCGTCTTTGGCTGTCAAAAGGACAATATAGACATATCCTTTTGAATGCATCTTCCTGATGGCCCTGCACAGCTCAAGACCATCCATCTCAGGCATAATCCAATCAGTTAGAATAATAGGGAAAAATCTGTTTTCAAACAACCTGAGCGCGTCACGCCCGTTTTCAACAGAAGTAACCTCGTGGCCTGCCTGAACAAGCTTTTTTTCAAGAAGCTTGCGTGTGACCACATGGTCTTCGGCAAGCAGGATAGGGAAATTACGATTCAAATCCATCTCCTAAAAACTGAATCTTAAAGGGACAAGAAGTATCTGCTGATAACAACCTTTGTATTGATCAGGATGCGGGTTTTTAATTTAAAAAAATATAATTTCAATTTTTGGCCAATCTTCCTTTATTACTGCAAATGATGTGCCAGCATCCCGGCCCAGTTCTTGTGGCTGTGATATAAAAGGAAATCTATCTGGAGAATATCACAATGTCCCTTGCAGAGGTATGGTCCTTTTGATAGTCTGGATTCCTTATTACATAGCAAGAGAACTGTCTTATGATAAAGAAAAAAATATTTAGAGACTCTCTAAAGGATCAGCTGAGAGCAAGCGCCAGAGACAAACTCTATAGCTTTCTGCTGGCAGACGGCGATATCAGGGGAGGAATGGTACATGGCACGAAGATGATCAATGAGATGCGTGTGAATCACGAACTAGGCATCCTGGAAACCCTTGTGCTGGGCCATGGATATCTGGCAGGAAGCCTGATGGGCGGGACCCTGAAGGGAAATGATCGCCTCTCAATACAAATCGAATGTTCAGGGCCTATTAAAGGCCTTACAGTGGAGACCAATGCATTTGGTGAGGTCCGGGGATTCCTGAAAAATGTCCCTATCCCAGTGGACAAACCGCTTGAGGACTTCAATCTTTCACCATTTTTTGGCGCGGGATTCCTGACCATCACAAAATATCTGGAAGACGCCAAACAGCCCTTTTCAGGGAAGGTTATGATTGAACACGGGAGTATTGCCAAGGACCTTGTCAACTATTACCTCCAATCAGAACAGATCCCCTCCTCCCTTAATCTGAGCATCCAGTTTGATAAGCAGGGATCAGTGATCGGCGCGGGAGGTATTTTCCTCCAGGTTATGCCGGGGGCCGGAGAAAAAACCGTGGAAAACCTTGAGAAGCTTGTTTTTGAGCTTCCGTCAATTGGAGAGATGTTTTCAAAAGGCATTGAATCCGTAGCACTGATGTCTGCCGTATTTAAGGATCTGTCACCGGAATTTCTTGGAGACTACCGGATCGAGTTTATGTGCCACTGCTCTAAGGATCGAATTAAGGATACGTTAAGGATACTACCCGATGCTGATCTTAAAGAGATCCATGATAATGGGCCATTCCCTGTTGAGATCAGATGCCATAACTGCAACACATCGTTTCAATTCTCCGAAATGGACATCCGGAAAATATATCACCTGAATCTTGCATAAACAATATTGAAGGGTCTCTTAAAAAATAATACATTTAACTGGTTACACAGCAATTTTTTTGGATATAGCAGGTGCCGTATTTGCTATTGTAAAACAAGATCAAACTTTTCAAAACTATTTATGCAAGATTCAGATATCAAGAAAGGCTTTCCTCTGTAATGAGAGAAGTGTATTATAATGTATTGAGTCATGCGAGGCGAGGAATGGTTTTGCCTTGCCAGGACGAAGGGCTCCCCATTACCCTTTATTGCTCTTTTTGAAGGAGTAATCTCTTTCGATTAATGGAGAAATTAATGTTACCTTATTCCAATAATCTTCTCGATCAAATGCGATCTGATGCATTGAAGCTTTTCCAGGCATCACTCAAGCCGGTCAATCCCTATGAGGCAATACATCGCTTTGTGCGCCTGGAAAAAAACCACCTGATCCTGGGCCGGGAATCCAGGCAGGAGGCAGACTTCAACCTGGAGAATTTCGAACACATATATCTTGTGGGAGGTGGAAAGGCTACCGCGCCAATGGCCAGGGCAATGGAGGATCTGCTTGGGGACAGAATCAGTGGAGGATTAATAAATGTCAAGTACGGATTTCTAGATGACCTTTCAAAGACAGAGATAATTGAGGCAGATCACCCTCTTCCAGACCAGAATGGCGTGGACGGCACAGGGATTATCCTGGATATCCTGAAAAAGGCAGGAGAAAAGGATCTTATCTTTTCTCTGATCTCTGGCGGGGGGTCAGCACTGCTGCCTTATCCCGCAGGTAAAATCAGCCTTGAGGAGAAGCAGGATGTAACAAAGAAACTCTTGGAATGCGGAGCCAGCATTGATGAGATAAACAGTATTAGAAAGCATATATCCTCCTCAAAGGGAGGCCAGATGGCAAGGGCCGCATGGCCTGCCACAACAATTAACCTGATGCTTTCGGATGTGGTAGGTGACAGGATGGATGTAATAGCGTCAGGTCCATTTGTGCCTGACATGAGCACCTTTACACAGACATGGCAGATCCTTTTGAAGTATGGATTAGAAGACAATATTCCCAAGGCAGTAAGGGAGCACCTGAAGGCTGGTGTCGACATGTCTATCCCTGAGACACCAAAAGAGGGAGAATCAATATTTGAAAATGTCTATAATATCATTATTGGAAGTAACATCCTGGCATGTGAGGCAGCAAAGGTGGAGGCAGAAAAGCTGGGATATAAGCCCCTGCTCCTCTCCTCCATGATTGAAGGTGAAACAGAGGGTGTGGCAAGGGTTCACACTGCAATAGCAAAAGAAATTCTGAAAACCGGGATACCGTTCAAACCCCCATGCTGTATTATTTCTGGCGGTGAGACAACCGTTACCATAACGGGCAAAGGCAAGGGAGGAAGAAATCAGGAGTTCTGCCTGGCCGCGGCCCTGGACATTAAGGACCTTGCTCCCCGTATAGTGGTCTTGAGCGGGGGGACAGACGGTAATGACGGCCCCACGGGCGCAGCAGGAGCAATCGTGGACCCCATGACCGTGAAAAGGGGAAAAGAAAAAGGTCTGGATGCCTCGGCTTATATGGCAGACAATGACTCTTACAACTTTTTTAACAAGACAGGAGAACTCCTCATTACCGGACCTACCAAAACAAATGTCATGGATGTAAGGTTTATCCTGGTAAGATAATAAGGGAACGGTTAAGGTGCGCAGGGCGAATGGGTGTAAAAAAAGTAGTAACAGATACCCTCCTCAGAACTAGAAAGAGAAGGTCCGGTCTTTGCTGTCCAAAAGGGGGGTCAAGGGGCTTTTCACAGTTGCCTGATTAAATGTTTCTGACAACCTATTTTCCTTCGTTCCATCTATTAACAAGATATGGCTTTGTCTTTTCAAATACCATGCAATCCTCTTCTATCTCCTCTTCTGCCTGCAGGATAGACATCTTCCCTGTCTTTTTAATAAAAGAGAGAGTCTTACCAAAATAGAGCGGTATAAGGGAGTCCATAATAAGATCCTTTTCCAGATCCGCATCCCTGAAGGCAATAGCCATATCGTACAAGATCCTTGCCCACAGGTCTGTTGGGAATGTAAATACAAGCTTTCTCATCCCCTTTATCTCCAGCAATTTCTGATACACATCACTGGTCAGGATCTGCTGCCAGATTTCTCCGTACTGGTCAAAGCCTTTATGAAAACTCTCGAGAAGCTTATCAGTATTAACATCAACTTTTGGAGGTTCTTCCCTTTCACCTAAGCCAAATCCGTATATAGAGGTGGGCTTGCTGTATTTGGTTTTCAGCCAGAAGTTTTCAAAATTTTTCATCATTGCAAAAAGGGTTCCCACTACCTCCCTGAACATCGGTCCCAGAGCTGCCGCAGGATCTTTGGGTCGGTGGATCTTGGGCCTGCCCATAAAGGATTGACAGATTGGGGCGCCATCATTAAATGCCAGGGTAGTCATCCAGATATCAATTCCAAAGTTGGATGTTGCTTTATCCCATATTTTGCTTTCCAGGTAGATCTTTGCCAGTGCCCCGCTGAAACCAAAGTCCCCCCCTATGGGTTGACGAACTCTCCGGCTGTATAGGGCCCGGGTAAGGGGGTATGCTATGCTGTTTGTTATGGTTCCATCGTATTTGTGTCTTACATATAGAGGGGCAACATAGGAAAAATCATTGAAAAGGGGTTCTCCCAGGTGTTTGATCCACTCAGGAGTGATAGACTTCAGGTCGGCATCCACTACAACTACCGCCTCTGCCTGGAGTTCCACTATTTTCTTGAACAGATTTTTAAAATTGTTGCCCTTGCCCATTACGGCTGGAGGTGTAGAAATATAGATCTTGGGTGCACTCGTGGGGGTATCAAGAAAGGCCTCTTTTGTGCCATCAGGTGAGTTGTTGTCACAGTTAATAATTACACTGCTTTTGCCCGGGAAGTATTTTTTCAGCCCTTCGTCGGCCATTTTCACGGGAAAAGAAATGGAGTCGGCCTCCTTGTAAGACGGAATGCTCACAACAAGGTCAACTTTATCTATCTTTTCCGGATTAACTTCAGCTTCAAACATATCTGGATAAACCTCCATCTGCTTTTTTTTCTAAGATTTCCAGGACAGCAGTGTTCCACCCTTCTGGCCCTGTGGCCTGCGGGATTATTAAGCCTGGAAGTTCCTGCCTGATTCCCGGAAAATCCATGTTTGACCGAATCAGAACAGGCTGATCAACCTGTTTAAGCATGGTAAAATCATTGGGGCTGTCTCCCAGGGCAGCTGAAAAAATCGGGCCGTGAGCTTCACCATACCATGTGATAAGCTTTCTTACCGCGTCCCCCTTGTCATATTTTCCATGGATGTGAAAAAAACGCCCTCCCCGGGAGATCTTCAACCCCCAACGCTCAGCCTTGTCAACAAGGGACTGAATCCGGGAATTATTCTGCGGCTCTAAGATAAAAGGCTCGTCATAATCTCTCATTCCGGCTAGCCGGGCCTGCTCAGGGTCGAGCCCGGTAAGCCTGGATATCTCACCTATATCCATTTCAGAAAAGCCTCGTATATCCCACCCCAGCTCTTTTTTAATTTGCTGAAGGACATATGTGAGCCGCTCATAGGAAGGGCCCAGGGGCCACCTGAAACCTGGTTCTTCCCTGATTGCTTCAGCCGGTGGGCTGACAGGGCAATTATCCGGGAAAAAAATACCGCCGCCGTTTTCAAAAATAAAGGGGGAGGAAAAATCAAGTTCCTGTCTGAGGATATCCATCTCCGCCCGGGTCTTGCTGGATACCATTACGACCGGGATTTTTTTCTGTTTGCAGGCCTTTAACGCGGATTCCGCCTTTTTCCATTCATATGTGACATGATCCAGGAGTGTGGCATCCAGATCTGTAAATATCACAAAAAAGGGGGAATCATCACTCCCGACAAGCGCCTCATTATTCATAAGCTGATTCCCTATATGCTACGCATATTTAATGTATATCAGTAAATTCATGAAAATCTTTGCTTTTCTTTTTCTACCACTTCGATCAGGTCAAAGTATATATGAGGCAGCTTATTGGATACCCGTTCCCAGGATGCTGTCTGTGGTGTTTCAAAGATGCTCTGCTGGGTTTTGCTTTCAACTGAAAGGATCGTATCTGCAAGACCGTTTTCCAGATACGGTCTGAACTCATCATAACTGTTCACGAGCCTCAGAAATTTTTCTGTCATACGATATGGAGCAGTAAGCATCTCACCGGCCCTCAGGATAGAATTTCTGAAGACATCTTTCACCATACGCTCTTCATCTTCCCGGTCATGCATTAGATTATTGAAGCTTGCATCGTCTGAATATTTTTTGAGCTGGTTCTCTGCAACCGCCTGGTACGTAATTGCCAAGTCCCTGAAAAACGTGTCTGTTATCTCCAGCCCTTCTTCAATAACCAGGGCATTCATCAGGGTTGCGACAATATCAATAGCCATGCGATTAAGCCCTTTACCCTGATCCTCGCTGGAGACTTGCTGATGCTTGTGGTCAAAGGGTTCTTTGGAAAACATTACCTGGGCAGGTGATGAGGCCTTTCTGTAGACCTCGATCAATGTGAATATCTCCACTCCCCAGTTAGTGGCAAACCTCATCTTCTTTAGCAGGTCCACATGAAAAGCGACCTCACCGGAAAGCTGATAATTGAATCCGAGCAGAAAGTCGATAAGCCGCAGGACCTTGTCTTCTCTGCTCTCAGAAAATTTTCTCTTAAGCGAAAGCAGCAGCGGATCAAGAAGCAGGCGTTTGACCCTTCCATACAGCATAGAATCCATGATTCTTGCGTAGTAAGCCTTGGAAAAGTCATAATTAAGGGCAACCACAGGGTATAAAAGTCTGTCCAGTTGATACCTTTTAAAAGACTTGATATCCGCATCAAGGAGTGCTACGGATTTTGCTCCGAGCGCAATCGCGATCCCGAAGCTTAAAAACATGTTTTTCCCTTTTCCCGGCTCATGCAGATTGAATCCCGCATTATTCAACTGATCATAGATACTGTTAAAGCCCGGACCGTTGTTCCATTGGATCAGATAGTTTTTAATTCTACGTTCGGTGATCAACTCTTTAAGCTGAAAGGCTTCCTCTTCTGATGCCTGATCAAGACCGAATATGATCTGAGAAAGATATGAGACATCCTTAAGATGTTTAAGGATATTTTCAAATACCGGAAGATTGTTGGGGTCGGTAAATTCACTCGCAAGGCAGGGAATGATTAATACGGCCTTGTTCCATTTGGAATGGAGGCGAATCTGTTTTCTCAGATGGGTGTTGTGCTGCTGGAGTATATGAAAGGAGGTTATTGTACTCTGGTTTTGCGAAAAATCAGACATGACAGCACCTCTCCATTACTACGAGGTTCTGCTAAAGCTATTGCAAAACCTACGATTAGATTAGCGGGCAGATTATATCGGGAAAGTAGATCCGTTGTCAACTCAAGACTGGATATATTAACCCTCAAACAGGCCCTTCTGATCCTGTTGTTTTTCGTCGTGAATCTTAATATTAAAATGATCATAGGCAAGCCTGGTTGCCACCCTGCCCCTGGACGTCCTTTTTATAAAGCCCTTTTGGATCAGGAAGGGTTCATACACCTCTTCAATTGTGCCCTTGTCTTCGCAAACTGAAGCAGAAAGAGTGTCAAGACCGACTGGACCGCCCTCATATTTTTTAATAATTGTGAGCATGATATTCCGGTCCATTTGATCAAGACCCTCTTCATCCACATCAAGCCTTTTTAATGCGTGTTTGGCGACATCCAATGTGATAACACCTTCAGCCTCTACCTGGGCAAAGTCTCTGATCCTTCTAAGAAGCCTGTTGGCCACTCTTGGAGTGCCCCTTGACCTTATTCCTATCTCAATGGCACCCTCACTTTTAATCGGAATGTCTAAAATTGAGGCAGAACGCGTGACTATCTCCTTTAGCTCTTCCGGTTTATAGAAATCAACTCTCTGGATCACGCCAAACCGGTCTCTAAGAGGTGGCGTGAGCAGACTTGTCCTTGTAGTGGCGCCAATCAACGTGAACGGAGGGAGAGGAATCTTCATGGTACGAGCGGAGGGACCCTGGCCTATGATGATGTCCAGCTGAAAATCCTCCATTGCAGGGTAAAGGATCTCTTCCACCACATGGTTCAGGCGGTGTACCTCGTCTATAAAGAGGACATCTCTGGGCTGAAGGCTGGTCAGAATCGCGGCAAGATCTCCAGCCCTCTCAATGACCGGTCCTGAGGTGACGGTGATGTTGACCTTTAGTTCATTGGCCATGATATGGGCCAGGGATGTCTTTCCCAGGCCGGGAGAACCGTGAAACAACACATGATCCAGGGCATCTGAACGGGACACGGCCGCCTCAATAAATACTTTTAAATTGGCCTTTGCCTCCTCCTGGCCAATATATTCATCAAAGGTAGTTGGCCGAAGACTTATTTCAGAAGGGATTTCATCGGGTTGTGGAGCAGGGGATATTATTCTTTCTTCCATTGGATTGCTGATTTTAAAGTGTTCGGGTCTTTCTCATCCCGGATATGCCTATCATTTTTGGCCTGTAATTTCTAGGCAAGCAGTTTGAGCGCCTCTCGAATTATAACTTCCAGACGGATATCATGGGCAGCCAATGCCATAGCATTATCCACTGCCCGCCTGGCGCGATTTTCAGGATAGCCCAGATTCAGGAGGGCGGACAGCACATCCTCCTGAACCTGCTGTTCCTCGTCATCTTTTGTCTGTGTAAATGGAAGGTCCATTTCATCCCTGGCCCTCTGGGCCTTTTCTTTCAACTCCAGAGCAATTCTTTCTGCTGTTTTTCTTCCAATACCTGGAACTGATTGAAGCCGGTCCTTGTCCTCAAGCGCAATAGCCCCGATCAGTTCCTCCGGACCGATGCCAGAAAGGATGTTTATAGCCAGTTTGGGGCCGATTCCTGAGACTGTAATAAGCATTAGGAATGCGTCTTTTTCCAATACAGTATGAAAACCGAAAAGGGTGAAAGCATCCTCTTTGACATATGTATAAATGTTGAGGCTTACCAGTTCATCGGACTCCGGCAGGGCATAAAAGGTTGAAAGGGGGACAATAACTTCATAACCAATGCCGCCATTTTCAACAATTATTGCCTCGGTGGATTTTTGTAACAGTGTTCCTTTTAGATACGCAATCATAGGTCTATTATTTATTACCGGTAATAACTTTTCATTCACAGGACCTTACAATACAAATCAGGAAAAGGCCCTTGTATTCCATCACCTGTTTCATATGCCTTTATTGCTTCCCTTGTACAATATTTTTTTTAAAGTTCCTGGATTCAAAATCTGGTCCAGTTCAAATGGCAGATAGCTGCTGCCAGTGCATCGGACGTATCCAGTCCATATCTCTTTTGAAGGTTCAGTATAATCTGTGACATGGAACGTACCTGCTCTTTGGTTGCCCTGCCATAACCTACAACCGATTTTTTAATTTCCAGAGGGGTATATTCATAGATCTTAATACCGCATTGGGCCGCGGCAATAAGGGCAGCTCCCCGGGCGTGTCCAAGCTTTAAGGCGCTTCTGGCGTTTTTAGAAACAAATATGTCCTCAATTGCCATCTCTTCTGGCTGGTAATGCTCTATTACTTCTACCAGGGACTGATATATCCTGTGGATTCTTTCATTAAAAGGTCTATTGCCGGAAGAACTGACTGATCCAGCGTGAATGCATGTCATCACATTTCCGGTCTTTTGTACCAGGCCATATCCGGTAACTCTTGAACCAGGATCAACCCCCAGCACAAGCATCAGCCTATGGCCTCCATTACTTCGTCCGGAATATCGAAGTTGGCATACACATGACTGACATCATCATTATCTTCAAGACCTTCCATGAGTTTAAGCATCTGCTCGGCCTTTTTCCCTTCAAGCTTTACCGTATTCTGAGGGATCATGGTGACCTCGGCAAGTATTTCTCTCAGACCTTCTTCTGCAAGAGCGGTCTTAACCGCTTCAAAGTCGGAAGGATCTGTTATGATCTCAAATTCTACCTCTTCCTCCCTGACATCCTCCGCACCCGCGTCAAGTGCCAACTCAAAAAGTTTTTCCTCATCTACACCTTCCCTTTCAAAGACGATTATCCCTTTTTTCTCAAACAGCCACCCCACACAACCCGTTTCACCAAGATTGCCCGCATGTTTGTCAAAGATGTGTTTGAGGTCTGCTACCGTACGGTTTTTATTGTCTGTGAGACACTCAACCAATATGGCAACTCCGCCAGGCCCATAACCCTCATATGAGAGTTCATCATAGCTCACACCCTCAAGCTCTCCAGTCCCCTTTTTAATAGCCCTTTCAATATTGTCCTTGGGCATATTCTGGGCACGGGCGGACTGGATAGCGCTTCTTAGTCGTGGATTTCCGTCAGGATCGCCTCCACCCAAACGTGCAGCAATGGTGATCTCTTTTATGAGTTTGGTGAATACCCTGCCTCTTTTGGCATCTGCTGCACCTTTTTTATGTTTGATTGTGCTCCATTTATTGTGACCTGACATCTTAAACCTCCTTAAAAAAATATCTCTCCGTCTTTGGAGGGGCTGTTCTGGTCAATCATATCCATACCAATCAGATACACCTCCCGGCTTTTTTTACGCACTGCAGCAGGGCGTATTAGACGTACATTATTAAAATGCGCGGATACCCGGTCCTTAAAGCCTTTCAGGTCTTCACCTTCAAAGATCTTGCATAAAAAATGAGCTTCTTTTTTGAGAACACTCAGGGCTATTTCCAATGCCTTTTCCACTAACTCCATGGATCTTGCGGTATCTGCAATGCTGTTTCCTGTTGTATTGGGTGCGAGGTCGCTTATTACCGCGTCTAATTGACCAACCTCTCCTGCCAGCTGTCCCGGGTCTAACTCTAGGATATCTGCCGCAATAAATCTGAAATTTCTGGCCTTGAACCGGGTGGGCCTGTTCAGGTCAATACCAATGATCTCACCGTTATTCCCCAGCTTCTTCAGGCAGTACTGGGTCCATGAGCCCGGATAACAACCAAGATCCAGGATACGGCATCCCTTTTTAATAAATTTGTATTTTTTATCGATCTCTTCCAGTTTGTAAACAGATCGTGCCAGCCATTTTTCATCTTTTGCCCTGCTGGTGTAATGATCTTTCCAGCTGTTCTTTTTCTTAGCCATTATATCCTGTTTCTAGCCAGTGGCTGATTGCCAAAATATCTGATAACCTAGCATATGAACAGCGGTATTGCAAAAAAATTGTTGGAACTACCCATGTCATTATTTTACACCTGAATCTGTCCCGGGGTTGGTAGTGAAGAGTTGAATCCATGTGTTTATTAGGATAGTGAACTGGTATAGTGATTGTGGACACCTTGAAAAGCATGTTATAAGAAACCATCTTTTGGAGGTGATCTGATGACAAAAAGAAAGACCTATTCTAAACAATTTAAAATTGATG
>JAFDJA010000305.1:2748-4010 GCA_019307745.1 Deltaproteobacteria bacterium | reverse complement strand
TTACAAAAGCGATGGATGTTCGCCACTCGTGAAGTAGTACCCCTAACAGTAGAAAAACAGCTATAATGAAAATAACCAGAATGGAATATTCCCTCCTTAAAAAGGTCATAGCCCCTTCATGGATCATCTCTTCAAGTTCCTGCATCAATTCAGTTCCATTGGGTTGTCTCTTGACATATACATAGACAAGCCAGGCGATGATCAGACTCAAAATTCCCAAATAGGGAGCATAAACAGTTAATGCCTGCATCAGCTTAATACCTCCTTGTTCTCTAAATTTTGACAATTAATAAGATTCATTGCAGATTCCACCCCTTCTGAAATGAATAATTTACATGCTAAAACTGCCACATGTGTTACTCTCTCTATTGTATCCTTCTCGTCCTTATAGAAAGGCGAAAGCACATAATCCTCAGTGGTTTCTTCAAAACGGGGACGCCCTATACCGATCTTGATCCTGGGAAATTTTATGCTACCCAGATGTTCAATTATGGATAGCACACCTCTGTGCCCTCCTGCGCCGCCTTGCCTGACGAGCTTTATCCTTCCTACCTGAAGGTCAAGGTCATCATGTATAATCAGGATATCTTCCGTTTTAATACCAAAAAAATCAGCACAATCCTTTATGGATTTGCCGCTCATATTCATAAAGGTTATCGGGCGGAGCAATACAATCTCTTTTCCCTGGAATTCGATCCGGCTGTTTCTTGATTCAAAGCGGCGTCCATTCAAACGGACTCCTCGATCTTGGCTCAACCGGTTAATTACCTGGTAACCTATGTTATGACGTGTATCTTTGTATTTTTTCCCGGGATTGCCGAGACCTGCAATCAAGTCCACATTTGAGGTTTATCTACCGTCACCCCCTTCCCCTTCGACTCATTCCCTTTACTCAGTCTGAGCCTTTTCATCTTTTCCTTCTTTTTCAGATTTTTTATCCTCTTCGCCTTCTTTCTCTTCGGCCTCCTCAAGCTCCTCCTCGATCTCTTCTTCGACTTCCTCAGCCACTGTAGGAGCAACGACCACCGCCACAGTCAGATTTGTTTCCTGTGCTGTCTTAATTCCATCCGGTAGATCGATATCACTAATATGCACAGCATCTCCTATATCGAGTTCCGACACATCCACATCAACTGATTCTATCAATTTATCCGGCAAACAAGAGACTGTAATCTCTCTTCTGACATGCTGAAGAATGCCGCCATTTGCCACACCCAAGGGGATGTTGGCCAGGCGAACAGGAATGTCGACAGTTATCTCTT
>JAFDJA010000305.1:0-2738 GCA_019307745.1 Deltaproteobacteria bacterium | reverse complement strand
CTCTTTATCCATGGATATCTCATAGAAATCCGCATGGATATAGGTGTCCTTTATGGGATCTGTCTGCAGTTCCTTAAGCATAACCATTCTGGAATCGCTTCCCTTATCCGATTCGATCTGAAGACCAAGAACGATATTTTCACCTGCTGCCTGTTTCAGAATCTTACGCAAAGCAAGATTATCCACCGATAACATCAAAGGATTCGTATCCGGACCATAAAAAACTGCCGGTATATGGTTATCTTTTCTAAGCTTTTTGGCCGCTTCTTTTCCTTTATCTTCCCTTATGTGGGCAGATAGTGTATATTTGGCCATTTCATACCTCCTAAATATATCTTAATCTAACATTTATTTATTGATAGTACTTTTCTTTATTCTGAAATGCTAAAAATATAAAACGAAATTTTTCACAAAGCATAAAACACAAAACGCCTGATTAACACAGGCGCTCAAACACTACACAAATAATGAACTTACAGAATGAGAATTATGTATTCTCTTAATAGTCTCGCCAAGCAATTCGGCTACGGATAATATATCTATCTTGGAACAGTTTTCAATGTCCCTGCTGTATCGACCATATCATCCAGGATAATGGCCGTTTTTCCTTCCACTTCCCCGATTATATTCATTGCCTCGGCAATATTGGGCGCATCCCTTCTCTTATCTATTATGGCTAAAGATGCGTCAAGACGTTTCGCAAAGGCCCTCGCCCTTTCCACACCACCTGCATCCGGTGAAACGATAACGAGGCCATTTTCAAAATAACCTCGAATAAATTTTAATATTAAAGGGGCTGCGAAAATGTTATCTACCGGTATATTAAAATAGCCCTGTATCTGACCTGCATGTAGATCCATGGAGACCACCCTATCTGCCCCTGCCGTGGTAATAAGGTCGGCCACCAGCTTTGCAGAGATGGGGACCCGGGGCTTCACCTTTCTATCCTGTCGTCCATATCCATAATAGGGAATAACCGCGGTGATCCTTTTTGCAGAGGCCCTCTTAAGGGCATCTATAATGATCAAGAGCTGCATCAGGTTATCGTTTACAGGGGTACATGTGGATTGAAGGATAAAGGCATCTCTCCCCCTGATGTTCTCGTGTATCTCAATCTGGGTCTCTCCGTCACTGAAGGTCTTTGCTGTTATTTTTCCTTGCTCAATGCCAAGATAATTGCAGACTTCCTGTGTTAGGGTCGGGTTTGAAGAAAAAAAAAAAAGTTTCATATGAGATTTACCTTGCCCCTGTTGCATTTTGTTTGTAACAAATCGTCTCTTATAATTTCCATATATAACAGTTTCATCAACATAAACAATACTAACAATCTTTTACTATGACCAATGCTATGGCTGGGGTGGGAGGATTCGAACCCCCGAATGCGGGCACCAAAAGCCCGTGTCTTACCGCTTGACGACACCCCAGTATGATAGCTCTTAGTACTAAGCTAATAGCCCTGCCATATAAAGGGTTATCAGTTACTATCAGCTTAAAGCTATAAGCGATGAACATGCTTTTCCCAGCCCTTGGCTATAAAAACATCCCCCAGATCCTTGGAAATGAGAGACTTTTTGGCAGATATGGCCTGTTTAAAAGAAGAAAACAGACCAAACACACTCGGTCCGCTTCCTGACATAATTGCCCCTTCTGCGCCTACATCCATTAAGAGCTTTTTTAGGGTATCGATTATCGGGAAACTGGCGGAAGTTACCTTTTCCAGATCATTTTCAAGCACATGGGAGACTTTAAAAGGGTCATTTTTTAAAGTAGCTAATATATAGTCATATTCGCCTGATGTCAACTCCAATTTGAGATTCTCATAGACCCATGAAGTGGAGACTCTGATGGGAGGAGTAACGATTATATACCAGTATTCCGGCCAGTCTCTTAAGGGTTCCAGGATCTCACCAATCCCCCTGGCAAGTGACGGTCTGCAAGCAAGAAAGAAAGGGACATCTGCCCCCAATTTAACGGCAAGACCGTGAAGATCAGACATGGATAAAGGATCTGAGTGGATCTTATTGAGCGATAAAAGAGTGGCCGCTGCGTCACTGCTGCCGCCGCCCAGGCCCGCTGCCACAGGGATCTTTTTTGTCAGTTTTAAAGAGACTCCCTTATCAATCCCTGTTTTAGAAAAAAAGGATGCTGCCGCCCGACAGACAAGGTTATCTTCATTGTCAGGCACTTGATAGCCCTCACATACTAATTCTATTCGATTTCGTCTGAGCACCTCCAACTCAAGAATATCGCATAGCTCGACAGGGACCATGACAGAAACCAGTTCATGATACCCGTCAGGCCGGCGGTTAATAACCTTCAGGCGGATATTCAGCTTGGCTGGTGCCCGAATTCTGGAAATGGAATTGGCCATGGAAAGACTGAATTAACCCCGCTGATCAACGGAATGGAAGATCGATGAGGCAGGCATATATAATTATCAATAAGTAAGTGGCAATTCAGCAATTAAAAAACAAACGTGAACTTCTGAACCGTGAACACAGAACCTGAATTG
Organism: Deltaproteobacteria bacterium; assembly: GCA_019307745.1. GTDB lineage: Bacteria > Desulfobacterota > DSM-4660 > Desulfatiglandales > HGW-15 > JAFDJA01. The sequence goes on along the minus strand of JAFDJA010000305.1, from coordinate 226 downwards.
CTTCCAATTAACAAACTTTAGGCACTTTAGCCTTCTTGTCCTTCTATTCCCACACCTTTAAGGTCAGATAGAGAGTGGCACCCCCGCGATTTACCAGGAAAAGGATAGTATCGCCTTTTTTATACTGCCGGATCTTCTCCTTGTATCTGACAAGATTCTTCATGGGCTCCTGGTCTACCTCGACAATGATATCACCCTGCCTGATGCCTGCTTCCCCGGCAGGAGA
>JAFDJA010000304.1 GCA_019307745.1 Deltaproteobacteria bacterium | reverse complement strand
GAAATAAAAAGATTCGTTTTATGAGACCCATTTCCCTCTGCCATTGTCGGCAGAGGGAAAAGTCTGTGTAGTCTGTGTGGGTCTGTGGCTAATCCATCTGTCTTATCTCCCTTACCATTCTTTTTAAATCAGGTACTCTATCTCTTTTCTTTTCATCCCAGCAGGGTAGAAGTGTGTTATTATGAAACAGGGGCTCGGAGACCAAGTCATATGATGAGTGCTCTATAGCTTTTTCCCATAGGGGTGTATGGGGAAGAGGGGAGTACTCTGCCAGGTAAGGCGTTGCTCCGGATTTCCCAACGGTCTTGATGCTGTTTTTAACGGATGCAACCGATTGTTGCGGTAGTCCCATAAGGATATAGGCCCCTATCTCCTTTTTTTCGAACCCTGCATCCCTCAGATTTTGTACTGCATTTTCAAATTCCCCCTCAGAGACCTTTCCGTCCAGGTCATAATGCTGTTTTATATCAGATGTCTCAAAACCGAGACGTATGGTGCGGAAGCCCGCGACATGAAGCATCTTTGCCATGTCAGGTGTGATCTCCCTGACATGAAGTGCATTAGGAGTGTGAAATCTGAGGTCCATGTCCAACCTGATAAGCTCATTTAGAATAATGTCCATGTGCCTGCCTGAATCCACAAGCAGTGCATCATCATAAAATGCAAAGTCCCTGATTCCATAATCAGAGTGCCAGTAGCGGATCTCGTCCACAATTTGGTCAGGCTTCCGTCTGTAAAGAACGGGATTCAAAAAACGGCTTGCACAGTACTTGCAGTTGTATGGGCAACCTGTGGATGTCGTAATGCATACGTATTCCAGCCTGTGGAGCAGATCAAAGGCTGGATATGGAAGTTCCCAAGTTAATGGGGTCTTTTTCGGCAGGAGGATACCAGCCTGCCCTATTATATTCTGTAGGGAAGATAGACCGTTAAGGCTTCCCTCACTGACAACGCGGTCTGCACCTGAAAACTTTTTTGCATGCTCAGGGCACAGCCTCGCATAGATCCCACCCAGGATGAGTGGGACATCAGGATGAATCTGTTTTGCCAGGGTAATTGCATCTCTTACTCCCGGGTACCAGTAAGTCATCAATGATGTGACAAGGATAGCGGAAGGATTTTTTATCTTTTTCAATTCATTGATAAACAGTTGTCTGGTAATGCCATATCGGCTATAAGATCTATGGACGTGTTTTAGGGGAGAAGGTTTTGCCACCTTTTCCCTCCAGAATTTTCCAGTTCCATAGGAACGGCGGACAGGCGGGGCCGTGGATGAGATATCTTTCATTCCGGGATGATGGACCTCCAGGCAGTCAATCATATGGATTTTGAAGCCGCATTCTCTCAGATATCCTGCAATATAGAGAAGACCTAGGGGCTTGGCCCACATGTCATAGGCAGCAAAGTCATATATCCAGGGATTGACAAGGATCAGTTCAGGTTCCATAAAAAGACATACTCTCCTAATAAATGAGGATCGTTCAAAATTATAAATCTAATCGTTTCATTAGATTATCGCAACAAACTTGTATAAAATTGTCAATGTCAGCATGTGTTTGACTATTATCAAGTTCAAAGGAGTGAAAGATGCGTGCTGTAGTTCAAAGAGCTAAAAATGCTAAAGTGGAAGTGGGTGGAAGGACTACTGGAGAGATAAGCCATGGTCTGCTGATCTTTCTCGGTGTAGGTGAGGGGGATGCAGAAAAGGATTGTGAATACCTTGCAAACAAGATCAGCAATCTCAGGATATTCCCGGATGCAAAAGATCTGATGAACCTCTCATTAATAGATGTCGGCGGTGCGGCCCTTGTGGTCTCACAGTTTACACTTTGGGGAGACTGTCGTAAGGGTCGCAGGCCTTCTTTCACCCGGGCTGCGAGGCCTGAAAGGGCCAGGGATCTGTATGAACATTTCATCGGGCTTCTCAGGGATAACGGCATTCAAGTAGCTACCGGTGAATTTCAAGAGATGATGGATGTTCATTTGGTAAATGATGGGCCGGTCACCTTACTCATTGACAGCTCAAAAACATTTTGAGATTTTAATGAAACCGGAGTCTATTCCAAAGGGAAAAAATGTGTAGCCACAGACCCACACAGACGGACACAGACGCTTTCCTCTGTCAGGTTCGACAAAATAAAGCGTCTGTGTGCGTCGAGTGAGCCTTGCGAACTGTGGCTCTATTTAAAATTA
>JAFDJA010000303.1 GCA_019307745.1 Deltaproteobacteria bacterium | reverse complement strand
AATGGCCAGGTGTAAAGAATGCGGTGAGCCGATTGCTCCTCAAGCAATGCTCGGAATTTTAAAGGAAATGCTTAATGGTACGGACACTTCAAGTTTAGACCTTTGTAACGACCGTAAAATAAAGACTCAATCAGGACTTGTGAGGAGATAGAAAAATGGATGCGCTGTTGAGAGGAGTAGCAATATTCTTTGAGTGGCTGGTTCTATCGGCTATAATTTATTGCATGTTGAGCGGTGTGCGGTTGATGGTGGCTGACCTTGGCATTGCGCCGAAGTATATGAAGGGAATAACGATGGGGCTGGCAGCTATTGGTAGCGTGCTCGCCTTTTTCTTCATTGCTCATTTAATAGCCTTTTATCCGGGGAAATGATTTAGGAGGATGTTTTTATGCGAGAGCTCTTCTGGGAGAGCCAGCTCCCATATATAAATGATATATTTGTGCCTGTGCTTGTAGGTGCAATAGTGGTGCTGGTTCTTTTCGTGGCTTTGTTCCTGTTCAGCGCTATCCGGCTTTTTTCACTTTCGCGCTTTGGAAAAGAAGAAAACCTGTTTAAAGCCTTTTTTAACTTCAGGTGGCTGAAGGAATGGTTTAATAAAGAAGATAAAAAAGGAAATCGATTAGTAACGACGCTGGGTGTTGTTTTTGCCCATCTCAAAACACTAAGGGAAGCGTATCCCGGCTGGATGCATCTGCTCATGTTCTGGGGCACTTTTTTACTTGTCGGTGGTAAAATAGTCAGGCTTTTCTCTTTCGGAGGTGTTACTAATCCTCCTCAGGATATCTATCTGTATTCATCCTTATTTTCAGAGATTGGGGCCGTGATAATAGTAGTTGGCGGCATTTTGGCTATGGTTCGACGTTATATAATTAAACCGGATCGTCTTGATACTGTGTCCGGTGATACCCTGATTTTTGTCTGGGCTTTTCTTCTAGTGCTCAGTGGATTCATAATTAAGGGATTCCGTATTTCTGCTGCGGAAGTAAGCCCGACGGATTGGGCAATGTGGTCTCCTGTGGGTTATTTGTTCTCTAAAATGCTCCTGAATTTTCCCGGTCTTCAGGAAAACTTCATCCTGACTTATCACAGGGCAATAATCCATACTGCGGCAGCCCTTGTATTCATAGCTTATGTTTTTATCAGCCGTTCAAAGTTTAATCACCTGTGGATGGCGCCGATAAATATATTCTTAAATCCCTCGGGGCCTAAAGGAGCGCTGGCAGCAATAGACCTTGAGCAGGCGGAAACCTTCGGCACTCGTAATATCGAGGATTTTACCTGGAAGCAGCTTATGGACCTTGAAACCTGTGTCAGGTGCGGCAGGTGCCAGGACGTATGTCCGGCCTATGCCAGTGGTAAAGAGCTTTCTCCCAAAAATGTTATACAGAACCTAAAAACCCATCTTCATGAAGTATATCCGTTCCCATTGCTCGTTAAAGCTGTAGCAGAGCGCTGTGATATGATTTCAGAGGCAATAACGGAAGAAGTGATTTGGGACTGCACTACATGCCGCGCATGTTCCGAGGCATGTCCGATTTCCATACAGCATATCGATAAAATAGTTGATATGAGGCGTAATCTGGTGTTGGAGGAAAGCCGTTTTCCGGAGACTCTCCAGGATGCTATGAAGAGCCTGGGCACCAGGGGACATCCCTGGCGCGGAACTACTTTGTCGCGCTCGGACTGGTATGAGGGACTGGATGTTAAGACTATGGCTGAGTGCAATGGTGAGGTTGATGTACTGTATTGGGTAGGCTGTACGGCTGCCCTTGATGAAAGAAATACTAAGATTGCCGTTGCGATGGCCAAGATAATGAATGCGGCGGGTGTGAAATTTGCCATCTTGGGGGAGGAGGAAGGCTGTTGCGGTGACCCGGCTCGCAGAACGGGAGACGAGTATCTGTTCCAGACCCTGTGCGAAGCTAATCTTGAAGTGTTCAAGGAATATAACGTGAAGAAAATCATGACGGCATGTCCGCACGGATACAATGTTTTTAAGAACGAGTATCCGCAATTTGGCGGTAATTTTGAGGTCGTTCATCATAGCCAATTCATAGCTGATTTGATTAGACAGGGCAAGTTAGAAGTCGGCAAGGTGCAGAATAATCTGACAATCGCCTATCATGACTCGTGCTATCTGGGGCGCTATAACGATATTTATGATGATCCAAGAGACATTCTGAATAAGATAGG
>JAFDJA010000302.1 GCA_019307745.1 Deltaproteobacteria bacterium | reverse complement strand
TATCCTGCAACTGGTAAAGCTCACGGGCGGCAAGATGCCAGGTATAAAAATTATATCCGGCAGACGTTTTATGGCCCGTTTTCCCACAAGGATTCGCAGGATGACCAGAAGGTCACTTGAAAGACGGGACATTGAGATCCTGGAGCAGGGGTATGTGAAAGAGATAAAGTCCGGAGCCGTTACAATGGAATCGGGTCAGCAACACACTTTTGACCTGATATTTCTTGCCCTTGGTGTAAAACCATCCCCGGTCTTTGAAAAGTCCGGCCTGCCGGTCGGACCTGACGGGGGGCTTCTGGTGAACAGGTATTTGCAGAGCGATTCATATCCCGAGATATTCGGCGGTGGAGACTGTATTTATTTTACTGAACAACCCCTGGATAAAGTAGGTGTTTATGCAGTCCGAGAGAACCCGGTCCTTTTCAACAACCTCATGGCTGCCCTTGAGGGAAAAGAGCTTGAGCCCTTTGATCCGGGAGGTGATTATCTTCTTATTTTTAATCTGGGCGGCAATAAGGGCATACTTCGGAAATCATTTATAACCTTTGGTGGCAACATTGCCTTTAAGATCAAGGATTACATAGACAGAAAATTTATGAGGAAGTTTCAATCCATCGAATAGAATGAATCCAAAAACAGGTATATTTTTGATATACTCGTAAAAAGTCATAATATAGACGGCACAGTAAAAAGCTTCAGATGCAAGGCGTGCGAATCTTGAGGAATGAGGCGTACTTATAGGTACATTGGAATGACGAAAGATGAAGCACAACACAGCAGATGGACTTTTTGCGAAGCCGTCAACCTTTATTTCTAATAATTTCATATAGGTCAGGAGAATTTTTAAATGCCAAAAGTAATGTTTTTACCGGAAGGAAAAGATGTCGACCTGGAAGCAGGTATTACAATAATGGAAGCTGCGGAAAAGGCATCTGTTTTTATAAACAGCCTGTGCGGGGGAAACGGGGTTTGCGGCAAGTGCCGCGTTCAAGTCAAGAACGGTAAGGTGCGTGCAGACAAGAACTCCATAAGCTACCTGTCAAAAGAAGAAATTAAGGACGGTTATATCCTGGCGTGTCAGACCACTATAAGTGACGACATGGAAATTCTGATCCCTCCTGAATCGCGGTTAGAGTCTGAGCAGATACTAATGGATGAGCCGGATGTCGATTACAGCCAACCGGAAAAGCACTATGTCACCAGGGTCCCTGATGATCCTTTGACCCTCTTTGAGCCCCTGACACAAAAGATATATCTGGAGCTGGATGAACCCTCTTCCCAGGATAACATGGGGGATGCTGAAAGGATTATGGGAGGGCTGAGACAGGAGACCGATTATCAATCTTTTGATATAACCCTGGGCTGTCTGAGGAGTCTGGCTACTGTGCTGCGCGAAAACAACTGGAAAGTTACCGTCACAATAGCAAGATACTGTGATCAATGGAGAATAACAGATATTGAAGCAGGCAATACTTCCCATAATAATTACGGCCTGGCCATTGATATCGGAACAACAACCGTGGTTGTTCAACTTGTCCATATGAAGTCAGGCAATGTCGTAAGTGTGGAGGGCAGTCATAATCTACAGGCCCGCTATGGTGAAGATGTAATCTCAAGAATGATTTACGCGTGCAGCAGGGATGGTCTAAACCCTCTTCATCAAGCCGTAATAGGGAATATAAACAAACTTATAGAAACCCTTGCCCATGAAAAGCAGATTGATAAGGAGAATATCACATCAATAGTAGCTGCAGGGAACACCACAATGAGCCATCTGCTTCTGTCTCTCATGCCCTGCTCCATCAGGCTGGATCCATATGTACCGACTGCCAGGAATTTTCCCCAGGTGAGGGCCGGAGAGCTTGGAATAGATATCAAACCTGAAGGGATGGTTGAGACAATAGCCTGCGCATCCAGTTACGTGGGAGGTGATATCGTGGCAGGGATTATAGCCTGCGGTATTGCGGACAGACCCGAAATAAAGGTCCTCATTGATATTGGAACCAATGGAGAGATTGTAGTCGGCAATAATGAGTGGCTGGTATGCTGCTCAGCATCGGCAGGTCCGGCCTTTGAGGGGGGAGGCACGACCAGCGGAATGAGGGCCATGCGCGGGGCAATAGAGAGGATTAAGATAGAAAACCGGAAGGTGGACTATCAGACGATCGGGAAGGCAAAGCCGATAGGGATCTGCGGATCAGGTC
>JAFDJA010000301.1 GCA_019307745.1 Deltaproteobacteria bacterium | reverse complement strand
GTGGTTCCTGTATCAATTCATGGGAACCGCTACCATATGGCTGTTAGTAGGGACATAACAGCCCGCAAACAGGCGGAAGAAAGCCTTAGAAATGCAAAGAAGAATGCCGAGATCGCAAATGAGGCAAAAAGTGAATTTCTCACCAATATATCCCATGAATTAAGGACACCTTTAAACAGCATCCTCCTTTTATCAAGACTCCTTTCAGATAATAAAGACGGCGTCCTGACAGAAGATCATATGGAGTCTGCACAACTGATCTATTCCTCAGGCTCTGACCTTTTAACGCTTATCAATGAGTTGCTGGATCTTTCCAAGATCGAGGCTAGAAAGATGGAGCTCTATATAGAGGATATGGATCTGCGGGATTTTTCCTCTTCCATGATACATAATTTTCAGTCCCTTGCCTCAAAAAAGGGGCTGATACTTGATATGGACGTTGTAGACGGGCTGCCGGTCACTATTCTTACAGACAGGCAAAGGATGGAGCAGATCGTGAAAAACTTTATTTCCAATGCATGCAAATTCACCGACGAGGGCTCCATCACCTTGCGTATCAGCCGCCCGGTTAATCAACCGGATGAAGAGAGATTTTTAATTGAAAACGGCCTCGATCCAGGAAAAAGTATTGTATTTTCAGTTATCGATACTGGCATAGGTATTTCGAAGGAAAAACATGATTTGGTCTTCGAAGCGTTTCAGCAAGTTGACGGTTCCATAAGCAAGAGATATGCCGGAACAGGCCTTGGACTTTCGATTGCAAGAGAGCTTGCCAAATTGCTTGGTGGAGTAATCCTTCTTAAGAGCACTCCTGAGGAAGGTACCACCTTCAGTCTCTATATCCCTGAGACATTTAAAGCTGATATTGAAACTAAAAAGACAATTTCAGAACCGTCATCATTCATCCGAACAGGAGAGACAGATCAAAGCAGTTACTCCCCTATACAGGCTGACCGTGAAAAAGAACTTGAATCCATAAGGGATGACAGGAAAAGCCTCTCCCCGCAAGACCGTTCCATACTGATCATAGATGAGGATCTTGACATTTTAAAAATCTTCCGTGATCTGTCTCGCAGACACGGTTTCAAATGTCTTATCGCCGGAGACGGAGAAAACGGTCTTCTGCTGGCGGATTATTATAAACCAAGCGGCATTATCCTTGACATTGGCCTTACCGGCACCAGTTGTTGGTCGGTTATGGCAAGACTGAAGGAGAATCTTGAATCTCGTCATATCCCGGTTTTTTGTATATCAACATCTGACAGGAGATTGGATGCCATGAAAATGGGGGCAGCCGATTTTCTTTCAAAACCGGCGACGCCGGAAATGTTTGATCAGGTCTTAAAGAAAATAAACGGATTTATTTCAAAACCCGTAAAAGATCTTCTTGTTATAGAAGATGAGAAATTTCAGCAAGAGCTCATAGCCAAAACTATCGACAGCAAGGACGTCCGGATCACAATTGCTGAAACAGCTATTGCAGGTTATGACCTGGTGCTGTCCAAAGAGTTCGACTGTGTTATTCTGGATCTTGGCCTTCCGGATTTTTCCGGTACGGAACTGCTTGATAAAATCGAAAACAATAAAGAGATCTCTCATCTCCCCATTATCGTATATACCGGTCAAGAGCTATCGGAAAAGGACAGGACAATAATAGATGACTATGCACGGACAGCACTTATTAAAGGGGTCAGTTCAATACACAGACTCCTTGATGAGACCTCGCTCTATCTGCATCGTAGGGAAACCGATCTTTCTGAAAGACAACAAAAAATTCTCAGAATGCTTCATGACAAGGAAAAGATCCTGGCGGATAAAAAGATTCTGCTGGTGGATGATGACATGCGGAACCATTTTTCTCTCAGGAGGCTTTTTAAGGAATACGGTATGAAGATACTTGTCAGTCAAAACGGCATAGAATGCCTGGCACGCCTAAACGATAATCCTGATGTTAATTTGGTGCTTTTGGATATAATGATGCCCGAGATGGACGGATATGAGGCCACGAGGGAGATCAGGAAACAGGCGCGTTTCAAAGACCTCCCCATTATCGCACTGACGGCAAAGGCAATGAAAGGGGACCGGGGAAAATGCATTGAAGCGGGCGTCAGTGACTACTTGGCAAAACCCGTTGATCCGGACAGGCTATTATCAATGCTGAGGATCTGGCTGTATGGATAACCGGATAGTCCATCTCGATGAATT
>JAFDJA010000052.1 GCA_019307745.1 Deltaproteobacteria bacterium | reverse complement strand
CTGATTTCAGGGGAATTTGATCAATATCTATCTCAAATTCACCGGTCAATGGCGGACAAATTGATTCAATATCAAATAAGGCGCAATAGGATGGATAAAAACTATATGTTATGTCCGGAAAAACAACAGGCCTTCTGCTCTTGAACAATGTAATGAATGATAGTGCCAACACCTCATCCGATCCGTTACCCACAAAGACATTGTCCTTTTCCAGGCCATAGTATTCAGCTATAGCTTCCCTCAACTCATTGGCATCAGGATCAGGATAAAGTCTTAATAACTCCGAACTTGCCTCTTTTATCGCCTTAATAACATTTTCAGAAGGAGGATAAGGATTTTCATTGGTATTGAGCTTTAAATATCTCTGGTTCTGGGGCTGCTCTCCTGCTTCATATGGCTGAAGTCTGTTTATGATATCACTCCAATATTTACTCATAGGATACTTATGCCTTTCTTTTTTGATTTTTTCTAAGAGTCCAGCGCCCCCAAAATCATATGAATCCCCAGCTATTTGTCTCAGTCCCGATAAAAAAAGGATTGAAATCCTCTCTACAGCTGTGGTCACGGGGACAGCTTTGCCGCCTGATAAACAGGATTTATCCCTCCTTGGCAAAAGAAGCCGGAGCAGAAAACTGCTTCAGGATACAGGGTTAAATTTAATAAAGCAAACCATACACTACTGAGAAGAATTATAGAATAAAAAGCGCATTGTCAACAAGGAAGACCCTGGATATTATCATCAAAAACTTCTGATTTTAAAACATATGTTTGGCGCGGCCTACGTGTTGACCCTGAAAATGGTGCATCTATCAAGAATTTGATTTTATTTTTCAGGTTTTCATTTCAATAATTTCCGATATATGATAAGAGAATATCCGCTTGAATCAAACCTGTGTAATTCTTCTCTGACATATAGAGAAAACAATTAATATTCAGTGTTATTTAAAGGAATTAGAGCTTAAAAATGAAAGCATTATTAGCATTGGAAGATGGGACTGTATTTCGGGGGAGATCCTTCACCGGCCCCTTCGAATCTGTCGGTGAGGCAGTCTTTAATACGAGCATGTCCGGATATCAAGAAATACTGACAGATCCTTCTTATTGTGGTCAGATGGTGACCATGACCTATCCGCTTATCGGGAGCTACGGTGTAAATGACGAGGATGTAGAGTCTGACCGGATACATGTAAAAGGTCTTATTATAAAAGAATATCAAGAACTCCCCAGTAACTGGAGATCACAGAAGAGTCTGAAGGACTACCTTGTAGAAAACAATATTCCAGGTGTTGAAGGATTGGACACAAGGGCACTTACCAGGCATATCAGACTCAAGGGCGCAATGAAGGCGGCCATATCCACAGAAGATCTGAACCCTGATTCCCTGGTAAACAAGGCAAAGGCCTCACCTGACATGACGGGCAGGGATCTTGCCCGGGAGGTGACCTGCACCTGCCCTATGGCCTGGCAGGATGCGGGTCCAGTAAAGCAGGAAAAAGGAATTGATGGATTTGTCTGGCCTGAAGATAAGGGGAAATGCCGCGTTGTGGCCATTGATTTAGGGATCAAATATAATATTCTCAGATCCTTGTACTCGCATGGCTGTAATATCCTTCTTGTGCCTGCCAGCGTGAATTCAGAGGCAATAAACAAACTTAATCCTGACGGAATTTTCTTGAGCAATGGCCCTGGAGATCCTGCGGCAGTGGGCTATGCTGTGGATACCATAAGGGACCAGATAGGCAAAAGGCCCATCTTCGGCATCTGCCTTGGCCATCAGCTATTGGGCCTTGCCCTCGGCGCAAAGACATTCAAACTCAAATTCGGCCATCGCGGCGGAAATCAGCCTGTCAAGGACCTGTCCACCGGTAAAGTAGAAATCACGTCACAGAATCATGGGTTCTGTGTGGATATGGACTCCTTGAACAATCCGGATATTGAACTCAGCCATATAAACCTTAATGATAACACGCTGGAGGGCCTTGTTCATAAACAGCTCCCTCTTTTTTCTGTGCAGTATCATCCCGAGGCCTCACCAGGACCACATGATGCTGATTATCTTTTTGACAGATTTGTAGACTTAATGAAAGGGCACTACAAGAGGTAGTTGTTAAAAAAATAGAGTACTTTTCATTCTCCGCCTGTTTGAGTGGAGATTTCAATACCCTCTTAACAGGAATTCCATTATCCCAAGACACTCTCCTCAAAGGATAGAGAAACATAGAGAGGGATTATTATAACATCAGAATCACCTCCCCAAGAGTTGATCTGATACGTGGATACAAGCGGTTAAATTCTTGACTACTTTTCTCCAGCTAACTGGGAACAGAACCTTAAAGACATACAACAGAAAACCTAAAGACGGTATGAGATATGCCTAAACGTACAGATATAAACAAGATACTTATTATAGGATCAGGTCCTATCATCATAGGGCAGGCCTGTGAGTTTGACTACTCCGGAACCCAGGCCTGCAAGGCCCTGAAGGAAGAGGGATATGAGGTTGTGCTCATAAACAGCAATCCCGCCACCATCATGACAGACCCGGAGATGGCCCACCATACATATATAGAACCTATTACGCCTGAGATGGTCACAAAGGTTATAGAAAAGGAGAGACCCCAGGCGGTCCTTCCCACACTCGGTGGACAGACAGGGCTGAACACCGCTGTCAAGGTGGCAGAGGCGGGGGTGTTTGACAAATACAATGTAGAGATGATCGGGGCCTCTATTCCAGTCATCCAGAAGGCAGAGGACAGAGAGCAGTTCCGCGACGCCATGGAGCGTATCGGCCTGAAAGTACCTGAAAGCGGTATTGTCCGGGATATGGACCAGGCCAAAAAAGTGGCAGAGAAGATCGGTTACCCCATGATTATCAGAGCCAGCTTTACCCTGGGCGGAATAGGGAGTGGAGTAGCCTACAACCGTGAGGAGATGGAGGAAATCGCCAGCTCAGGCCTGGATGCGAGCATGATCTCCGAGATTATTATGGAGAAATCCCTTATCGGATGGAAGGAATATGAGCTTGAGGTAATGCGGGACTTTAAGGATAATGTAGTAATTATCTGCTCTATTGAAAACTTTGATCCCATGGGCATTCACACAGGTGATAGCATAACAGTAGCGCCGGCCCAAACCCTTACTGACAAAGAATATCAGATCATGCGCGATGCGGCTGTTGATATTATCAGAGAAATAGGGGTTGAAACAGGGGGATCAAATATTCAGTTTGCCATCAATCCCGACAACGGTGATATGATAATTATTGAGATGAATCCCAGGGTCTCAAGGAGTTCTGCACTTGCATCAAAGGCAACGGGCTTTCCCATTGCAAAGATCGCTGCAAAGCTTGCCATAGGCTATACACTTGATGAAATCCCGAATGATATAACGCGTGAAACCTTTGCGTCTTTTGAACCTGCTATTGATTACTGCGTTGTCAAAATTCCACGCTGGACCTTTGAAAAGTTTCCAGGTGCCAAGGACAGGCTCACAACCTCAATGAAGTCTGTTGGTGAGACCATGTCTATAGGCAGGACATTTAAAGAATCACTCTTAAAGGCCGTAAGATCGCTGGAGATCGGAAGATTCGGTCTGGGGTTTGATACTCCCCGGGCAAAGGACTTCAATCCTGACATAGACGATATTGAGACAGGGCTAATTCATGCCAATTCAAATCGGCTTTTTTATCTGCATGAGGCATTTTTAAAGGGTTTGTCCATTAAGAGAATTTATGAACTGACAAAGATTGATCCATGGTTTCTCTTCCAGATTCAGCAGATATGCGAAATGGAAAAACAGCTAACAGGGCTGGCCGATAAGGGGATAACCCCGGACAAATGGAACCCTGACTTTATGCAGCAGGTCAAGGAATATGGGCTCTCAGATGTGCAGGTTGCAAGCATGTTTCACATGGATGAGCCTGCCTTCAGGTCTATCCGCAAAGAAAAAGGAGTTGAGCCTGTTTACAAGCTTGTAGACACATGTGCTGCTGAATTTGAGGCATACACCCCCTATTTTTACTCAACATATGAACAGGAAAATGAAATAAGAAAGACTGAAAGGAAAAAGGTAGTTATACTTGGTGGCGGGCCTAACAGGATAGGACAGGGTATCGAGTTTGACTATTGCTGCGTACAGGCCTCATTCGCGCTCAGGGAGATGGGTATTGAGAGCATAATGGTGAACTCCAACCCTGAAACCGTCAGTACAGATTATGACATTTCTGACAAGCTCTATTTTGAACCCCTGACCAGAGAGGATGTGCTGAACATTATTGAGCAGGAAAAACCAGAAGGAATTATAGTCCAGTTCGGAGGACAAACACCCCTTAATCTCTCTGTGCCCCTTGAAGAAGCGGGGGTGAAGATCCTGGGCACTAGCCCTGACAGCATTGACATGGCAGAGGACAGGGAAAGATTTCAGGCTCTTCTGAAAAAACTGAATATCCTGCAGCCGCCAAACGGGATTGCCACTGACAAGGAGAAGGCTATCAGCGTGGCCGCAGAAATAGGCTATCCAGTAGTGGTCAGACCCTCGTTTGTCCTTGGCGGAAGAGCCATGAAAATTGTCTACGATGAAGAGGATCTCAGATACTATATGGAGAGCGCAGTACAGGTTTCACCAGGCAAGCCTGTGCTGATTGACAGATTTCTGGATAATACAACAGAGATCGATGTGGATGCGATCTCGGACGGAAAAGAAACAATAGTTGCCGGCATAATGGAGCATATTGAAGAGGCAGGTGTACACAGTGGAGACAGTGCATGTATGCTCCCGCCCCTATCCATAAGTGCTGAACTTATTGAACAGCTAAAGACCATGACCAGAGCACTTGCGAAAGAGCTGAAAGTGATCGGTCTTATGAATATACAGTATGCAATCAAGGATGATGTAATCTATATGATTGAGGTAAATCCAAGGGCCTCGAGGACGGTTCCATTTGTGAGCAAGGCCACAGGAATCTCCTTTGCCAGACTTGCCACAAAGGTGATCATGGGAAAGAGCCTTAGGGAATTGGGATTAACAGAAGAGGTTACGCCCGGGCATGTCTCATGCAAAGAATCTGTCTTCCCGTTTACCCGATTCCCGGGTGTTGATTCTATTCTCGGACCTGAGATGAAGTCTACAGGAGAAGTCATGGGAATTGGAAACACACCTGAGCTAGCATATGCCAAAGCTCAACTGGCAGCCGGGCAGAAACTACCCCTGTCTGGAACGGTATTTGTAAGTGTCAAGGACGAGGACAAGGATGCTGTTTTTGATGCTGTTTCCATTCTGTACAAATTGGGATTCAAGATAATTGCAACGGGTGGTACAGCCGCATTTCTTTCTGAAAAAAACATCCCCACAGACAGGATCAACAAGGTGCGTGAAGGCCGTCCCCATATAGTGGATATGATCAAAAATAATGAAATAGATCTGGTTATAAATACTACAAGCGATAAAAAGGCAATTGCAGAGTCCTTTTCTATCAGGAGAAGCACCCTGATGTTTAATATCCCCTACACCACTACTATGGCCGGTGCCAGGGCAACCGCCCTTGCCATCAAAGCTATGACAGAGGACAGGCTTGATGTAAAGACCATCCAGGAATATAATGAATAAAAGAAGGCTGTAAATACATTCCAATCTTTTCCACAGGTATAAACATATTGTGGAGAAACCTGAAGAAAAACATGCCATCAGATATGAAAAAACCAGACCTGATAAGAGAGAAGCCATGAAAGTCAGACCAGACCGACCCAAAGACGAATGCGGAATTTTTGCTGTTTATAACCACAAAGATGCCTCCAAATTGACTTATTTCGGTCTCTTCTCCCTTCAGCACAGAGGGCAGGAGAGCGCGGGGATAGTTACTTCTGACGGAAACAAGGTCATGGAACACAAGGCAATGGGACTAGTCCCGGACATCTTTGGCGAGCCTATCCTTGACAAGCTTGAAGGGCACATCGCGCTTGGTCATGTAAGATATTCCACCACAGGCTCATCTCTTCTGGTAAATGCGCAGCCTTTCAGAATTCAGTATGCCGGCAAAAGTATCAGCATAGCCCATAACGGGAATCTTGTAAATTCCCGCAGTATCAGGGAAGATCTGGAGGGGAGCGGCTCTATCTTTCAGTCTACAATGGACAGCGAGATTGTACTCCACCTTATTGCCAGGAATATGAAGGGAAAAGATCTGGAACAGGCTGTTGTGGAGGCCATGAAAAGTATAAAAGGAGCCTATTCCATAGCTATCATGACAGAAGACACTATTATTGCTTTTCGTGACCCAAACGGATTCAGGCCACTATCCCTTGGCAGGCTGAATTCCAGCTATGTGCTTTCTTCTGAGACATGTTCATTTGATCTTGTGGATGCGGAATATCTCAGGGATGTTGAACCGGGAGAAATTCTGATTATCAGTAAAGACGGCCTTAAGAGCATCAAACCTGATATTCCAGCCAGAAAAGCTCACTGCATCTTTGAACTTATCTATTTTGCAAGACCGGACAGCAACCTGTTCGGGCAGAATGTGTACCTTTTCAGAAAGAATCAGGGAAAACTTATGGCAGAGGAATTCCCTATCCGGACTGATATGGTAATGCCATTTCCTGATTCCGGCAACTACGCCGCAATCGGTTATGCCCAGGCATCCGGTGTCCCTTTAGAGATGGGGGTTATAAGAAATCATTATATTGGAAGAACCTTTATCCAGCCATCTCAAAGCATGAGAGACTTCGGAGTCAAGGTGAAACTTAATCCTGTAAAAGAACTGATTAAGGATAAATCAATAATGATCATTGAGGATTCAATTATCCGTGGAACAACATCAAAGACGAGAATCAAGACCCTTCGAGAAATTGGAGCCAAAGAGGTGCATATGCTTGTAAGCTGTCCGCCCCATTGTTTCCCATGCCATTACGGAATTGATTTTTCCACTAAAGGAGAGTTGATCGCCGCACAAAAATCCGTTGATGAAATCAGGGATTTTATAGGTCTTGACAGTCTTGGGTATCTCCACATTGATAACGTGGTAAAGGCAACAGATATTCCCAGGGAGAATCTGTGTCTTGCATGCTTTGACGGCAACTATCCCGTGCCTATAAATATGAAGACAGATAAATTCTGTCTTGAGTAGGATGTCTTAACCCGGATACAGGATGAAACTGAAAAGCGCTGCATGATAACCGGATCATACAGCGCTTTTTTTTAATTTGGAACAGAGATTGTGCGGATTGAAAATCTATTTATTATCTAGTTTCCGTCCAGAAATGGCCCTTTCCCGCAATCTCGGCGTCAATCTGCGGAATTAATTGTGCAGCGTACCTTCGTACGCCTCCGCATAATTCCTTGATTGCTTTGCACGCTTCGATGTGCTCAGTCCCACTACTTCGTAGCGGATTCCCGGTCTTCTTGACCTTGCGAAAAATTATTCATTTCTGAATTGGAAACCACCTAGTGTCTTCAATTCATTTATGGATGGGCACTATCTAATTTATTCGGCATGTACTTCATTGTATTATTCATGTTGACTTCAGCAACTGAAAACTGTTCTACTTCAGTATAATACAAGGCCCCGGCATCAATATCCTGCTCTTTATTATATTCTACAATGGGTCTTATAAAAGGAAGCCCATCCATCAGAGGGGCAATAACAAACATAAAAATCAGTATCAGTGCAAAACAGCCTAAAAGACAACCCCAGGCTTTTAATTTTTCCCTGACAATCTCATCCATCTAATCAGATCTTTGCCGTAATTTCAGGAAATACAAGATAGAACATTATATACGCCATTATGAGCGTAAGAATCAGATTGAGACTCTGGCCGCATACATAAAGGATCAATGGCTTGCCGCCTTTAAAGTGTTCCCTGAGCTCCTTGAAATTTGTTGCAAGGCCGATACTTGCAAACGCCAGGCAGAAGAACCAGCCCCTGAAGAGTTTTGTAAAACCACGAATAGCGCCATGGTCAATAAGCGCATAGCCGGCGTCAGTACCCATGACCTGATAAATCCCAGAAAATATGATGGATGCAATGATGAAACCCAGGACAAATTTTGGAAAACGATACCATATCTCCATTGCACTGACTTTTTGGCCTTCTACACATTCCACCTTTGCACACCAGTAGACTGCCACACAGAATGCTATTACACCAATGAGTACATTCTGGATCATCTTAATGGTTGCGGCCACATATAAGGCCCGGTCGCTCAAAAACGCGCCGGCAGCAGCCACGGCGCCTGTGGCATCAATAGTACCGCCCATCCAGGCTCCGCCAAGCACATGAGGTATTCCTACTGCATTAATAAACGCGGGCATTAAAATCATCATGATGGATGTGAACACCAGAGACATGCCGACCGCAAGGGTTAACTCCTCTTTCTTGGCCTTGCATGCAGCTGCAGTGGCAATCGCGGCAGAGACACCGCAAACGGACATATCAGCGGAGATAGTTATATTTAAAGTCTTGGAAGGGATCTTAAGAATCTTTTGACCGAAGATATATGTGGATATTAATACTATGGGGGTAACAATCCAAGCAACGAATATACCGGGAATGCCAATGGACAGGATCTTTCCAAATAAAATTTCCGCGCCCAAAAGAACCAGTCCGGTTTTGATAAAGTATTCGGTCTGAACTGCAGGCATAACCCATTTGGGTGTCCCTATGGTATTGCTTATAATAAGGCCGAAAACAATGGCCCACGCGGCATATCCTATACCATAACTCTTCATAACTGAATTATTGGCTGCAGTATACGCGAGCACCGCTATAAAAAACACAAATAAAAAACCGATGAAAAATCGTTGAATAGGTGTGCCCATTATATGCATGCCGATACCAAAAAAAATGGCCAGAACAATTGCAAGGCCTACAAGATATTTCACCTGATTATAACCTGAGACAGATGTTTTCTTTTTGGCACTGGAGGCCTTGCTCTTTAAACTTCTCCAAGCATCAATCGCCTTGACCGCTTCCGCGTTCTTTGTCTCGTCATTAAAACCTAGCGCCGTAGCGGCATTTTCAGCAATCTTTGCAGCAGCCAGGGCCTCATCTGCCTTCTCCGCCGCAGCTTCATAATTGGGAGTAGCAGCCTCTTTCTTTTCTTTGGCTGCTGATTCACTCATAAAGAATGCGGTTAAGGGATTGGTTGACCATGAATGGGAAGTCTTTGTGAAGACAGCCAGAAATTTCCCCTGATCAGAATTTGTGGCCTTAAGTCCTGCCTTTAAATCCATGGCCTGATACCAGGCAATGGTCTTAAAATACGCCCTCTGGCTTTCAGACTCTAGAATAGAATTTGCAGATGCTATTTTTTCATTCATGCCTTCAGGTTTTTGAGGAAAATAGATAATAATACTGAGTATGAGCAGAGTGAATCCCAACCATATTGCCCAATAATCCTCTTTTTTCCACAGCTCGGAGAGCCTGCTCGAGCCTCGATCTATCACAACCTGATTTTCTGTTATAGTATCAGCCACGTCCCCCCCCTTTTTTCTTTAAAAAAAGCCTTTAACAGATATACCCTCATACTCCAACTTGAATACATTATTATTTTCAAATCCTTGAGTTGTCAAGAATAACTTCGAATTGAAGCCTATTGATATATGTAAATAATCTATATCGTTTATTAGCTAGATCCGTGATACTGCCGACTTTTTTTTTGCTGATTCCTGAGAATTGTATAAGGCAGGGTGCAGACTTTTAACCCGGATAATACAATAGCAATCTACTACAAAGTCTACTGCATTATCCGGGTTAAATAAAAAAAAGGCCGTATCCGGATTCACAGGATACAGCCTTTTGATATTATACTATTTCTGATGCGGACCTTATTGGTCCTCAGGAAGTCCGGAAATTACATCATTCCGCCCATTCCGCCCATTCCGCCCATTCCGCCGCCACCTGGAGGCATCATAGGGGCATCAGCGCCTTCCTTGGGCTTATCCGCAACCATGGCCTCAGTGGTCAGCAAAAGACCTGAGACTGAAGCCGCGTTCTGAAGGGCAAACCTGGTAACCTTTGTAGGATCAATAACCCCGGCCTTCAGGAGATCTTCATATTCGCCTGAATCAGCGTTAAGGCCAAAAGCACCTTTATTATCTTTGATCTTCTCTACAACAACAGAACCTTCAAGGCCAGCGTTATTTGCAATCTGACGCAGGGGCTCTTCCAGGGCCCTGGCAATCAGCTTGGCTCCATACTGTTCTTCATCCTCAAGCTCAAGCTTGTTAACCGCATTGATACAACGTACAAGGGCAACACCACCGCCCGCGACGATACCTTCTTCCACAGCAGCCCTGGTGGCATTAAGGGCATCTTCTACCCTGGCCTTTTTCTCTTTCATCTCCAGCTCGGTTGCAGCGCCAACATTAATTACAGCAACACCGCCGATGAGTTTGGCAAGTCTTTCCTGAAGTTTCTCACGGTCATAGTCGGATGTAGTATCCTCAATCTGTGACCTTATCTGCTTGACTCTGCCTTCGAGATCTTCACGGCTTCCACCACCATCAACAATAGTTGTGTTGTCTTTGTCAATTGTAATTGTCTTTGCAGTCCCAAGGTCTTCAATAGTAACACTTTCCAGTTTCAGTCCTATGTCCTCAGTAATGACTTTTCCACCGGTAAGAGTAGCAACATCCTCCATCATGGCCTTTCTTCTGTCGCCAAAGCCAGGGGCTTTGACAGCAGCAACCTGCAGAGTTCCTCTAAGCCTGTTAACAACCAGAGTAGCAAGAGCCTCACCTTCAATATCTTCTGCAATAATAAGTAGTGGTTTGCCCATTTTTGCGATCTGCTCCAGAATAGGCACAAGATCCTTCATTGTGCTGATCTTCTTCTCGTTCAGGAGAATCAGGGGCTCACTCAGGACGGTCTCCATCTTCTCCGCGTCTGTTACAAAGTAGGGAGAAAGATAACCACGGTCAAACTGCATACCTTCAACGATATCCAGTGTAGTTTCCATGCTCTTGGCTTCCTCTACAGTTATAACACCCTCTTTTCCAACCTTGCCCATGGCATCGGCAATGATATTTCCAATGGCCTTATCATTATTAGCAGATATTGTCCCAACCTGAGCAATCTCTTCCTGGTCCTTTGTCTCAGTAGAAAGTGACTTCAGTTCAGCAACAGTGACCTCAACGGCTTTTTCAATACCTCTCTTTATAGCCATGGGATTAACTCCCGCAGCTACCAGCATTGACCCTTCCTTGTAGATAGACTGTGCCAGTACTGTTGCAGTGGTTGTACCGTCACCAGCAACATCTGAAGTCTTGGAAGCAACCTCTTTTACCATCTGGGCGCCCATGTTTTCAAATTTGTTATCAAGTTCGATCTCTTTGGCAACGGTAACACCATCTTTTGTGATGGTAGGCGAACCAAAAGACCTGTCAATAATAACATTACGCCCCTTTGGTCCAAGAGTAACCTTGACTGCGTCGGCAAGAGTATCTATGCCTTTCAGGATATCCTCTCTGGCCTTTGCGCTGTATTTAATCTCTTTTGCCATCTTCTTATTCCCTCCTTATAAAGTTTTAAGCTTATTCCACAATAGCAATGATGTCATCTTCTCGCATAATCAGATGTTCTTCACTTTCAATGTTTACTTCGGTGCCAGCGTATTTCCCGAACAGGATCCTGTCTCCGACTTTTACGTCAAGTGCTTTTACCTCACCGTTTTCCATGATCTTGCCATTTCCAACGGCTACAACCAGACCTTCCGCAGGCTTCTCCTTCGCAGAATCAGGAATAATGATTCCACCCTTGGTAGTACCTTCTTCCTCAGTCCTTTTGACAATAACTCTGTCATGCAATGGTCTAATATTCATCTTCTAAATTCCTCCTTCTAATAGTGATTTATTTGTTAAAATAATCAGAACCATTAAACCGATACTCCACCAAAATGATCAAAACCGGTTCTGAAACATTGTTTTGTATTTTTTAATAATTGTTTATGCAAGATTCAGATGATAATATTATAATTTTCAAGGCCTTAAATAAATAAAGCCTTATGAATTCCTTAGTTAAAAAAATTTTCCCTCTAAATACAACTGATATGAGATGAACATGAATTTAATAACCCAGACGCAAATGTCAAGAGAGACTTTTAATATTTTTATAAAAAATAAAATAATCAGAATTGGAATATATTTAAAGCCGACCTATATATTTTGATACAAATAATAAATGCCTTATCGTTCTTTCCTGATAACAGGTACAGGTCCCTGGAACAATGACAAGGAAAATCCACTGATTGACTAAGACCTTCCGTTCAGTATACTAACCGGACCTTCATAACAGGACAGGCCGGAACTTGCCAGGCTTTTCAGGTTCCCGAATTAGGCCTTTTCTGCCTGCGGCAACAGCCATTTTTCATCATTTTTCTATTGAATATAATCAATTATTGGCATAAACTATTTTGTTTATCTAATTTTCATTTATAGGCTGACATTATCTGAAATGCAAGCTCAATCAAATTCCCCATATGGGAGAATATAATAATGCAAAAAAAGTACAATAACATACTTGACCAGATCGGCATGACCCCACTGGTCCCGATTAACAGAATCAACCCCAATAAAAATGTCGAGATCCTGGCAAAGCTGGAATGTACGAATCCCGGCGGTTCTGTGAAGGACAGGCCCGCCCTGAGGATGATTGAGGATGCTGAAGCAAGTGGAGAGTTGACAAAGGACAAGATCATACTTGAGGCCACAAGCGGAAATACGGGGATCGGGCTTGCAATGGTTGCTGCGGTTAAAGGATACCGTATCCTTCTTATTATGGCAGAATCTGTAAGCGAGGAAAGAAAAAAGATTCTAAACGCCATGGGAGCTGAGCTCGCGTTCACTCCTGCACATATGAGTACTGATGGTGCCATCGAACACTCCTATGACCTGGCAAGAAAGGAGCCTGACAAGTATTGGCTCGCGGACCAGTTTAACAATGAGTCCAACTGGAAATCTCATTATTACGGCACATCTATGGAAATATGGGAGCAGACAGGACACGACCTGAATATGATCATCTCTACCATGGGTACAACCGGCACACTCATGGGTCTTTCAAGGAGATATAAAGAGCTTGACCCAAAGGTGGAGATAATCGGGATTGAACCCTATCTTGGCCATAAGATCCAGGGTCTGAAAAACATGCAGGAGTCATACAGGCCGGAGATATTTGAAAGGGAACGCGCGGACAGGATAATTCATGTGGATGATGATGAGGCATTTCAGACAGCACGGCTCCTCACACAGAAAGAGGGCATCTTTTGCGGTATGAGTTCAGGAGCCGCTATGGCAGGCGCAATAAAGCTTGCCAAAGAAATGGACAAGGGACGCATTGTGGTTATTCTGCCTGACGGCGGTGAGAGATATCTCAGCACACCCCTTTTTGAACGCAGGAGAATAACCGGCCAGATCCTTTATAATACCCTCTCGCGGAAAAAAGAGGAGTTCATACCTCTGGAAGAAAACAGGGTCAAGATGTATACCTGCGGCCCTACCCTGGATGGACTGATCCATATCGGCCAGAGCAGACGGTTCATATTTGCTGACCTTGTGCGCAGGTACATGGAGTTCAAAGGATTTGAAGTGACCCATATAGTAAATGTCACAGACCTGGATGACAGAACCATAGAGACCGCGGAAAAAGAAGGGCTGCCTCTGGAAGAGCTTACTGATAAATATTTCCGGGAATTCATCAAGGATATGGACAGTCTTAAGATCAAAAGGGCTAATGAGTATCCAAAGGCAAGCAAACATGTTGATGAAATGATCCAGCTGACTGGAAAATTAATGGATAAAGGATATGCCTATGAAAAATTCAGGTCTGTCTATTATGACATCTCCAGATTTCCCGGATATGGAAGGCTCTCTAACATTGACCTTGAAAAGATCAGGGTAGGCAAGACCGTTGACATGGATCGCTACGGGAAAGAGAATCCAAGAGACTTTACACTCTTAAAGAGGTCCACATTAAATGAACTCAAAAAGGGCATATATTATCCTACCCAATGGGGAAATGTCAGGCCAAGCTGGCATGTGGAATGCCCTGCCATGGCCCTGAAATACTTGGGCGAGCAGTACGATATACAGACAAGCAGTGTTGAGCTTACCTTCCCTCACCATGAAAACACTATTGCCATAAGTCAGGCTGCCACGGGCTGTCTCCCCGCGAATTACTGGCTGTACAATGAGCTGGTCATGGCTGACGGAAAAAACTCCAGCGGGTCCGCAAAAAACGACTTCACAATCAGGGAGATACTGGACAAGGGTTATTCAGGCATGGATATTCGCTACCTGCTCATCAGCAGCCACTACAGAAAGCCGGTATCATTTTCATGGGAAAAGCTCGATACCGCAAAAAAGACAATCTCCAACCTGGCAAGGTTTGTCACCATGCTTCACAGTTGCAAAAACGGACAGAGCTGTCAGGAGATCGACCAATTAATCTATGATCTCAGACATAGTTTTACATCCGCAATGGATGATGACCTTAATATTGCTCCGGGACTGGCCGCTCTATTTCAATTTACAGGAGAGATTAACCGCATCATGGTCAGACAAGGCCTTTCCGCTGATGATAAGAAACAGGTAATTACAGTGCTCAATGACATCAATGCGGTAATTAGTGTTATGGATCTCAGACAGGATATTCCGGACAAAAAAGTGGAGAAACTTGTCCAAAAGAGGGATAAAGCAAGAAGGTCGGGTGACTGGGCAGCCGCAGACGACCTCCGCCAGGAACTTGAAAATACAGGAATTGAATTGATAGACACAAAAGATGGTACCATTTGGAGAAGGACAGGTGAACAATTCGGGAACGGATCATGAATGGCAGGTGTTCAACGTCCCCGGTAGAAAACCCGGCAAATCACGCCAACTATAGCCATTCATGCTTCGCGTACTGATTCAGCGTTTATAGGGTGTTAAATCAGCACCCTGAAAAAGGAACTCAATTCAGCATAGAAAAAAGAATCTGAAGGAGGATCTAAACCATGCCTATCTTTGAATATACATGCCTGGACTGCGGAAATACCAGTGAAATCCTTGTCGCGCGACAAGATGAAATACCAGAGTGCAGATCATGCAGAAGCACTAACCTTAAAAAAAATATTTCCGCCCATTCATCCCTGTCAGGAAAACAGTTATTCGGCCCTGCCAGCCCATGTGATTCCGGCTGCTGCAATACGCCAACACCAGGCTGCCCCGGTCCCAACACTTGCGGAAACATGTAACCATATTAACAGTCAGGATATCAGGAACTGACCCCCTACAGGGAGAAGGCAATACTTTCTCTTCAAACCATTATCTCATATTATCTACTCCGATAATCGGTAAAATAAAAATAAGGATTCAAGGAGCCGAGGATTCAAGGCCGCTTTTCTCCCAGCACTATGATGCTTCAGAAATAAGTACCAAAACCCAAACCTGCGGAAAGCCTCTAAAATATTTCTTTATCACTTTTCCGGGGCAAAACCCGGAAAACTAACCTTAATAATTCCCATACCTCCCTGGACATTCCTGGTGTCTGTAATCCCTTTTTCCCGGAGCAGGAGATGCGCCTCATATGAACGGGGGCCGGTACCGCAGACCAGATACAACTGATCCTCCCCATTATTGACTTCATCGATCCTGCTGGCAAGCTCCTCCTGAGGGATATTCTGCCACCTGTCCTTGCCGAATTTATCCACAAACGGAGTGGATTGGGCAGCGCTTCTAACGTCAAGTACCCTTATATCCCCTTTTTCAAATTCAGGAATAAAATCAATCACATCCACAGGGATATTCCAGCCTGCCATGATATTCTCCAGGGTATTTGCCGCATTATTTATTATATCCATGGCAGAACCCCAGGGGGGTGAATAAGCGGTTTCCAGATTGCAGATTTCATCCAGAAGCACCTTATGGGGAAGGAGTACTGCCACTGCGTCAACACGGGCCTTTACCGCGTCACCGCTATACCCTACCGCCTCTATGCCCAGCACCTGACGTGTTTTTCGATCCGCGATCAGCTTCATATACATCAGTTCCTGGGTGGGGTAGAAATGAGCGCGGTCTGCCTGGGCACAAACAGAATACACAGGATCAAATCCCGCCTTGAGGGCCTGGTCGCATGTAATCCCGGCCCTGGCAGCACCAAGGTCAAAGACCTTTATACAGAAGGTGCCGACAGAACCATTGAACTCAGCGCTGCCCCCGGCAATATTTGTACCGATCACCCTGCCCTGCCGATTTGCCAGGGACCCAAGGGGCATATGAACACTTTCATTGCCTACAAGATGGGGAATCTCTACACAATCACCACCCGCGTATATATCCGGATCAGATGTCCTCATATACCTGTCCACCAGCACACCCCCGCAGGGACCGATATCAAGCCCCGCATCAGACGCCAATCCTCCGTTTGGCCTTATTCCCACCGATAGAATCACCAGGTCGCATGGTATCTCCCCCTGTCCAATATCAACTCCCCTGACACCTGTCTCGGGATCCCCGGTTATCCTTGTCACACGTTCTGACAGGAGGACCCTGATCCCTTTTTCCTCCATATGATTCTTTAATATGAGGGACATCTCCCTGCCAAAGGCTGTGGGGAGAAGCTGGTCAGCCATTTCCACAAGGGTTGTGTCAATATCCCAGAGATCGCTCAATGCCTCTGCCATCTCTATCCCGATAGCTCCTCCGCCAATGACAACAGCCCTGTCAACATGTCCCTTTGATATCCTGTTCTTGATATCTTCCGCCTGTTTCGGAATAGCCACAACACTGACTCCGGGCAAATCAACCCCTTCAAGGGGCGGTACTATGGGGGAAGCGCCTGTTGCCAGAACAAGGTTGTCATATTCCAGGTCTTTTTCAATTCCGTTTTTCAGGTTCCTGACACGGACCGTTTTCGCGTCCCTGTCAATGTTAATCGCCTCTGTGAGGGTTAACACGTCAACTCCCTTTGCATTCCTGAAAAAGCTGCTGTCACGGATCACATGGGCGCTTGTTGAACGGAGCCCGTCAATATCTGCCACATCTCCTGACACAAAATAGGGGATACCGCAACCCCCATAGGATATGACCTCATCCCTGTCTATCATTGTTATCTCAATGGACGGGTCCACGCGCTTTGCCCTGCATGCCGCCTTTGGTCCCAGGGCCACAGCACCTATAACCACAACTCGTTTTGACATATCGTCCTGTCTCCTTAATCTCAGATCAATGTTCAGACCTTATTATTTATACATGAATCCTCGAACCTCTGAACGCGTTTCTCCATATATTCGACCAGCGTTATTTGAAGATGGTCTTGGAAAGATAGCATCTTAATACAATGAGCCGGGAATTATCAAGTCCGGCATCAAAAGACTGTTGACCTGATCCTTGATCAGAATATTGATAACATAAAAAAAAGATAATTTTTTTTACAGAAATAAAGGTCTTTTAATATATTTTCTTTATGAGTTATAATGACCATACACTCCTGTTACCGGATATTTTCAAGACATATTTCTAAAAAATGATTCTCCTGCAGACCTTTCCCACCCGCAAAAAAGAACGGCAACATCTTGATATAACGGATATTTTCAGCCAAACCACCCTTTTTATCAATCCCCTAAACCCTTTTGCAGAAGTATTATTTCGTGGTATTCAATTTTACCGTATGCCCGAAAAATAAAATGA
>JAFDJA010000300.1 GCA_019307745.1 Deltaproteobacteria bacterium | reverse complement strand
GGCGGAGAACTCCCCTTGAATATTATACTCAAAATATACTTCAAGCTGTTTTTCAGATAAGATATTAAGTGTTATTGATGTATCAGTCGGTCTTCCGAGTATAATGCTGCCATTGAATTCCATTTGGTCCTTCCACCGGCCAAAAAGGGCGAATGCCGTCAGTGTTTCCGCATTAAGTATCAGTAGCAGGGACGCAAGAATAATAGTCTTAGATTTCATACATCACACCTGAATGGAGTTTTGTTTCAATTATACAAAATTGATCCCTGTGTGAACAGGCTGTTTCTATTCTTTTTGTGGAAATGTAGTTATGTCATGATTTGGCGGTGACAGCCTTTTATGCCGGGACAATTTGTCTATGATTTTGATATCATTTTTCATCAAGTATTTTTCTAATGGTTTCAGCGAGGTTGTGCATGATAATAGGTTTCATGATCACCTTTCTTATTCCTGATTTTTTAACAACATCATCGGAGAGATTTTCACTAAATCCGGTACAGAGTATGATTGGAATATCCGGTCTTATCTGTAAAAGTTTTCCGGCAAGTACCAGCCCGGTCATATCAGGCATTGTCATGTCGGAAATAATGAGATTGAATTTTTGCGGCAGGGCACGGAACAGTTCAAGAGCTTCCACACTGCTCGTCATTGTAGTAATTTTATATCCCAGATGCCTGAGCATTTTTTCTCCGATATCTGTAAGTGCATATTCATCATCCACATATAATATGTGTTCATGACCAGTCGGAAGACTGTCTGGTTTGTTCATTGCTTCTGTTACAACTTCCGGCTTTGCCTGTGGAAGGAAGATGTGGAAGGTTGTGCTTTTGCCTGGTTCGCTCTCAGCAATAATTGTACCCTCATAGCTTTTTACGATACCATGAACAACTGCCAGCCCTAGCCCTGTTCCTTCCCCCGGGTCCTTGGTGGTGAAATACGGCTCAAATATTCTTTCCATGATTGCATGTTCCATACCTCTTCCGGTATCTTTTACCGACAGCTTTATGTATGGGCCAGACTCCAGATTGTTGTAAGCTGCCGCCATATCAATATCAAGATACACTGGAATCAGGGTTACTTCCAGTACGCCTCCCTTATCTCTCATCGCATGATGGGCATTGGTGCACAGGTTCATTATTATCTGATGTATTTTAGTAGGATCTGCCTCCAGTATTATATAATCGCATTCTATGTTTTGCCTTATGTCAATTGTTGCCGGAAGAGATGCTCTCAGGAGTTTGAGAGTTTCTTTAACAACAGGGATAATATCAACAGGTTTTTTCCCCAGTTCCCTGGGCCTGCTGAAGGTGAGGATTTGTGATACAAGGTTTTTCGCCCTTTCACTGGCACTCAGTATTTTTTTAAGGGATTTATTTGCATCCTTTCCTTTTTCAATTTGAATGAGGGCAATCTCTGAATAACCCATAATAGCAGAGAGAATGTTATTAAAATCGTGAGCAATGCCTCCGGCAAGGGTGCCAATTGCCTCCATTTTTTGTGATCGCTGAAGCTGTGCCTGAAGTCGCTTAGCCTCTGAAATGTCACGGGAAAGACCAAGCATGAGTTTGTGTCCTTCTGATGCAAAAAGGCTGAGCCTTACCTCAACCGGAAATGTTGTGTTGTCTTTTCGCTTATGGACACCTTCAAAGGTCAGGGGAACTCCAGGGATCATCTGTTTGAAACTTTTCTCAAGTTTTACAGGAGAGACCGGGTCAATATCTTGGATATTCATATTCAGGAGTTCTTCCCGTGTATATTGCAGACAGTCGCAGGCATGCTGGTTTACATCGATAATCTTTCCATCCAGCTCATTAACAAAAAGTGTATCAGTGGAATGGTCTATCAAACGCCGGACACGCTTCTCGTTTTCTTGAAGGGCATCGAAAGCGTGTTTCACCTCTGTGATATCTTCCGTGATTTTTATGAATCCTGAAATTTTACCGTCCTGTTTGAAAGTAGGAAAGCAAATGTGTTTTTCATAATATGTGGAGCCGTCAGACCTTGTATTTTTGATTTCAGTGGACACAGCTTCACCTGCAGCCAAAGCCTTTGTTCCTGGACAATGTGTACATAATGAGTCCCTATTTTCAAAGATCTGGTAACATTTTTCCCCGATACATTCGGTCTGGGGCATGTTGTATTTTCCTGCCTGAGCCGAGTTCAGCATGATTATGTTATATTCAGAATCAACAATATGGAATCTGGTGCTGATGTTCTCGATCAGGGTTTTATAATTCCC
>JAFDJA010000299.1 GCA_019307745.1 Deltaproteobacteria bacterium | reverse complement strand
GATAGATCGGATTGAATCGTTAATCAATAATCGCCCAAGAAAATGCCTGGGCTTTAAAACACCCATTGAAGTTGCTTCCTCTTTCGTTGCACTTCGAGGTTGAATTCGGGACTTCAAAGGATAAAATATCTGAACTGATATGTGTTTTCTTTTTTTTTCAGTTTTTCCCCATTAGTTGGAGATTGTTATGACCATTGATAAGCACATGGATGCTGTAAAAGTTCTGGTTGTTGACGATGATCCTGCTGTTGGCCGGGTGATGTCGAGTTTTCTTCATCAGGAAGGGTATGCCCCTGTTGTTTGCTCTCACCCAAAGGAGGCCCTTGAACTCGTAAAGGATGAACATTATTGCCTCGCATTTGTGGATATTAATATGCCTGAACTGAGCGGATTGGATCTGGCCGCGAAATTGAAAAGCCAGAAGGCCGTTGATGAAGTAATCTTTATCACCGGATACGGGACTTTTGATAACGCTATCCAGGCTATAAAGATAGGCGCATATGATTATATGCAGAAGCCGTTTGGCCTGAATGAAGTGCAGCTTTGTCTGAAGAGGTTCCAGGAACGCCAGGAACTCAAGGAACAGATCCGGCTCGTTGAACAAAGATATTTTAATCTTGTCCAGAATATCCCTTCCATTGTGTTTTTAATCCATAGTGATTTTCGACTGGAGTTTATAAACAGGGCATGCGACACTATGCTCGGTTATACTCAGGATGATGCCCTGAGTGATCCTGGCTGGTTTGTTAAACGGATACATCCTGATGATCACCAGCGTATAAAAGGGCTGTTTGAGTCCGCTTTTCATTCTGGAGATTCGCGCTTTTCTGCTGATTGTCGTTTTATGCACAAAGACGGTCACATAATCTATACAATGATCGGGGCCATTATCCTTAAAGATACCGGCAGAGAGGATGAGAATAGTACTCTTCAAGGGATGATTATTGACATCACGGACCGTGTTTTTTTTGAAAGGTCAGTTGTCCAGGAGGAGAAAATGAAGATCCTTGGGTCCATTTCCGCGGAAGTAGCCCATGAGATCCGTAATCCGCTTATGGCAATCGGCGGTTTTGCCAGGAGGCTCAGAAAGAGGTTCCACGACCTACCGGAAGGGGACATAATACTGAGTGAGTCTCAACGTCTGGAAAAGATGCTCAAACGCCTGGCAGAGTATCTCAAGCCAATAGAATTGGAATATCAGGAATGTTTGGTTAACAGTATAGTGAGGGAATGTGTTGATAGATTTGATTCAGACATGAATGAGAAGACCTTGGAGTTCTCTTTGAACATGGATTCCGGAATATCTTCTGTTTATGCGGATAGGGAAATTTTGGTCCAAATATTTATTGATCTTATAAAGAACGCAGCCAGTGAATTGGAAAAATGCGGCCAGATTGACATTCGGACCTATGAAAGTGACAGGACAGTCCATGTGGAGTTTAAAAACCAGTGCCGAATGACAATATCCAGAGATCCGGAATCATTTTTTATGCCTTTCGGCAGCAGTGAGCATGGGATTGACCTTGCCAATTCATACAGGTTATTGAAAAATATGGATGGGCTTCTCTCATTTTCTCAAGGAGAGAATTTTATGACTTTTACCGTCTCTATCCCTAAAAAGGATTTACCCACTGTTGAACCTAAAATCAATTGACCTGGCCCTGCCAGGTTAGATTATTCTTTTGAGTCTTTCATTATCTATTAGACCCGGGAATTATATTCTGAAAGGAAAATCTCCTCTTCAGGCAGTGGTATGGACGAATTACCGTTAAAGACCACCTGAATTTTGATTATTTGTCTATTACCCCTTGAAATATGAAAGAAATATTATTAGCTTTTTAAATAATCATTTATCATGTTAGTTTGAAAATGAGATAGAGACAATAAATACAGGGACAGGCTATTTCAGGTACAGAAACAGAAACTATTTAAAATGCGAGTGCAGATATGAAAACAGTATTGGAAGATGTAAGTTCAATAAAAAAGAGAGTGGTAATAGAAATAAACGCGGCTGAGGTGGATGAAAAGGTCGATATGGCTTATAGGGATATAAATAAAAGGGCAAAGATCCCCGGGTTCAGGTCCGGCAAGGTGCCCAGGAAGATACTGGAGCGTCATTATGGGCCGCAGGTGCTTGAGGATGTCACAGGCTCTCTGATCAGAGAAACCCTACCAGAGGCCATGAATGAGGTAGATATATATCCCCTTAATATTCCGTCAATTGAAAACGATATAATTAAGGTGGGA
>JAFDJA010000157.1 GCA_019307745.1 Deltaproteobacteria bacterium | reverse complement strand
TCACGTTGTGGAGGGGACTGAGTATACCCATGAGATTCCTTTGGAGAAATATTACGGTACAGGTGTTATTGTGGATATTCCAAAGAATAAATGGGAGCTCATAACCGGGGAAGATCTTGAAAAAGCCACACCAAAAATCGAACCGGGTGACATTGTCATCGTGCACACCGGATGGAACAAATACTGGGGTGACAGCCAGAAGTACTTTCTTGACTCTCCAGGCCTTGGTAAAGATGCAGGCGAATGGCTGGTGGCAAAAGGCGTAAAGTGTGTGGGTGTTGACCAGCAGGCACTCGACCATCCCCTTCATACCGCAATTGGTCCCCATGGTCCAGGTCCGCTTCGTCCTGATAAGATGGCTGAGTTTGAAAAGACCAATGGCATCTCTGTCCAGGAGGCATTTCCTGAATGGGAACCATGCCATAACCTTCTGATGTCTAACGGTATCGTCGGATATGAAAACGTGGGTGGTGATATTGCCAAGGTTGTTGGTAAAAGGGTAAAACTCATGGCTTTCCCAATTAGGTGGTATATGGGTGATGGTTCTATTGTCCGTCTTGTTGCTGAAATAGATGAGGATGAGATGAACAAGGTGCCTGACAGGGTTTATAAGTACGGGACCCAGTAATACTTTTGGATTACTGGGATTAATTCACTATGGAGATCACTAAGTCGTACGTTGAAAAGCAATATTCCATGTCTTTAGTGGTGAGTAATATAATTATATATTGTTTTATGAAGCAGTTCATAGATTTATAATATTGAAGGATAATTTTTAATTCAAAGGAGGATTTTGTCATGAAAAAAGTCGCATTAACAGATGTAAAACCCTATGAGGCAGCAGGACATTTCGGTATGGTAGCTTTGAAGCTGCACGGTAAAGAGGAAACAGGTTCAAAGAACTTCTGGATGGGATTCTCCCATTTTCTGCCCAGCGGCGGTGCTGAGATGGCAGCCTCTCCGGCAGAGAAGATCTACTTTGTTACTGAGGGTGCGGTTACTGTAAAGACTGAGACCGAAGAGATCATCATTGAAAAGCATGATTCTGTTTATATCCCTGAAAATGAGGCAAGGTATATTGTTAATCACACAAACATGCCCGCAAGCATGCTGGTGATCTGCAACTATCCTGATTAGTCCAGCCAAGGATTTGATGTCTACCTGAATCAGGTTACAGGCCGGATCATCAGTTTATACATAAATGCCCCCGGGTCTTTAGGAGCTTCGAGGCCCTATAACTCGAACTTCAGAGATTTTGTCGGCCACAGTGGTACAGGCCCCGGTGGCACTATCATTCAAAGTCACATGATGCAGGATAATCCGTCATGTTATAGACAATATAAGGAGGGATGGAGATGTCAAAAATAATTATTACCGCGGCTCTGACCGGAGCTATTCACACTCCGAGTATGTCCGAGTATCTCCCGTTCAGGCCCGATCATCTCATTGATGAGGGAATAAGATCTTATGAGGCAGGAGCATCAGCTGTTCACGTTCACGCAAGGGATCCAGAAAACGGTACACCCTCATCTGACGGCGTGATCTTCAAGGAGATTCTGAGCGGCATTAAATCAAAATGTAATGTAGTAATTACACCGACAACCGGTGGAAGCGGCGCCATGACGCCTGAAGAACGGCTCGCGGTTGTTAGCGCGCTAGAGCCTGAAATGTCAACTTTTAATGCAGGCTCCCTCAACTTTGCGCTCTATCCTATCGCAGAAAAGATCAAAGAGTTTAAATTTGACTGGGAAAGAGCCTATCTTGAGGGTACTGAATCTTTTATATTCTCAAACCATTTCCAGTCCCTTCATGTATACCTTGAAACCATGAACAGGACAAACACCAAACCTGAGATCGAGGTTTATGATGTCGGTCAGATTAACAACGCGGCCCATCTTATTAATGAGGGTTACCTCAAGACTCCAATATACCTGCAGTTTGTCCTGGGGATCCTGGGTGGCATTCCCGCAACCGGTGATAACCTTCTGTATATGCTAAAAGAAGCCAATAGGCTGATCGGAAAAGACAATTACGTATTTTCCGTATGTGCTGCAGGAAGATTCCAGTTCACAATGGGTATGACTAGTGTGCTGGAAGGCGGTAACTGGAGAGTCGGTCTTGAGGATAATCTATACCTTGAAAAGGGAGTACTGGCCAAGAGCAGTGCTGAGCAGGTGGAAAAAGCGATCCGAATCATTCGTGAGATGGGCCATGAACCAGCTACCCCTGATGAAGCCCGGGAGATACTTGGACTGAAGGGTATTGATAAGGTTAAATACTAGAAATAATTAGGATCCAATAATCCGTCAATGGATAAGACACTAATAGATATCACTGGATGCCGACCTTATCG
The DNA here is from genome assembly GCA_019307745.1 of Deltaproteobacteria bacterium. Taxonomy (GTDB): domain Bacteria; phylum Desulfobacterota; class DSM-4660; order Desulfatiglandales; family HGW-15; genus JAFDJA01. Next base: position 4,297 of record JAFDJA010000157.1, on the reverse strand, counting down.
GCATCCATACAAACAACCGGGAGGAAAAAATGCGAGCCACGATGAGTCAAGATGATCTCAAGAACATGTTCAATCTTACGGGAAAAGTGGCTGTCGTTACCGGCGGATCGGGCGGAGCAGGGAAGGCGATCTCTATTGGTCTGGCCCTTTACGGCGCAGATGTAGTAGTCACGAGCAGGACCCTGTCCACCCTTGAAGAAACGGCAGCGGAAGTAGAGAAACTCGGCAGGAAAGCACTTCCTGTATCCTGTGATGTAATGGAGCAGGAGAGTGTGAACAACATGATGAAAAAGACCATTGATGAGTTTGGAAAGATTGACATCATGGTTACGGCGGCAGGAATCGCCCTCAGGAGCCCTGCGGAAGAGATGTCTATTGAAGATTTCCAAAAGGTTATGAAGGCCAATGTGGACGGAACCTTGATGTGCTGTCAGGTAGCGGCAAAAGAGATGATCAAGGCCGGAAACGGCGGAAACATAATTACAGTGGGATCTATCAGGGGTTTTCAGGGACATCCGGCAGGATACTCGGCCTACGGCACGAGCAAGGGTGCAGTACATCTTTTGACCAAACAGCTGGCAGTAGAGTGGGCCAAGCACAATATTCGGGTGAACTCTATCGCCCCGTGCATTTTCTGGACCCCGCTGACTGAGCCTATACTAAGCGATGAAGAGATGTACAAGGTCTTCATGCAGAGGATCCCCATCGGCCGCCCAGCAGAGCCGGAGGACCTGGTTGGAGCCGTTCTGTACTTGAGCACGCCGGCAAGTTCCATGGTTACGGGACATATTCTTTCCATAGACGGTGGAACATCAGCCTGGTAATAAAGGAGGGTAATAATGAGCAACGACATCATCAAAGATATCAAGAATATCACTGTACTCGGGGCAGGCATGATGGGGCCCGGATTGGCCCAGATCTTTGCGACAAAAGGCTACAACGTGACCTTATGGGCGCGTCGTGCAGAGGTCCTGCCTGATGTCATCGATACGATCAGGGCCAACATGACCACTATGGCCGATTCCGGGGTCATCAGCAAGGAGGATATCGAGCCGACCATCGAAAGGGTACAAACCACTGATGATTTTGAAGCGGCCGTATCCAATGCAGACTTTGTTGAGGAAGCCATTGGTGAGAACCTGGAACTGAAGCAGGATTTTTTTCAGCGATTGGACTCCATGTGCTCTGAGGATGTGATCCTGGCTACGAATACATCCGTGATAAGCATTACTGCGATAGCACAGAATGCGAAGATCAAGAGAAGGATTCTGGGGACCCATTTCTGGAATCCTCCCCATCTGATCCCCCTAGTAGAGGTCATCAAGGCCGATGAGACTGATGAAGAGACCATGGAGAAGACCATGGTCTTGATGGCGGACGTAGGAAAGAAACCTGTAAAGGTAAAGAAGGACGTGCCAGGATTTTTGGCCAACAGACTCCAGCACGCCCTATGGCGTGAGGCTATCTCAATCGTTGAAAACGGAATCGCTGATGCTGCAGAGGTGGACGAGGCCGTAAAGAACAGCTTTGGCTTAAGATTGCCTGTGTTAGGTCCCATGGAAACCGCTGACATGGCAGGCCTTGACCTGACCCTGGCCATTCACAACTATGTCTTGGAACACATAGAAGACTCCCATGGTCCCTCGCCTATACTCAAAGAGAAAGTGGATCAGGGTGACCTGGGTATGAAAGTTGGCCGTGGATTCCAGGAATGGCCGAACGAACGAATCGCTGCTCTGCGGAAGGAGCTGGTAAACCATCTCCTTAACTGGGCCAAAGAACATTAGATCGTGTTTCTTTCTTCTCTACTCCTATATTATTGGAGAGGAGAAGAGAAGGAGTTTTATTGGAATCCAGGTTTTGCGGTTAGTGCCTAAAAAGGTGGTAAGCGCAAACCTTGGGTTTTATAATAACTATGAACGAGGTTTTTATGTCAAACAGCGGTGTTAAAAACAGGGTGCTCATAGCAAAGCCTGGTTTGGATGGACATGACAGGGGAGCAAAGATTATTGCACGGGCTTTAAGAGATGAAAATTTTGAAGTGGTTTACACCGGCATCCGTCAAACTCCTGAAGACATAGCATCCTCCGCTATACAGGAGGATGTCGCTGCTATAGGCCTTTCTTCTCTTTCAGGTGCTCATATGCGGCTTTTTCCGGCCGTGATACGGGAGCTTAAAAATGCAGGTGCGAATGATATTCAAGTTCTGGGAGGTGGAATTATTCCAGATGAGGATATACTTGCTCTGAAAGAGGCCGGAGTAAGGGATGTGTTTACTCCAGGGGCATCGATCAGCGATATTGTAGAGGCATTTAGCAGGGCATGCGAAGACTATCACGTAAAAAATATTTAATACCAATACCCTGTTGCCGGATAGACTTATTATCATGAAGTTTAAGCTTTAATACAAGGCAGTAAAATGGGAAAACATCCTAGACTAAAAGAATGGGAAGAAAAAGAGCTTCAGAAAAGTGTGAGCAGATTTCCTGAGCGTAAGGCACAATTTATCAATCATGGTGGTGATGTGGTGCCAAGGATTTCTCTGCCATCCGATATAGATGAGGATTACCTTGATAATCAGGGATTCCCTGGGCAGTATCCATTCACAAGGGGTGTTCAGCCAACCATGTACCGTGGTAGATTTTGGACCATGCGCCAGTATGCAGGGTTTTCTACTGCAGAGGAGTCCAATAAAAGATATCGATATCTCCTGGATCAAGGCACTACAGGGCTTTCAATCGCCTTTGATCTGCCCACCCAGATCGGCTATGACTCGGATCACTCAATGAGCATGGGGGAAGTGGGGAAGGTTGGTGTAGCAATTGATTCCCTTTCAGATATGGAGCTCCTTTTTGATGGGATCCCTCTGGATAAGGTATCCACATCAATGACCATTAATTCACCTGCCGCAATACTTCTTGCCATGTATGTTGCACTTGGTGAAAAGCAGGGGATTGCACTTGACCGGATAAAGGGAACGATTCAAAACGATGTGCTGAAAGAGTATGTGGCCAGAGGTACTTATATATTTCCACCCAGGCCAAGCCTGCGGTTGATTACTGATATCTTTCAGTGGTGCAGCCAGAACACACCGTCTTTTAATACAATATCCATTTCCGGGTATCATATTCGTGAAGCTGGCTCCACTGCTACACAAGAAGTAGCATTTACTTTGGCAAATGCCTGTACATATGTTCAGGCGGCACTTGATGCTGGCCTTGAAGTGGATACATTTGCAAGACGTTTGGCCTTCTTTTTTAATGCATCTTCTGATCTTTTGGAGGAGGTGGCCAAGTTTAGGGCAGCAAGGAGGATGTGGGCAAGGATCATGAAGGAACGTTTTAATGCTCAGAAACCTGCCAGCCAGATGCTACGTTTTCATACACAGACTGCAGGTTACACTCTAACCGCGCAACAGGTCGATAATAATATTGTCAGAGTAACTCTTCAGGCCCTTGCTGCAGTACTTGGCGGGACCCAGTCCCTGCACACAAATTCCAGGGATGAGGCATTAACGCTTCCCACTGAAGATTCTGTCAGGACAGCCCTTCGTACACAGCAGGTTATTGCCCATGAATCTGGTGTAACCAATACTATTGATCCGTTAGCTGGTTCCTATTTAATTGAAGAATTGACAGACCGTATAGAGACGCAGGCTCTAGACCTTATGGGACAGGTAGAAAATGCGGGTGGTGTTGTCTCATGCATTGAGGAAGGTTTTATACAGCGTCAGATTGAAAACTCCGCATATGAGTATCAGAAAGAGGTCGAAAAAGGGGAGCGTGTAATCGTTGGAGTAAACGAGTTCGAGATTGAGGAAAACGTAAGACCTCCACTCTTGAAGATTGATCCTTCCATAGAGCAGGCACAGGTCCGAAAGACTGAATATGTAAGAAGGAATAGAGATAATAAAAAGGTCGGAAATTCCTTGGTCAGACTGGAGGGAGCTGCAAAGAAGACCGTAAATCTAATGCCTTTTATCTTGGATGCGGTAAAGGAGTATGCAACCCTTGGTGAAGTTTGTAATGTCTTGCGTGGTGTGTTTGGCGAGTACAGGGACAGGGGGTAGGATATGCTTAAGAAGATAGATCACCTTGGGATTGCTGTGCGATCTATTGATGAGGCCCGTAAATTTTATGAAGATATACTTGGCCTTGAATGTGAAGGTGAAGAAATGGTAGAATCTCAAAATGTGAAAACAGCATTTTTTTCTGTGGGCGAAACCCATATTGAACTGCTGGAGCCCATTTCAGATGACAGCCCTGTTGCAAAATTCTTAGACAGGAAAGGGGAAGGG
>JAFDJA010000156.1 GCA_019307745.1 Deltaproteobacteria bacterium | reverse complement strand
AGGATAATGCCCATTATCCCTTTTTTTTAACTCTTTTGTTGGCATTTTTGATATCGGGTTGCGGTGTTAGTACTTCTGAGTATACGACCCTGCAGAATCAGTACAATATCCTGGATTCAGAAAAACTAGCGCTTGAAGATGATGCCCAAAAACTTCAGATGAAAGCTGATAGTCTTGAAAAAGAGAATTCTCAGCTTACGGCTCAGAAGGAGGCTCAATCACAGGCCCAGATGCAGACTGTAGCAACTATGCAGAAAATGATCGATAGCCTTAAAGAGGAGATAGAAGACAAGACTGTCCAGATCAGTATGATGCAAGACACCTTGAAAGTTGACCTGATTGGCAAGGTGTTTTTTGAATCCGGATCAGCTGAGGTGACAAAAGAGGGGCGAGAAATTCTCAGCCGTATAGGGCCAATACTTAAAGAGGCTTCTGAGCAGGAGGTTCGAATAGTCGGACATTGTGATGACCGTCCAATAGGCGATTATCTCAAAGAGAAGTACCTTACCAACTGGGAGCTGTCCACGGCACGTTCTACATCTATTGTTCATATTCTTCAGTGGGGCTATCAGATAGAGCCTGGCAGGCTCGTTGCTCAAGGGGTTGCGCATTATCGGCCACAGGTGGTTGAAACAAAAGACAACAGACAATTAAATCGTGTGGTTGAGATCCTTGTAGCACCCCTTGATGAGAGTCAACTGCCTGTTGTTGAAGCAGTGGAGCAATAATCCACATCCGAAGGGGGAGTAGAAAGACTGAAGAACAAAAAGATTTTCCGGAAGAAGATTAACTGTTTGATAGGGAAGGCCTCTCGCAGCCCATGCGAGAGGCCTTTTAATTATTCAAATTAAAAGATCACCATCACGTCTGCTGGAGGGTTCTAGATCCTCCCTGACAGGTCTGGTTCTGGTTCCATGGAATAGTCGATGCGCCAGGAGCCTTATATCGTTTAAGATCATGAGCAGGCTCGGTATTAATACAAGGGTCAGTAATGTTGCGAATGCCACGCCAGCTGCGATTGAAAGGGCCATTGGGATAAGAAATTTTGCCTGAAGATCGGCCTCCATGATAAGGGGAGACAGCCCCCCTATTGTGCTTACTGTTGTTAGTATGATGGGGCGAAATCGTCTTGCTCCTCCTTTAATAATAGCATCAATAAATGGTATACCCTCAGCCAAATTTTTATTGATTCGTTCAATTAGAACTATGGCATCGTTGACTACAACACCGGTAAGGGCAACCATACCAAAGATACTCATCATTGAAAAGTCATACCCCATGAGCAGGTGACCCAGCACAGCTCCAATAATTCCGAACGGGACCGTGAACATTATGACAAAGGGCTGTATATAGGATCGGAAGATGGTCGCGATAATAATGAAGATACCGATCAGGGCCATTGGGAATCCCACCATCAGAGTGCTGAAGGATTCCCTCATGTTTTTCTGCTCTCCCTGAATCGTAATCTGGATATCCGGGCGCTCATGTTTTAACCTCTGGAAAAACTCTTTTGAGAGTTCTGACAGTATTTCGTTGGTGCTAGCAATGTTTGTATCAACCTCGGCATTGACAGTTACGCATCTCAGCCCGTCGGTACGTGTAATAGTTGAGTAGCCCGGTTCAAAGGACAGGTCCGCCACAGACAGGAGGGGGATTTCCTCTCCTGCTTTTGTCCGGATACGGACCTGTTTCAGGTCTGACAGCCTGCCGCGTTCATCCTCTGTGTACCGGATTTTGACACGAATATCATCACGTCCGCGCTGGAGGCGAATAGCCTCATTTCCATAATAGCCTGAACGGATTTGTCTTGCTAGGTCATCTACTGTAAATCCCAGTGTTTGAGCCTCTGGTCTGAGTTTCAGCTGTATCTCGTTTTTCCCTGGTGAGAAATCTGAACTTATCTGATATACACCGTCAAATTTGCGGAGTCTGTCCATGAGGTCATCGGCAGTTGTAAGGATATTGGGCATATTGTGCCCTTGTATCCATACCTCTATTGGGGCTCCCGGAGGTCCCGCACTGAGGCCGCTGAAGGTCAAGGATCTGGCACCAGGGATGGGTCCGATCTCCTTTTCCCATTGGATCATCAGGTCCTTAGAGTGTATTCCTCGCTTTTCAGAAGCAAGTAGTATCGCTTGGACTGATCCCAGGTGGGGGCCGGATTGTGGCATATCTTCAAGTGTCTGGCCGACAAGTGAAATTCGATTTTCAATAAGCGGATCGCCGGATATAGTATTAGCTTGTTTTTCAAGGCGCATGAGGGCCACATTAATCTGATCAATAGCCTTTTGTGTGATGTCCGGTGGTGTGCCGTCTGGAAATTCTACAGTCGCCGTCATTATAAATCCATCGATATCAGGGATTACCTCGAATTTCAGTATACCACCTTTAAACATCCCTACAGTCAAAAGAAAGATTGCTATAGCTGCGCATAGGAATACATAACGGTAGTAAAGGATTTGTTTTAAAAACGGGGTATAGATATGTCGCACAAACCATTCCATGGCTGAGCTGGTAATCCGGTTTATTGTCTCAATTCGCCATATAAGAGGGTTTTTTGTGCTGCTTTCTCCATTTATCTCTGGCAGTTGACTCAAGTGAGCAGGCAGTAGAAACAGGCATTCTACAAGGGATATTATGAGGCATGATATGACAACTGTCGGCAGTATTGATATGAATTTACCCATGATCCCACCTACATACAAAAGCGGGAGGAAGGCCACTATTGAGGTGGTAATCGCTGCTATGACAGGCAGGCCCACTTCATAGATGCCGTCAACAGCCGCTTGAAGGGGAGCTTTACCCTGTTTTCTGTGAACATATATGGCTTCCCCCACGATAATTGCGTCATCTACAACAATACCCAGGACCATGATCAACCCGAACAGGGATATCATGTTGATGGTCCCTCCAATGGTCCAAAGTATTACGAGGGCCCCTGCAATGGAAATAGGTATTCCCATACCGGCCCAAAGCGATAGCCGGGCATTAAGAAATATCCACAACAGCAGAAATACTATAATTAACCCCAATATTCCATTTTTTATAAGGAGATTGATCCTGGCCCTGAGCATGTCTGTCATGTCATACAGTATCTTGATGTTTGCCCCCTCAGGGAGTATTTCTGATTTGTCTTTGACAAACTCATGTATCGCATCTGAAATTATCAGGGAGTCATCTTCCTGGGTCTTATAAATAGTGAGCATGACGCAGGGCTCACCATTTTCAAAGGCGGTTATGGGATCATCTGAAAATCCGTCATTGATAGTGGCAATGCGGTCAAGAGTGATAATACTACCTGCCTGATCTGACAATACTATTATAGAGGCAAGCTCTGCACCTGTATATCTCCGACCTATAGTACGTACACGGATCTCTTCGCTGCTGGTTCTAATAGTTCCACCTGCCAGGTTCAGGTTGCTGCGGCGCACAGCATCTGCTACCATATTAAGTGTCAGGCCATATTCTCTGAGCCGTTCCTCTGAGACTCCGATACTTATTTCATATTCTCTGGAACCAAAGATCTCCACCTTTGAGACCTCTGGCAGCAGCTTGATCTCCTCCTTTATAGTTTCCGCCCATTCCTTGATGCCCCGTTCAGACATACTGCCGGAGAGGCTTAGAAGGAGCACCGGGTCATTGATCGTTAATTCCGAGATCACAGGCCTTTCCGCATCCACAGGAAATGTGGAGATAGCATTAACCTTGGTCCTTACCTTGTCAAGGACGTCATCCAGATCATAATTCTCTTTTATTTCAACAAGGGCGGTTCCGATATTTTCGCTTGATTTTGTGGTGTACTGTTTTATCCCTTCCAGTCCATCTACTGCCTCTTCGATCTTTCGGCAGATACCCTCTTCCACCTCTTCAGGATCAGCTCCAGGGTAGGGGACTGATATAGTGATCATTCCAAGTGAGAATTCAGGGAAAAATTCACGGATCATATTGTTTGCTGCGATTCCTCCTGCAAGAAAGATCAGGAAAAGGGCAATATTGGCAAAAACTGTGTTACGGGCAAATGCGGCCAGTACCTGTCTCATTATTATTTTTCTCCATTGTCAGTGATTATCTTGAGAAGAATGCCCTCCAAAGGGGCGACAAGTCGCGTGGTTATCACCACATCTCCCTTTTTTAGGCCCTGGCTGATATAAACGAAATCTTCATTTGTCCACGCTACTTCAACAGCCACTGTTTTGAGATGGCCTTGTAATGCGACATATACCTCGTTTTCAAATGTTACAGCCTGCCTTGGTAATTGAAAGACATTGGAGAGGGTTTTACCAGGGATCTTTAAAGAGCAGAACATACCTTCAATCAGGGGCAGCTCTCCTGAGCTGTCTGACTTTATTGAGGCAGCATCAACACGAACTGCGACAGTAATCATCCGGGTCATTGGATTAAATTCTACAACCCTGTGAAGCCGCCCATCCCACGTCCTTTTGTTGTTTTCTTCTGTCCAGCTTATCTCACACTGGGCTTCTTTGATGTCAGCAAACCAGAATGAGCTGCTGTGTGATCTGTCAATATTGAACTCCAGCCATTTCCGGACTTCGCGGCTGTCAAGGGGGACAAGTATTTCAAGGGTCGAATCATCCGCTAGGATGAGGACGCTTTGACCTGGAGAGACATGCTGCCCTTTTTCGATCTGAACCTGTTTGATACGTCCTGTAAACGGGGCGGTTACTGTACATTCTCTCAGGTTTTTTTCTGCAACCGCAAGCCTTGCCTGGGCTGAGATAAGACTGTTTCTGGCCCCTTCGATCCGGATGGGATACAGTTCAATTGCGAGGGCCATCTGGTCTGACTGATCTGATGCCGCAATATATGACTTTTCTGCCTTGTCCACACCTGACTGGCTTCCAACACCGTCTTTATCAAACAGACGTTTTAACCTGTCATATTCGGTTTTTGCAAGGTTTCTGTTACGTTTGATATTGTTATGTCTCGCCATGTCAGCGGATAGCTGCTTTTCAAGTATGGAGATGCTGTTTTTTCTCTGTTTGACAGTTGCCTTGTTTTCCTGCACTGCAGCTTCGTAAAGCTCTGGATCAATTCTGAACAGGACTTCTCCCTGTCTGATAATTTCTCCCAGTTCAAGGTCTTTATGGACTTGAGTGACCCTTCCAGAGATCTCTGGCGTAATTGAGACTGAATTCAGTGACCTTGCTTCACCATAGCCAGTTATGAAAATGGGGATATTACGGGATTCAGCCTCCATAACTCTTACGGTAAGGGATTGTTCCTCTCCTATTGCCTGGGGAGGTGGTTCTTTTAGGTTTTGCAGATAGATCATGCCTGAAGTTCCAAGGCCAATAATCATGAGACATAACAGAATAGTTAACATAGTGACAGAATTGACTTTTGTTTCTCCGGGGGACAGGTCTGATTCCATATGATTTTTCCTCTCTCATTTGTTTTTTTCAAGTACCGGTTTTTCAGACTACAAGATTTTACATTGTTTTTAGGCAGTTTCTGCAATGATTTTTTCAACTATTCATTTAAACAAAAGGATCTAAAATTGATCCCTGATCAAGGATGAAATTTGAGATATGACCATTACTATCTTGTATTGATGTGATAATTTTACTAATATTTTATTACGATACCATATTGGGTTCCAGATTTTCAAGCTTGACAATGCTTCGATCCTTCAAAAGATATTGACACACGGACAGATTTACCATATGCTCGCTCACTGATAAAATCATATTTTTGCAGCTTGAGAAGGTTGTACTGTGAGGAATATTAAGAAAAACACTTTATCTGACTGCAAATAAAATTATTACGGTTCATATGAGCTGGATTTATGAAAGGTTAATAGAAAAAGGAGGAATAATTCATGGGATATAAATCTACAGGAGGATTTATGTTTATAAAACAGCCCATTGCTATTGTTTTGGGAGTTCTTGTTATCTTTACTATTTGCTTTGCCGGCAACGTCCCAGTTGCTCAGGCTGCATCAACCAATGCTGTCTTGACTGACGAACAAATTTCTGGACTATGGGATCTGGAGGTTAAGCTTGAAGATGGCGGAGGAGGAATATGCACATTTTACTTTGAGGTCGAGAATGGCAAACTCACAGGTTTATACAATGGCAACCTTGGGGAGGATGTCCCAGTGGAAGGATATGTTAAGGGTAACATAATAAGATGGGAGTTTGTGGCTGATAAGTCTCAGATAGTATATAAGGGTGATATATCGGAAGATGGCACTATAAGTGGCTGGGTAGAATATGAATGCTGTGGACCTGGTGTTTATACTGCTTCCAAACAGTAGTAACATTTTAACAGAAGGTAATATATGTTGTGATTATTTGGAATTCTTGATGGACTTTATACTGGATGCCTGGGACTCAATTTAGTTGAGTAAAAAAGAAAAGAGATTATCCCGGCGCAGACACAAAGAATTTTTTTGTCTGTGCCGGGATTTTAATTTTAGGCAGACACAGTGATTTAAATTAATGAGCTGTCATTATTAGTATCACCCTTTCTTATTTATGCGGTCGAAGACAGAAGACCACGGGTTTACCCGTGGATGAATGAGCTCGGCGGTGGTATAATGTCGATATGGAATATATTAAAACAGCGCACGGTGTCTACTATCTTCAATACCACGTTGCTTGGGTCTGCAAATACCGCCGTCGGATTCTGAATCCTGGC
>JAFDJA010000298.1 GCA_019307745.1 Deltaproteobacteria bacterium | reverse complement strand
AGAATAATTAAGGGAATTTTTAATAAGAATTGAAGCCTTTTCCTCGCTTATTCCCTTTATCTGGATCAACTCTTCAACAGCAGCGTCAGCAATGTCTGCAATAGACCTGAATCCTGCCTGGAAAAGGCCTGTAGCGGTTGCCTCTCCAACCCCGTCAAGGCTGAGCAATTCAGTGTATATACCTTTTAAGGCATTGTTGTAATCTGACTCGCTTGTCACATCAAGCCTCCACCCTGAAATTTTTGAAGCCAATCTGACATTCTGCCCTTTCCTGCCTATGGCAAGGGATAGCTGATCATCAGCCACTACAACCTCCATTGACTGATTTGACTCATCAACAATAACCCTGATTATCTCAGCCGGTGCCAGTGCATTACAGATATATTTGGCAGGATCAGGATCCCAGGTTACAATATCTATTTTTTCCCCCCTCAGTTCCTGAACCACAGCTTGTACCCTTGATCCCTTCATGCCAACACAGGCGCCAACCGGGTCCACGTCAGCATCCTTTGAGGTAACAGCAATTTTGGCCCTACTCCCAGGTTCTCTGGAAACCTGAATAATCCTTACAATGCCTTCTGAAATCTCAGGGACTTCGTTTTCGAAAAGAGCGGAAAGAAAATTAGGGTGAGTTCGTGACAATATTACCTGGGGCCCTCGACTGAATTGTTTGACATCAAACAGATATGCCCTCACACGGTCACCCTGACGGTAGGTCTCCTTTGGAATCTGCTCCTTAGAGGGGAGTTCCGCCTCTGCACGTCCAAGGTTGACTATAATTGATCCTTTATCAAACCTCTGAACAATTCCGTGTATTATCTCTCCCTTTCTGTCCTTAAAATCATCAAAAACAACATTTCGTTCAGCCTCTCGCAAACGCTGCATTATAACCTGCTTTGCAGATTGTGCTGCAATTCGGCCAAGCTCATCCGTATCCATTTTTATGCCAAGACTGTCTCCTATTTCAGCGTCCGGGTCGATATCGTGTGAATCTTCCAAAGATATTTCGAGATTTTCGTTGCTTACTTCTTTAACGACCTCCTTGAATCCGAAGATCTCAATTTCGCCTAACTCATCATTGTAATTGATTTCCAGATCATAATTATTCCCCAGCTTTTTTCTGGCCGCGGTACGGACTGCCTCCTCAAGGGCATCAATGAGCACATCTCTTTCAACCCCTTTTTCACGGCTTACTTGTTCCAATATTTTAGTTAAATCTGAAATCATTTTTAATTACCCCTAAATCATTAATATCAATCATGCTCAAAACTCATGTACCAAATTAGCTTTTTCAATCCCATCTAATGGCAATGTTAGGAGCCTGCCATTCACTTCGATACGCACTACCTGAGCCTCAAGGCCTTTCAAATACCCGGAAAAATTCCGACTCCCCTCCACAGGAACTGCCATCTTCACCTTTATCCTTTTTCCAACCACCTTAAGAAAATCAACCTCCTTTTTAAGAGGCCTGTTTACGCCAGGAGATGATACTTCAAGGCTGTATTCATTCTCTATAATGCTTTTTATATCTATAAGATCCCCTATTTCCCTGCTCACTTGCACACAATCATCAATAGTTACACCGCTTTCTTTATCTATATATACACAAAGCACCCATCTGCCAGATTTTGCTAGATATTCCACATCTACAAGTTCAAAGCCAATATCTTCAATTATGGGTTCAATCAAATCTGTAACCTGTTTTATGATAAGACCCATGTTACTTTTTACCTTATCTGCTTTCTTTCAGATATATACCGAAAAAAGAAGGCTTTTTGTCTGCAAATTAAAATAATTATAGTATTTTTAAATGGTTATCACTTTTATTTTTTTATAGCATATGACATCAATCTAGGTCGAGTCTCTTTTCATCATTTAAGTTATCCGCAAAAATAGAAAAAGCGGGTGAAAAAACCCGCTTGGTAGTTGCAGACTGTATCGTTGTCAGTACTATTGCAAAAAAAAAGAAAACAGGCAATACTAACAAACACCACGTCCGCAAATTAAAGAATATTGATCACGCTCTGATATGTGATCAACAACCTTAAAAAGGGAATCGGGTCTTTAACACATGAAAAATGGAGCGGACAACGGGGTTCGAACCCGCGACACCAAGCTTGGGAAGCTTGTACTCTACCAGCTGAGCTATGTCCGCTCAAAAAAATAAAGCGCCTATTCATAAACATAACAGGCACTTACAGCAAACTAATTCAACTGCTCTCAAAAAATTATTCTATACGAACCAAAGATTATAAGTTAATA
>JAFDJA010000297.1 GCA_019307745.1 Deltaproteobacteria bacterium | reverse complement strand
TACCTGCCGTACGGAGTTGCATCCAATGCATCCCGGTATAGATCAAATTGGACCTCATATGTCTTCGGATTGAGGGGATCAAAGGCCCAGTCGCTCTGAGGATCATCCCGAATATCTTTATATATGTCGTGTTTGAGTATAAAGGATGCATGCCCCAGGCCCTGTATCAGGGGACTTATCTCAATATTACGCTCCATAGCATACTCACTGAGTTTTTTTTTTTCTTTTATGCTCAAGGCGTCTGCCGATCCCAGTGCAGGCTGGCGTTCATACTTGAGCTTATCTTCCATTTCAGCAATTATGGCATTCACTTTATACCCGGCCAGTTTATCCATCAACTGATAATAGTATTCGATGGTTTCTCTATGGTGCTTGACATCAATATGTATGGCCCGGTACGATAGCAAAGGGTAATCTTTGATGCTGCATAAGGGAAGAGGGACACTTTGCTCTTCCGAATCTTCCATTAACTGTTCAAGTGTCATGAAGGCATACAGTAATCCGGCTTTATCCCTGGCAATGATATTGATCTGGTCCTTGGAGATAGCGAGAGTATATCCTTCCTCTTTAGTATCCAGAGATGCATCAATGCTGCATATGATCTGGGCATCCTGAGGATTGTCTGATGCCCTGATGTTTTTGAGTTTCTCACCCCTAACAGGAAGCTCAATATTACCAGTGATATGATACTGTACAATATCGCTGTGTTTAATGGCACTGGTACCTGTAATCTCAAATAGCTGCGGCTGGGGGAGAAGTCTGAATTCTCCTTCGGGTTTATTGCCTGAAGTACAGGAAACCAGTACAAATATGCACGCGATAATACAAGCTGGTGTTGCTTTCATAGGATTATATGTTTTTTTGTTTTGACATTTGTTGAGCTTGATTATCCCTAAAATAAGACTTTTTTGCCGAAAGGATCAATGTACAATGGAATATTTTTCCTTGAAGGAATGTGGAACAAACCCCGGGCAGACCCGGATGAAAATATACCTGGAAATCTTTGTTCATTAGATCAGACATTAGCTTTCATTTGCCTGATCAGACTACATTTTTTTTGCAGCCACGCGTTTCTTTATCTTTTTTCTAATTTTTTCATAAGATAGGGGAGGACCGGTACTAATCGCCTTGCCGTCAATGTAAATTCCATCGCTTATTCCCCATTCATCAATCACCTCCCTGTCAAGTGTATCATATTCCTTTAGTTCAATCTTATCTTCAAATTCCTTTATTGCTCTCAGTGTCCTTTCATGTGTAATATTCATGGCCGGGCACCAGCCATTTCTGAACATTGATATATTTACTTTTTCCTCTCCTTTTCCAGGCTTTTTCTTTGTTTTTATGAAACTGGGTTTAACTGCTGTTTCATTGAAAGGTTTCCAGACCAATCTCATGATCCCTTTTCTATCTATCACTTTATATCCCTGCCGTTTATACCAGGATGCCTTCATCCAGACCGGGATGCCAAGTCCCCATGCAACCAGTCCGTTTGTACCAATCTCCTTGCAGTCCTCCTCCGCAGCTTTTAATAAGGCCTTTCCCATGCCCTTTTTTCTAAAGTTCCCCCTGCCTTCTTTATAGCCATGAACCCAGATGCATAAAATTAGATACAGATCCTTTCCTTCACACATAGAGTACTCTATCGGCAAATATTGTATCATGCCTCCAATGACATCATTCTCATCCACAGCAAATTTTACTCTTACTCCCTTATTTTTCATGCATTTATACCAACGCTGCTTGTGATCGCCTGCTTCCTTCATTTCTTCTGACCAATCTTCGAGACAACAGTAATACAGGGATTCATTTTCTGGAGAAATGTTAACAATTTTCATGACATGCTCTTTTTTTATTGGTGCCTGGGAGCCTTCAATTTATTAGCTCCTGTCTGATTATTGATAGGGATTATCTATTTGCCCGTCCTTAAGTTATTTACTGTTTTTTGTTCAATCGAAAAATATAGGAATTCATGCTTGGCCCCATTCCCTGAGGGGCATTGAGCTTCCATCCCAATTTTCACTGCCTGAGAAACAGGTAATGAAGATATCCTGGCCATTTTATAGACTTTACCGTTTTTTGACCAGTGCAGAGCATAAGTGTTGCCTTTTCTGATAATTCTTAACCAGATCGAATCCTCGGTGGACAGAACGGGGCCGTTTGCATCATCAGAAACCTGTTTTGTAACAACTGAAACAATGCTTTTACCGGTTGCGTCTGAATTCTCGAAAGCCAATTTTATCCAGTTTGTGCTGTCTATGTGAACCA
>JAFDJA010000296.1 GCA_019307745.1 Deltaproteobacteria bacterium | reverse complement strand
GCTTGGCATCCAACTCTTTTAAAATCTGAGCGTCGGGCTTTGTCTGGTTTTTGGCAAGATCCTCCACCATGTCAGCGTTCGCCTGTAAAATTTTCCATTCCAGACCTGTGGTCGGTTTTGGTATGGGCCTTGGTGTCCTCCGATCTCCAATACTCCAAAATGTCATATTGCCTCCTTAAAAAAATTTAGGTTTAAAAAAATGGGGTCTGTCAAAAAGCTGAATTTTACCCTTTAAAAAAAAATTAAGGGGTCCGTGTTTTCAAAGGGGACTCCATCCGGTAAGATAAATACATATACGGACCGCCGGCGTGCTAGTCCCCCCCCTTCCCATAGGAAGCATGTTTTTGTGTGTGTTTCTTGCCCAGGTAGCTCCCGTGTCAAACTATTCCTTTGATAGGTCATTCATTACACGATCGACAAGGCGGTTAATATCCTGGGACCGGTGGATCCGATACTTCTCAATCCATTGGTCGAACTCGGATCTCTTAATCAAGAGCTTGCCCTTGATCTTAAAGCAGGGTAGGGCATCAGACCGGATATAATCCCGCAATGAACCGACACTCATAGCAGCGTAAGCAGACAAGCCTTTTAAATCCATATACCCGTCGCTTAAAGTTATTGCCTGCTCTGTTATGTCCTTCGGTAAAATCATTGACCTTGCGTTACCTCACAGCGTTATAACGTGCTAATCTTCCTCACCGTCCGTAATGCCTACGTTTTCTCTGCAAACATTCAATAAATTCTGTTGAACCTTCTCATAAATCGCAATGTTGACCGTACGTGGAACTTGTGGACTTTCGGTTTTAAACTCGGCTTTTTCCGCCATTTCGACCCATTTTGTTTTTTGTTTGTCTGGGACCGTTCTATCCTTCAGCACCCGCTTATGGACCTTCAGGGCTTCAGGAACAATCTCACGGGTCATAAATTCAGCATGATTTTTCTTAATTTCGTCAATGTGTGCACTGAGGTAGGTACTTTTCTTCAACCGTTTGTAAACAGAGCTGGGGTTCTTCATGATACCCAGACTCTTACATTTCTTACCTATCTGGTGATTGTTAAGGTCTGGGTTACGTTCGGCTACCATAAGGATACCTTCGTCTATAGGTGATAGTTTCGGTTGTGTTTTGTCGGTATCAGTCTCTAAAGGCTCATCTTGTATTGAATTTTGGCTTACAGGCTCGGTATTATTGCTTTTATTGGTCATTTTAACTCCTTTTGTTAGGTGTTGGGTTAAGTGTTTAAGTGTTGTTAAGTGTTTTTCAGGTTTGCTCTCACGAAAGGGTATACAAGGCAATTTATGTGAAAAATCGTTTAAGACACTTAACTTCTCTTTATTCAAACCTCATATCCTATTGTAATTACTACCAGTTTAATGGGTTAACTGTTTCTTTCAAACAGTTAACCGTTGTTAAGTGTTTTGAGTCCAATTCCGGCTCTCATGGTGGTATTTTTGCTTCCCTGGTATGAATCGATCCCTCTTTCGTTTAATTTTTTCCCAAACAGCGTTTTTGAAATTATATCCTCCCCGTTATTTTCGCCCCATTTTTCATATGTGGCATAGAGATCCTTTGCCGACACCGCCCGATTTTCGCCTAACACGCATTCATCATTGATAAAATTCCCTATAATATCCATCTCGTTTCGGTATTTATTTGTTGCTGCACTAACTTCTTTTGGAAATCCCAACCCTTCTTCTTGCCATAGCAGGCATCCCTTAACGAGCCATGAGAATATGCCGTCTATTTCTTCCTTGAACAGTTCGAGTATTTCTGTTTTTGGTATTTGTTCGTTTTCAGGGATTCTAACGGTAAACGGTATGAGCCTAATTCTGTCCCATATAGCGGGATCTGTTCCACGGATTTCAGGTTTATGATTAGTCCCGAGCCATATTTTAAATTCAGGGTAGAAATCAAAATACTCTTGATGTAAAAATCTTGCTGTGATTTTCTCTCCTCCGGTCATGTCCTTTATTGCGCCCTCTGCAAGCCGCTGTCCCTGTTCCGCTTCTGAGGCATACACAAACAGGGCACCTTTTAGCCTTGCAATATCATTTGGTATTCCATCACCTCTTTTTACATGCAGTGATGTGGTAGGTGTTCTCATGGCATAATCACCCATAATTAAAGCTATTGTGTCATTTGTTACAGACTTTCCGTTAGCTCCCGAACCGTATTGAATGAATATTTTTCTTTCTGAAGCATCCCCGGTTAAAGAATATCCAAACGCCTTTTGAAGGAATTTAATTAAATCTTCATTCTCGGCCATAATCTTGTTAAGATGATCCAGCCATGCGGTGCATTCTGCATCTGGGTTATAATTTGCCGGTGCTAACTTGGTTATGAGATCCTCTCTCCTATGGGGTCTTAATTCGCCGGTTTTAAGGTCAACGGTTCCGTTCAGGCAGTTAATAAGATAAATGTTCTTATCCAAATGCTCTGGAAGAACAGGAATCCCGTCTTCACTCTGGGCAAACTCGGCCATATCTCGTGCTTTTTTCACCGTCTCGCATCTCATGACATATTGAATTAGCTCTTTCCGGTCCTTCTCGTTTTCCATTTCGGATGCTTCTTTATACATATCCTTGATTACGTCTTTACACATCTTGCGTAACAAGCCCATGTTATCGCCGTTCCATCGCTGCCCGTCC
>JAFDJA010000295.1 GCA_019307745.1 Deltaproteobacteria bacterium | reverse complement strand
TAGACGAGCATACTTGATTATAGTGCCATGCCCATTTGAGATATCTTCTGGAGATCACAACCCCATCCAAAGTTGTGATAAGAGAAAAGAACAATTATAGGGTACATAAAAAGGGGACAAAACATTCAGATATTCAAAGAAATAATTAAACAAGGATCAAATAAACAAGCATAATTATAGGGTCCTTAAAAAGAAAGGGTACATAATATTTAGATAAGCAAGGAAAAGGAATAAATAGAAAACTGAATTTGTTGAATGCTTTTATTGTGTCCATTGTAGTTACACACAACTGATAAATTACTTCAGTCGACTGTTTTAAAAGTGTAAAGTGTACAGTTAAAGGGTGGTAAAAAGCGCATGTAAAAAAACGGCCGGTCCATATAGGGCCGGCCGTTTCTGGTCTTTAATAATAATTAGTTCCCGATATTTACTCTACATCATATCCCTTGAAGTATTTAAGGAACTCAGAATCTGTTGAAAGCACAAGGGTGCTGTCCTTGCCCATCACATCCTTATAGATATCAAGGGTGTTTAAAAAAGAATAAAATTCAGGGCCTCTTCCAAAGGACTGGGCATAGATCAGAGTTGCCTGAGCATCCGCATTTCCCTTGATCTCTTCAGCCGTGCGGTATGCCTCGGAAGTGATCTCCTTCATCTCTTTTTCCATCTCACCTTCAATTTTACGGGCCTCACCCCGACCCTCAGATCTGTACTTTTCAGCTTGCTGGTTACGTTCAGCAATCATCCTTCCATATACGGATCTCCGAACTTCCTCCACATAATTAAGTCTCTTGATCTTTAAATCAACCAGTTCAATGCCAAATTTGTCCAGTTTGGGCTGGGCCTCTTCAATGACCCCCTTTGCAATCTGCCCCCTTCCAATTTCCACATCTCCCATCATAGAGGTTGCGTCTTCAGCCTGATCAGAGATATCCAGCTCTCGATTACTGTTTCTGACTGTCTCAATAAGATAGTTTGATGTAATGGCATTTCGAATTGAAGAATTCAGGATACCATCCAAACGTGCCTGTGCCTCTTGTTCATAGTGTACCGTCTCAAAATACTTCAAAGGATCAGTTATTTTCCATCTCGCGAATGTATCAACCCAGAGATAGGTCTTATCCAGGGTATTTACCTGATCAGGATCACCATCCCATGCCAGAAGATTTTTGGGAAAACGATTGATCTTTTGAATCACCGGTATCTTAAACCCTATTCCCGGTTCAGTTGTAGGCTCACCAATTGCCTTGCCAAACTGTGTAATAATAATCTGCTCAGTTTCATCGACCACATAGACCGAGCTTAAAAAAACAAAAAGAATAATTATTATCAGTATAGAAGATATATTTGTTTTCATCACTTTACACCTCCTTGCCTTTGCCCCAGATTAAGCAGGGGGAGAAGGTTGTTCAGTTCATCATCTACTATATATTTTTCCCCCAGATTAGGAAACACCTCCTGAATTGTCTCAAGATAGAGCCTCCTCTTGGTAATATCCTTTGCTTTACTGTACTCCTCATACAGGGCGTTAAATCTTGCCGCGTCACCCTGTGCCCTGTTCACTCGATCAAGGGCATATCCTTCAGCCTCACTAATAGTCTTGAATGCCTGTCCCAGGGCCTGGGGAATAATCTTATTTTTTTCCTTCTGCGCCTCATAGACCATGGTCTCTTTCTCCTGAACAGCCTGGTTCACCTGATTAAAAGAGGATTGCACAGGCTCCGGCACATTTGTCTTCTGCATCTCAAGGGCAGTAATATTAATGCCTGTCTCTGCATTATCAACCTCCTGTTGCAGGGTTTCCCTTGCCTGATTAGCGATCTCCTCACGCTTGTTAATCACCTCTGTAATACTCCTGTCACCAATCACCTGTCGCATCGTAGATTCAGCAAGATCCCGCAGTGTGGCATTCACATTACGGACCTTAAACAGATAGGCCCCAGCATCCTTTATGTTGTACTGCACCACCCACGGAACCACGGCAACGTTAAGATCTCCTGTAAGCATCAGCGATTCATTAAGATAGGCAGAATCAGCCGCATACCTGGTCCTTATGCCAGCTTCAAGGGTTCGAAAGCCAAATTCTTCTGTCTCGACCTTTGTCCTTACAAATTCACCAAACCTCTGGACCACACCAACCTCATTCACTCCGACGGTATAGACACATGTAATCCCCAGCAAAACAAGGATGGCAATGACAATAACAATCAAGGGGCCCCGAAAGTTCGCCTTCAAATCCTTGAGCTTTTCCAGCAAATCACCCATCTCGGGAGGTTGTCCTCCCTGCTTCTGTTTTTTTTGCTTCTGCAGTTTTTCCCAGTCCCAAGCCATATTAATCCCCTGTTTAAAAATTTATTATAATGTGATATCTTAGGTTCAACAGGTTGTGTAGTCAAGGGATAAAGAAAGAGAATTTCCTTTATCCTGAATTATGCGGGAGTCGTTCCTAAAAAGCTTTCCCGCACACCCGTTTGCCCATTTTCGATGGGCTTTCCCCTGCCCATCGCAGGAAAATGGACCAGAACCTCCAAAAATAGCCTCGCTCCAGTCCCAAGTCCTGCCTGAACC
>JAFDJA010000155.1 GCA_019307745.1 Deltaproteobacteria bacterium | reverse complement strand
TGAAGATAGTAGACACCGTGCGCTGTTTTAATATATTCCATATCGACATTATACCACCGCCGGGCTCATTCATCCACGGGTAAACCCGTGGTCTTCTGTCTTCGACCGCATAAATATCTGCCCTGTCCTTATTTTCTCCAGAAAGAATTCTTGAACCCTTGAACCCTGATCATCGATCAACTAATTGGGAGATGATCCTAAAATAAAAAGGAGCAGATCAACAGCGGCAGTTAAGGACTCTTTGCAAAATTTTACCGGGCTCTATAAAAAGAAAAGAGGGCCCTTCCCGAATTTTAACAGGAAAGGCCCCTCCAGATATGCTTGATTCTCCTGGACCTTACAGCTCAAGCCATGAGTCAGAGTATAGAGAATGACCCAGGATTACCCTGGCCGTCTTAGCATAATCAGCAATCTCTTTATCGAGGCTCGCAATGTCAACCGCTTCGCCGTCCTGTACCTTATGAATAATCTCCACAATATCAGGCCTCTCATCCCTGGCAACAGCGATAAGGGCATCATCATAGGCATCCGCAATACATGAATACATCCCGCTTCTCTCCAACATAACCATATAGGAAGTGTTCAGAATAGATCTCAAGTTTACTGGCGGCCCGTTGGAGATATTGGAAAGACCGCATGTGGATTTCACACCGGGAAACATCTCCTGAAGCATGTCCATAAATGCGAGCTGGCTCAGTAGCTGAGGCTGCTGAATATTAACCGGGGTGACAATCCCGTCCACAAAGATGTCTTCATTGACAATCCCAGCTTCATTAGCCGCAAAGATCAGCTCAGCAGCAAGGGCACCCCTCTCATTCTCGTCTCTGGGAAGACCATCCGGTCCCCACATCAGGGCGATCATCTGGGCATTGTATTTCGCAGCCAGAGGAAGCATCTTCTCGTAACGTTCTGGCCGTGCCATGATAGAGTTTATAATAGCCTTGCCCTTATGAACGGCAAGGCCTGCCTCCATTGCCTCAATATTTGAAGTATCCAGGCACAGAGGGATCTCATCGCCTATCTCTTCCTGAACTGTCTTTACTACGAACTCCATGAGTTCAGGTCCACCCTTTCTTGCAGGGCCCAGGTTGATATCGATCCAGTCCATCTTTTTTTCAGCTTGACGCTTGGCCTCTGCTGCTATTGGACCGGGATCCTTTTCCTTAAAGGCCTTACCAATCTCTCTGTCAATGACATTCAGGTTTTCTCCAATCAGTAACATTGGTATATTCCCCTTTCAAATTAAGATTTAAAATCCCAGGTCTCATGGACCCGGATATATTTTGACATATTAAGTAAAATTGTCTTTGAGGTATTTTGGAAGCAACGAGGCATCCCTCGGGCCTATCATTATCTCCCACCCAGGAAGCTCCTCTTCCACCTCTCCGCTCATACCGGCAGAGTAGCCAGGGATAACTAATTTCTTGTGTTTAATCTTGTCTACAATTCCGCTCTTCTTGACAAATGATCCGACCAGGTCACCGGCGAACTTTCCAGCGGCCCATGCAGTCATGACAGAAAGTCCCTCTGTATCCAGGATCAGGAGATAGCTAGGCACCCTGCTGGCCTCAATTTCTCCGCTTACAATAAAATATGTGAGAGAGAAATTTGTAGTGATAAGAACTGGAGAGTTCTCGTCCGGGTTCCCAATCTCATAGATACCCTGAGTAACTGTCATTGGACGTTGGGGATCAGTAAAAATGTTCAGCCTTTCCAGCAATAGCGGAAAGATACTCTCTCCCTGAAAATCAGAAAGAACAATAATTCCGGCATACTTTCCGATGAGCATTGCTGCAATCATTGTCTCTACTTCCAAGTTAGAAGCCATCTCACACGGAAAAGTGATGGTGGGAAAACCCAAAGAACGATTTCCATCCTTGAGCGCTGCCCTGCGGATCGCGACCTGATCTTCCATAAGCTGCTTCATTTCCCTGGTACCTGAATCCAGAATCAGATCTTTCAAACCCATACTTGTGAGCTTGTCACTCAGGCTGATAAGATCATCGATATTGTCCGCTTTAATTACCAGTGGAACCCCTGCATCCTTGGCTATGCTGCCCATATCATCCGCAGTGTCTGCTGTTGCCGCATATATAATAGGTTTCTTGAATGCGCTTACTTCCACTGCTGCCTTTATTGCGTCAACGCTATCGCTCATGAGAATAAGACCAAACTCGCTCTCTTCAGCAATCTGCTTTGCTGCAGAAGCAAATACATCTGCATCACCTGCATCCTTAAGTGCAACAAGCTCTGGTCTCAGGTTTAGACCAACCCTTTCATACTGAAGCGCATTCCACTCTTTGAGCTTTGTTGCGATGTCTGCTGAAGCCATGTCAGAAGAGATCTCTGCAGCAAGACCGGTTGGGTTATAAAAGGTCTTTTCATGCCGGAACATGACAGTTTCTCCGCCGGTCTTAAAGGCCCTTGAGCCCGCGCCTACATCAATCGGGCGGATCGGAGGCGCAGAAGCCGCTGATAACTGCTCCCTAGCCTCATCAGAAACATAAGGGCATGCGTCCAGCTCTGCCTTGCCGGATGCCAGGTTCATGGCAAAGGCAAGGCATGTCGGGACTCCACACTCCTTACAGTTCGTTTTAGGCAGCAGCTTAAATATTTGAATTCCTGTTAATCCCATAATATGCTCCTTATGTTACAAACTATATTTTTTTAAAATTACTGTTTTATCAACCAACGATCGGATCCATATCCAGAGCAGGATGTCCCTTTTCCTGGAGGAAAGGAAGGATCTCGTCCTCTGTGATACCAACAGTCTCGTCCGCGATCTTATCAAACAGGTCCGGTACTCCCAGCTTTGCCGCACACCTGTCTATCCTTTCCTTGATCTCATCCTTGAGGCTCTTAGGCATCCACACCATGCGAAGGAGCCCTCCATCACCCTTCAGGAACTTGCCCTGAGTGATGTTAAATTTGGAATGACCCACAAATCCGGGAGAAGACTGCCCTCCGCCCATGACCCCTGCCAGGGTGGTGAATTTCATTCCGCACGGTGTCTCGCCGGTATAGTCCCTGTTGACAGCCATAATGCCGTTACAGGATGGTAGAACCGCCGCAATACACTCACAGCATCCGCATGTGGTCATGGGATCATGAAGCAAGGAATAAAAGTTGTAATGTGTTATTGTTCCTCTGGATGCCTTATAAATAAAGTCATTAACCCCCTTCCACTGGCCCAGTTCCGGATCAAGACACTCGCCCTTTTCAATGGGCTGATTCGGTCCGGTGGGGTTAATCTCAAAAGAAGCCTTGCAGTCCATCCAGTTATATGCTCCGCAGAGTCCGGTCCTTTCCGGGCTTACTGAACATACGTGGGACGGGGCAAAAGACTGGCACAGGGTACAGGAATAGTATGTCTCAACATCCTCATCTGTCATGGTCTCAACACGTTCATCCCTTGTCTTGTACTCACCCTTGGCTCTCTTTGTAAGCTTTTCAACATCTTCTTTCTTGGTATAGAGTGTGATCTGGACCTTGTCCGCTATCTTTGTAAAGTCCTGATGAAACTTGGCATGGATAACAACACCTATATCCTTTACCGTAAAGCCCTTGTCCACAGCAGCCTTGCTGATTCGTACCCAGGCAATGTCCCTCTGCCCCATATGCATGATGCCGGAGATGTAGTTCACAAGATGATGGATCTGTCTTTCAAGGATAGGCTCAAAGTCTGTCTGGAACTCACGGCCGGCAACCTGTACGTAGATACCAAGGGGAAACGCCGCACCCTCTTCAATATCCGTGATATCCGGGCCAATGACCTCCACCTTTCCGTCCTCTGGCATGCCAGGTCAGCTCCCCTTACGCGCTCCCCTTCAAACGCAGGTCCAAAGGCGCATGGGATATCGATCTCTGTAACCGAAACCTTAAGACCTCTGGTTTCAATAGATCTTTGTACCATTTCATCATGGGGTATATTTGCCACCACATGCTCATATGTACATATGCCTGTGGGCAGAATCTCAGGAATATCTGTATCGGCAAGGGTGGGGAATCCCCAGGAAACCGCGCCGGCTGCCGCGCATGCCCACTCGGTTCCTATATCACCAAGTGCGTTTACAAATGCAAAGACTCTATCCTTATTGTACAACAGGATCTTCTGATGATCTCCAGGTTGGACTCCGCCAAATGCCATTGCTGCCCTGTTCGCAAAACCCAGGGCAAATATGGCTGAAGAGATATCGGGGCCAAAGGGAACGATTCGTGTATTCCAGCCAATCTGCATACCCGCGTCGACACACTGCTGTGAAACAGTCTTTCCATTATGGTTTGCTGCGCAGAAGATATAGATACTCTTTTTCTGGTAATCTTCCACCAGCATCTTTGCGACCTCCTTATTTGGTGCGGCTCCAACCATTGCCGCAAAACCAGGAGCTGACCCGTCAACAAACTCAACGCCCCTCTTTCGCAGGATAATATCGTCCGCGGGACCAACCCAAAGTTTTCCATTCTCAATGTCCGGATCTTCTGTAAAGGTATAGAAATCCGGCTCTCTGAGAATCCGTAAGGCCTCTTTTACTTCATAGGCAAAGAGGGCTGCCATCCCGGCGTCCAGCAGAGGGCCCAGGTAGGGCAGATGGTTTTTACCCTTAATATGGGGCGGCAGAAGGCCTCGGGCAAACGCCAGAGGTTTTTTCAAATCTTCCAGTGTTTCGCTCTTCATACCTGTCAGAGAGTAAATAACCGGCAGATAATATGCGGTGTTACCAAAACCTATCTTGGTAGAGGCATCATAGCTCTGAAGCGCGTTTTCCAATTCTCCTTCTACCTGTGAAACAACTTTGTAACCACCCTGTATGGCGGCAAACGCTACTAATTTTGACATATCTTCTTCCTCCTTCTTTGAGGATATTTATTAATGTTAATATTACATCTCTAAGGCCTGACGATCTGCCATATCCATAAGTACCCTTTCACGGGTCTTATCAATGCCGAGCTCTTTACGCTTTTTATCGATATGAGCAATCATCAGTTCTGCCTGTTTTATAGGGTCTGCCTCTATGTCCCACCTTCCACCGTAAATCTTTTCCATATCCTTTGAAAGGTAATCATGGAACACTGGCGCGCCTGATGTGGGGAGGGTTACTCCAAACACAGTATAAATTCCTGAGCTTACAACATACTGACCAATACTGATTGCCTTTTCACTCATCCATTCTGGTGCGCATGCAGCAGCAGGAAGATCACAGAGGTCCTTGCCAAGACCACCAGCATTTACAACCGCTGTGGCGGCCAGAAGTATCCTGCTTATATCAACACATGAACCCATGTGAAGCACAGGAGGAATACCAACTGTCTCACACACCTCGGCAAGGCCAGGACCGCAATGTACCGCCGCGCTTTCCGGTGTAAGCAGGCCCTCCATAGCACACGCAATACCATTACATCCTGTTGTCAGAACGATAACATCATTCTTGATAAGCTCTTTACACAGGGTGATGTGGGAATCATTGTGCTTTGTCCTTGCATTGTTACAGCCTGCAAGTGCGGCAATCCCGCGAATACGGCCATTAATTATGTTGTCATTAAGAGTGTAATAAGATCCCCGGAACGTACCGCCAAGGTGATACAGGATAGACTCAACACTAAAACCGCCAACAGATGCTGACTTATGCTGAGGGATCATAACATCCGTTCCTCTGTTCGTGAAATTATCAATTGCCATCTTCACAATCTTCTCCGCATCTTCCAGGGCATAGTGCTCATCAAACTCCACGTGAAGAACATTGTCCTGTTCTATCTTTGCAATTGGGTGAGTTGTGACAATCTTGGTATGAAAGCACTTGGCAACATTGGCCAGGTTCTGGAACACGCACTGTACATCTACCACCATTGCATCACATGCGCCGGTTATTATTGCCAGCTCCTGCTGGAGAAATGTCCCCGCATGAGGGATGCCGTGACGCTGGAAGATCTCATTGGCTGTACAGCAGATACCGCTCAGCTGAATACCTTTCGCGCCTTTTGATTTTGCATACTCAATGATCTCTGCCTTCTGGGTAACCGCTACGATCATCTCTGAAAGTACCGGCTCATGGCCGTGTACTATAATGTTTACATGGTCCTTTTTCATAACACCCAGATTGGCCTCGGATGATATTGGTGATGGAGTGCCAAAGAGAATATCCTGAAGATCGGTTGCCAGCATTGAGCCTCCCCAGCCGTCCGCGAGAGATGCCCTTGTGCACTGCTTTATAATATTCTTATAATCCTGATCAACGCCCATATGCGTCCGGTGCATGATTTCTACGATCTCTCTGTCAATATTTCTGGGGAGCACGCCATTCTTTTTCCATTTCTCATACAGGGGTTCCGGCGCCCTCTTAAGATATAAAAGCTCTCCGTCTGGCTTGCCCCATTCTGCAATGGCCTTTTCAGCTACTTCAACTGCAATCTCATCAATTTCCCTGTCCTTGATCTCTCCATCTATTTCTACTGTAGTCTCCACACCAAGGTGAGGCGCGACCGCACGGAGTTTTATCTCATCTTTGATCTTGTACGCCTCTGTCTCTTTTCTTGCCGCAGACAGGAACACCTCTGCAACACATCGGCCATGATCGGAGTGCGCTGCTGCCCCTGCCGCTACCATCCTGGCAAAGTTTCTTGCCGCGATGGTATTAGCTGTGGCTCCGCAAAGACCCTTTCTTGTGTCTTCTCCTTCAATCCCTGCCTTGGGCAGGGGAAGGCGGCACGGACCCATGGCACAGTTTTTACAGCATGTGCCCTGGACACCAATATTACAGGGCTTCATGTTTTCCGCCCTGTCAAAAACCGTCTCTATACCCAAGTCATGAGATCTTCTGATCATCTCCTGGGTTGCAACATCTATAGAAGCCTTTACCGGATCAGCCAGCTTGGGCCCTTTTACACTTTTTTCTTCTGACATTAGAGGTTCCTCCTCCTAGTTGTATTTGTCTTTATTTATTCTAAACACTCTATATTAATAACCAAAGAAAACCAAATGAATGGATTTCTTATCCTTTAATTCAAAGGTGTCCTTCTGTGAATTCTGTTCAGCCGGTCAAGAATCTTTTCCTGCTCTGTCATTTGTACCGCTGAAGGTGTTATCTTTATATCCTTTGCTTCACCTTTTGCCCTCTGTGCATCAAGGTTCTCTCTCTCTGCTGCCCTTTTCTGCCTGAGCTCTTCTTCTTCTGCATCCGCTTTTGCCTTTGCATCCGCTCCCGCCTTCTTCTCTGCTTCAGCCTTAGCCTTTGCGTCTGCTTCTGCCTTGGCCTTTGCATCCGCTTCTGCCTTGGCTGCTGCTTCAGCCTTAACCTTTGCGTCTGCCTTTGCCGCGGCTTTTACCTCTTCCTCTGTCTTATCTGCTTTGGGCTCCTTTTTCTTCTCCTCTTTCTTGGGTGCTGCCTTTTTGTCCTCCTTCTTAGGTGCCGCCTTTTTCTTAGGCTCCTTCTTGGGTGCTGCCTCCTTTTTAGGCTTCTCTTTCTTCTCCGCCTCTACACCACCAAAGTTCAGATCCATTTCAGGAGAAAGGGAGACAAGATCCACATCCTGTGCCTTTATATTTTTAGAAATTCCAGCAATATCTGCCGCACTGCCGCCGTTTGCCAGGAGCTCTATAAAAGGCCTTATCATACGCACTGTCTCAGGGTGCCTGAGTACCAGCACGCTGGATCCTGCAAGCAAGTATGATACTGCTGCTGTTGCCTCCATCAGGATACCCCTTTTTTCCGGATCGCCCAGCGTGGGCGCCACGTCAACCCCCTGGCCGGCCTCTTTGGCCTTCCATATCTCATTCCCGATATTGTTAATCATTGGCATCTGGAGTTTCTCATCCTCCTGAGTCAGGGCCGCCATCTGGATCCTCTCCATAACAGAGTAGGAATATTCCAGGCCATAACCAAGACCGCCTGTTGTGGGGTCAATGAGAATCTTGCTGGTTGCCAAGCCCAGGTTGCTAAGCAGTATGTTAAGCTGTTTCGCGAGGTTAACATCAATCGGAGATGAAGAGACTATGGTGTTGCCATATCCTAACGCACTGGCACCAACACCCTTGTGATTACCCTCTTCAACAGGGCCCAGCGCCACATTTTTTCCCTCACACAACTCGGAGATCTTTTTCAGGACCTCTTCATCTTTTGCGTTGTTTGCTGTGCCCCACACGACCAAGGGGACATCAACAGCATCAGATACTTTTTTGGCTAATGCTGCTGCTTCATCCGGGTCCCTGTCCATACCATTGGGATCTGTACTTTTCAGCTGAAGAACGATAATGTCTGCGCCATACTCATCAACACACTTCTTTGCCCAGGCCTCGGGCGAAGATAAAACGTCTTTAAACGGAGCGACTGCCGCTTCCGGCCATTCTTCAGACGGGTCATAGTCCCATATTTCCATGGCTATTTTGGGAGCGTTTGGCATCTTTCCTTCAAACACATGAAAAGGATATGAATCCTGCCCTCCCATTGTAACAGCACTCGCACCTGTGCCTAAAACGGTTTCCCCTATCTGTCCTGAATAGGGCTGTTTTGAAATTTCAAAGGCCAATTTCAATACCTCCTTATATTAGTTAGCAGTTAAAACGATTGTTTAATTATAACTTATACGGTTTCTGTGCCCATATTAATGGGATATAAACATCATAAAAATACAATAATATTCATAAATTGAAGTTTGATATAAAACTAAAAAGGCGGAAATTTTAAAGGATTAAAATTTGAGCCTGCCGGTGAAGTAGGGCAACATGAGGACGCAAAAAAAACCCTGTAAAAACAGGATAATAATATAATTATAAAGGGTCCAGACGGCGTCACAATAATTTACAATCGGATTCTTGTCAAGCACTTTTTCCCTGTCAAATAAACCGCTTACAAACCAAATCTAACCCAGATATAGCGTCTTAATATTTTAATACACAACATATTGATATTTTATTACTTTAAAAACGGAGTAAAAAATATGAGTCAAATATGAAGATTGTAATAAACAGGGCTAATTTAAGTTTGTTAGAGGAAATGTTAATCAATTATTATAATATCTTAATCTCTTGGAATCTTTCTTCTTCTCAATACCCCTTGTTTTCCCTATGCGGTCCTTTTACTGGTCAAAAATTTTATCAAAAAACTTATACGCTTCGGAAAGGGCCTGGTCCTCTAATCCAAGTTCAATAGTTGGTCTTCCCTGGAGATCAAACTCACTTAAAAGACTGTCTTCATGGATAATTCCTGCCAGCTCAAGATTATATTCCTCTGCTGTCTTTTTCAGGAAGGCCTCCTGCCCATCTTTTGCCTGATTAATTATAAAAACCTTTCTTTCAATATTGAGGGCAAGATCGTCTGCGAGTTCAGATACTCTGCTCGCAGAAAGGATACTCCTGCGGGATGCGTCCGATACTATCAGTAACAGGTCAATATTATTAGTGGTTAATCGGCTCATATGTTCCATTCCTGCTTCGTTATCAATAACTACATATGTGTAATTTTTAATAAGACGATCAAGATATTGTGTAAGGAGTGTGTTTGCAGCGCAGTAGCATCCACTTCCTTCCGGTCTGCCCATAACAATCAGATCAAATCCATCTGTCTCAACAACCGCTTGACTCAACTTCATCTCCATAAAAACGTCTTTGGTCATCCCGGATGCAACTCCGTTTTTCATCTCTTCCCTCGCATCCCCAAGCGTCTCTTCAACCTTAAGGCCAAGGACCTCGTTGAGATTTGAATTTGAATCCGCATCTACTGCAAGGACAGGAGCCCTACCTTTATCAACCAGGTATTTCACAAGCATGCCGGCTATTGTTGTCTTACCTGTACCGCCCTTTCCCGCAAGCCCTATAGAGAATGTCATTATCCGCTCCTTTTTAAAAAATATAGGTTGATATTCCACTAAAAGTTTTCTAGAATAATAAGCTTATTTAATATTTCATCTATTCGTTAATTTATTGTTATGACTACAGAAATCGGAGTATGGAACCAAATTATAGGGAATCTCAAAAACAGGCTTCCAAAGATGGAGTTTGACACATGGTTCCATCAAACAAGCCTTAAAAGTCTGGACAGCCATTCGGCTGTTGTGGAGGTTCCGAACAAATTTATAGCCAATTGGTTTCGGGATAATTACCTTAAAGATTTAAAAATTTCTTTTAAGGAGATCTTAAAAGAAACACCTGATATTGTTTTCATATATACCAAAAATCAGAAAAAACAGGGCTTATCAAAGGCTAAACAGGGCAAAAAACCTAATCTGTATATGCAAAACAGTATAAACAGGACTTTTACCTTTGACAATTTTATTACCGGGGAGTGTAACAGGTTTGCCTTTTCCTCAGCCTATGAGGTGTCTGAAAGGCCTGGAAATAAGTATAATCCTCTTTTTATTTTCTGCAGTTCAAGTTTGGGTAAAACTCATCTTCTTCATTCAATAGGTAATCATCTTCTCAAAAAAAATCAAGCCTGTAGGGCTGAATATATAGCCAGCGAAATATTTATATCTGATTATAACCGCTTCGCAAGAGACAAAAAATTTTCAACATACAAAAAAAAATACAAGAATCTTGAT
>JAFDJA010000154.1 GCA_019307745.1 Deltaproteobacteria bacterium | reverse complement strand
CGAGGCTGAAGAGCTGGTAGAAGATGAGGAACTGGAAGATGTTGAGGCTGAAGAGCTGGTATATGATGATGAGCTCGAAGATGTCGATGATGATAAACAGGCCGATGATGAGCTCGAAGATGTTGAGGCTGAAGAGCTGGCGAAGATGTTGAGGCTGAAGAGCTGGCCGATGACGAGGAATTGGAAGATGTCGATGATGATGAGCAGGTAGATGATGAGGAATTGGAAGATGTCGATGTTGAAGAGCTGGTAGAAGATGAGGAACCGGAAGATGATGATGAGTTGGAAGAGCTCGAGGTTGTTGATGAGCCAGATGATGGGGAGTTAGAGGAGGTAGAATTCGAAGATGAGTTGGTAGAACTTTCAGGAGATGAGGAGATGGGGGATGCAGGTTATGGTGAGGATGAGACAAATAAGGCAAGGGTTTTGGCTGAAGAGTTTAATGATGCCCTTTCATCTATGGATAGATTTTATAATCAGTATCTTCTTATTCCCCAAGGGGAGTATACTATTGGTAGTAAGAAGCATGTAAATGAAGATCGACCTGAAAGGAAAGTGTCCATCGAGGCCTTTTATTTTGGAGAATTCCCTGTTACTAATGCGCTTTTTGAGGTCTTTGTTGAAAATACAGGATATAAGACTACAGCTGAAATACTCGGATATGGAGTTGTGTATAAGGGACGCTATCAGAAAATTATGAATGATGAGACTGGTATGGAGATGTTTAACTGGAACTCCTCTCTTGAAAGTAATATTGTTGAGGGCGCATTCTGGTATCAGCCGCTTGGGCCTGGGAGTACATTGTATAACAAGAGAAGTCATCCTGTGATCCAGGTCAGCCTAAAGGATGCCATGGCCTTTGCCTCATGGACAGGAAAGCGTCTTCCCAGTGAAGATGAATGGGAAGCAGCCTCCAGAACAAAAAAGGGATATAAATATCCGTGGGGCAAAAGGTTCAGGAAGAATGCGTGCAATATTGAAGAGAGCTATATTGGGGATACAACTCCTGTTGATCAGTATAAGAAATATAGTAACAGTCTTGGGATTGCTGATACTTTTGGGAATGTGTTTGAGTGGACCCTGGATCGCGCGGAACCCTCCCTAAATGGTGAACCAAACCTTGATTTTTTTATTGTAAAAGGCAGAAACTGGGTGTCTGATAAAATCCTGGGCCTTTCCAGTCGATTGAAGATGGAGTCAAGAAAGACATCCAATATCCTGGGATTTAGGTGTGTTGCATATTAATGTAAATTTCTTACCAATGTTTTCAGAGGTTTCAGCATGGGATCTGCCTGTTCATTAAGCAACAGGGAGAGGGACTTCAGGGCAGGAGGAATATATTTTTCAAAAAACAGTTTTCCCTGAATTTTTGTCAGATAAGAAAAAGCTCCTATGATTTGAAGATTTCTCTGGATTGCCAGAAAGGGAAAGTATCTCTGAAATGGGTCAACCCATTTTGGATGATGATTTATCAGAATTTTTAGATACGTCTTAAAGATTTTTTCTTTTTCATCCTCAGTCAGTTTTGTATATGGATCAATGAGAAGGGAGGCTAAATCGTAGGCAAGGGGGCCATGCCGTCCTCCCTGCCAGTCAATTATTCCGATCTTATCTTCTTCAATCATTATATTCCTTGATTGAAAATCACGGTGAAGGAAAAAGTTCTTATCTGCCTTGGAGCCCATTTCTGCCAGATAATTAAATGGATTTTCTAGCTCAGGCCAGTCCTTTTTAAGGCCCATATAGTTGCAGAGAAATGAATCTCTGAAATAGTCTGATTCAAATTTCCGCATAACGGAACGCTCATATATAGGGGTCTGATAGCACCATGCCCCATCAAAATCCTCATTACCCTTTGTTTGAAGGTGGAAAAGGAGTTCCAGTATTTTTTCATATAGTGCCGGACGATCCGGGTGATTTAATGCATACTCCTGAAGGTTTGTATCTCCCATGTCTTCCAGGATAAACCAGCCATTTGCAAGGTCGAAATCATATATCTCTGGTATTGGCAACCCCTTCTGAAAGAGATGTTTGCCAATCATCAGATAGGACAAGTTCTCATTTCTAAGGTATTCATTAATCGGGGGATTTTCCATTATCACAAAAGATGGGCAGGATTCGTTCCCCGTGATACGACTAAACAGTCTAAGGGACCCGTCATTGGCTATGGGCACTATATTAATCCTTTTAACAGGGTGGCCCTTTCTTTTTAAGAATGCTTTTATAAATTCATTTAACAGGGAATCGTGTCCTGTTTTGATATTTAAAGGTTTGATATCAGTCATAGGTCTGTCCCTGAAGATATTTAATGTTAATTAACTCTTGTACATTTCAAATATAGGGTATGATATTGTACTGAATGATTTTTTTAATAATAAAGGCATGAATCCCTTGATCCCAATATAGGATATCATCAAATTCGATTTTAGGACCAATCCAATTGAAGATATAGCCGCATATATAGAAAAGTTAGCCGGTCATAATTTGTGTCTGCTGGCCGAAAAGGCGGAGATCTATGGAGAGTTTAATATATCTCCTTTATAAGGTCGTGATCTACTACCCTGGAACATGTAACAATACTGTCTTTTATCTTGACACCTTTTTTTATTCTGACATTATCCCATAGTATTGACCTTGTAATTTCTACATCTTTTTCCAGACATACGTTTTCACCAAGAACAGCCCATTTTTTGAGATTAGCTGAGGGGGCCATGTCAATTCCTGTGCCAGTAGAAAAGTCCCGCTTATCCCTTCGTAGGATCTCTAGGTGGGCTTTGCAATAACTTTTTATATTTCCAATATCACGCCAATAATGACCTTTAGAGATGTAAGCGCTGATAGTGTATCCAGACTGGATAAGCTGTCTATAGGTATCAATGATATTTGAAAAGGATGCTTTTGGGATATGCGACAAGAGCTCTGGATCAATTATATGTATCCCTGTGAAGGCAAGATTTCCGGGACTGATTTGGGAAGATATCTCTGTAATGTAGTGGCTTCTGTTAATTTTGACCTGATTGAAAGGATGGCAATCGTGAAGTATTAGTGTGGCAATGCTCCCCATTTTTTTGTGGAAAATGTATGCGCTGGTCAGATCGATGTCTGTAAGGATGTCGCTGTTAATAACAATGAATGGATTGTTATCCCAGAAGTCTGTACAGTTTTTTATCCCTCCCCCTGTGCCGAGGATCTCTGGTTCCACGCGGACATCTATAACAAGACCAAAAGGTCTGCCATTGTCCAGGTAATCTGTTATCTGCCGGTGATGGTGATGGGCATTCACAATAATTCGGGTTGCACCATGTTCTTTCAGCAGGTCAATGCTCCTGCCTATCATTGGTGTATTTAAAACCGGTATGAGAGCCTTTGGCTTTTTTCTTGTTAATGGCCTAAGTCTTGTTCCAAAACCTGCAGCCAGGATCATTGCCTTCATTTTCAGTCCTTGTCAAATCACTTGAATGTTTACCCAGTTGGGATCTGTCTGGAGTTCATGAATGTATAATATAAAAAAAAATCACAGCCTGTGAATATATTTTATTGCATTTGTCCTTAACTGATTATAAATCTTTAGCAGTTAAGTCAACAATAAGATGAGGGATAAATGAATGAGCACAACTCTTGATTTTTCAGAACTTAATCAGATGATAGGTCAGCTTTTTATGGCAGGGCTTCCTGGGCCTGAACTGGATGCAGGTACTGAGTACCTTATCAGGGATTACAGTCCTGGAGGCTTGATTCTTTTTTCAAGGAATGTGCAGGATCCTGTTCAGGTTGCGACTCTCTGCCGTAATATTCAGGAGGTAGCAGTGAAATACCATGGTAGGCCCATGTTTCTGGCAGTTGATCAGGAGGGGGGAAGGGTGGCAAGGCTTCGAAAACCTTTTACTGAGTTTCCAGGTAATGAGGCTATTGGATCTGCTGCTGATCCCGTTAATAAGGCCAGGGAATTTGGACAAATTACCGCTCATGAGCTGAAGCTTGTTGGTATAAACATGGATTTTGCACCTGTGATGGATGTTCGGAGAGGTGAGCCTGACAAAGTCCTTAAGGGCAGGACATTCAGCGATGATCCTGAGGCCGTTTGTCTTTTAGGGGGCACAGTAATACGAACATTACAGGAAAACGGGATAATGGCCGTTGCAAAGCATTTTCCCGGACTTGGGTCGACCAATATTGATCCTCACTTTCAGCTTCCAATAATCAATACAGATCTTGAAGCGCTTGAAATGATCAATCTGCCACCCTTTTTTGCCGCCATAAAGGCCAATGTTGCAGGTATTATGACATCTCATGCCATATATCCGGCATTTGATGCAGATCATTCTGCAACACTTTCTGTATTTGTTTTAAACGAACTCTTGAGGAAGAAAATGGGATATGATGGGCTGATAATAAGTGATGATCTTGAAATGGGAGCCATAGCAAATGGGAGGGGAGTCGCACAGGGCGCGGCTGACTCTCTTAAGGCAGGTGCTGATATCTTTCTTGTTTGTGAAAATCAGAAATATATTGAAGAGTGTGTTGAATTAATTCTGGGTATGGTCTTGCGGGGGGAAATCTCTAATAAGAGATTGCATCAGTCACATGAAAGGATAGAGATTGTGAGATCAAGGTTTCTTGGCCGGGAGGTAAGGATCTCTCTGGAAAAAGTGAAAAAGTATTTCAGGTTATAGCGGATGAGGTGTCAGAGTAAACAGGAGGTGGATCGGTTCTATTCTGGAAATCGAGGCAACAGGCATTATTATAATCGGAATATAGGTTGTCAGGTTTCATATTTGCGGTTGGACGGGATACTTATCCTGTGAGTGATGCATCATGAAGGCATGCTTTATGGGGATTCTCATCTTATCCCAGATAAGTCCTTATTCTGAACTCTCATTTTCAACTCTCACCGGCTCTTTTTTTATCTGATTTTCACGGTACTCGACGTGGTTGGTTTTTCTTCTAAAGAAAATCCTGCGGTCGCCTTCTTTGGGAGTCCTGCCTCCACCTTTAATCATTAATACAACAATCAGCCCCAGGATCAGAAGAGCCTGAAACAGACCTAGAATGGCCTCGATAAACCTCTGGTTCATTATTATAAGGGCGCTTACGCCCATGCATGTTGATAGAGTGGATATAGTGAACACTACCTCTTTTGCAGAAAATCCCATGGAAAAAAGTCTGTGATGTAGATGGTCTGTATTAACACATGTAAGCAGTTCAAAGAAATTTTTTGCAAGCCCCATTTTTATCCGTGATATATTGACATATATCATATCAAAGATAAGTACGCCGAATATAAGTAATGGCGCCGTTAAAGAGACATAATGACTGGTGTTTGACCATTCTCCAAGGACTGCTAGACCTGCAAGCGTAAATCCCAGAAAGGTACTGCCCGCATCCCCAAGAAAAAGCAGGGCCGATTTATGAAGTCTGAAATTGTAAGGCAGAAAACCTATGCATGATCCTATAAGTGCTACAGCGAACCAACCTAGTGCGGGCTGATTAGTATTGAATGCAATAATCCCAAGAAAAGCAGATGTAAGTATGGATATTGATGTGGCCAGGCCATCCATTCCGTCAAAGAAATTCATAGCATTTGTTAATCCCACGATCCACAATAGTGTGAGAAATATATTGATAGTATGTGCCAGCATAAAATTTTGAAAAAAGGTAAGCTGAATATCTCCGGCAATAATTATCACGAGGGAGATCAATGTCTGAAAAATAATTTTTAACAGGGCAGGAAGTGGATGAACATCATCAAACAGGCCTATAAAGAAGAGCAGGGTTGCTCCTGACAGAATAATCTTCATCCCAGGAAGAAATACATTATTTAGTAGGAGAGATGCTGTAAATGCGAGATAGATAGCAAGGCCACCCATAAGAGGGGTGGACTGTTTGTGTATTTTGCGCCAGTCTGGTGTGTCCATGATGTTCAGTTTCAGGGCCACCATACGGCAGAATGGTGTGATGAAATATGCAGAGATTAGCGAAAATAGGAAGATATATTGCCATCTCAAACCTAAATTGAAATAGTACCTCTTGATTATGGGAAGTGTCAGAAACACAAGAACGATGCCTGTAATTATCTGCCGTATGATCTTAGCTGTCACTTATTATCCCTTTCATGTTAAGACATTCAATATATACCTCTTTAATACTATCCGCCATAATTTGTGCACTGAACTGTTCTGTAGTCATTTTTATTGCCTCTTTTGCCAATTTTGCAGCTAGAACTTTGTCCACAAGTAGTTTTTTTACAGCATATGCGAGGCCCTGCACATCTCCTGGAGTGGTGAGGAGACCATTGATCCCGTCTTTTACCAAGTCTGGAATGCCTCCCACATTGCTGGCTACCACTGGCTTTCCCAGGGCCATTGCCTCAAGCAGGACCCTGCCCATACCCTCAAAAAAGGATGGCAGTACTGCAACGTCAAATGTTGCTGATATCTCGGAGACATCCATCTGGAAGCCGGTAAAGATCACATGGTCCTGTAGCCCGAGGCTGTTTGTTAGGTTCTGGAGATCTTTCTGAAGATACCCCTCTCCAACAATGACAAGTTTAGCATTTTGTACTTCCTGCCTTATTTCTTTAAATGCCTTGATAAGGATAGCATGGCCTTTGCCTTCCCACAGTTTGGATACAACGCCAATAACAATTTCATCCTGTCCGATCCCCCATTTTTCTTTAATTTGTATTTTTTTTTCTTCAGGTACGGGTTGAAACTGGGCGAGATCAATACCGCTGTAGATTTTGATAGTTTTGTCTTTTGGGGCAATCCTCTCTCTAAGGGCCCAGTCAATAAGCGGTTGGGATATGAATATCATCCTGTCGCACCAGTGGTGGGCGATCCTCTCAAGATTTTTGAACAGGATCTGTCTCCAGATGGGCTCTT
>JAFDJA010000294.1 GCA_019307745.1 Deltaproteobacteria bacterium | reverse complement strand
TAAACTAGGATTTCATGCTAAAACTTGATCTGCAATAAAAAACATAATTTAGCCACGGACACACATCATGCTGAAGCTTGATCTTCGACACACACACAGACATTTTTCCTCTGCCGACTATAGCAGAGGAAAAGGGTCCTCTCCCACGGGGTTCCTATTATGCGCCGATGGATTAAATAAAAATACAAATTCCATGATCTTATTCGATCCCACATTAAAAGGATTCTAGTGTTTCAAGCTAAAGCTTTTATGACTAGGATTTATTTTCTAACGACTTGATTAACGCCTTAAGCATCTATCTGTAATAGTTCCCATAGTACTTTCCGTATTGTTTCAGGCTTTTGGAATATCCGTTAAAGATAACACCCAGGATCTTGTTCCTGCCAAGAGCTTCCACCGTCCTTAATACCATCTCTCTGGGAGCCTTCTGGCTCCTGACCACGAGAATGACGCCTTCCACATAATTGGACAGCACACTGGCCTCAGCTGTAGCCTGAACAGGCGCTGCGTCAATGATAATAAGGCGGTCATCATACCTGTCTCTTACCTCTTCCAGAAACCCCTTCATCTCATTGGATGCCAGCAGTTCTGAAGGATTGTGAGACGGGCTTCCGGCAGGCAGAAAGGAGAGCTTATCAAGCCTGGTTCGGATTATCAAGTCCGCCAAATCTTTTTTATCGGTCAAATATTCGTGGAGACCCGCGGTATTAGAGTATCCGAGCATTTTGTGGAGATTTGGGCGCCGAAAATCACCATCCACAAGCAAAACATGTTCGTTTATACCACTGGCAATGCTTACGCCCAGGTTCGCGGCCACAAAAGTCTTTCCCTCGCCAGGGAAGGCGCTGGTCACCATTATAGACTTTTTCCTCGTGCCGCTCTGGGGGAAAAGAATCTGAGCCCTCAGGACCTTAAAAAGTTCCGCGTCAAATGAATCAGGAGCAGTGAGAGTAACCAGTTTGGGGTCACAGCCGTCCTGCGACAACAAGACCGGGGGGTTTTTATCCTTTTCTATCTCGTCGGTCCTTTTTGCGGAGAGCATCCCTCCTCCCAGGGCCGTATCTTTTTTGCGCTTTTCAAGGGCATCAAAAATTCTTCCCATATTTCTCCTTTATTTTACCCGTTTATTAGTCATCATGCTAAAGCTTGATCTTCGATAAAACATATAATTCAGCCACAGACACACACAGACTTTCATGCGGGACGACTTGTCCCGCGTGAACCGGCTATTATTTCATCTCCAGAGGAACGGCATTTGCATAGCCCGAAATATTATTATCAAGTATCCAGGATGCATATTCTCCGGCTTCCTGCCCACTTTTAAAATTCCCCATGGTCACCCTGAAAAACTTTCCCTTTCTCGTATCAAACACAGATATGATGTAGGCCTCATAGCCCTTCTGAATAAGGTTCTCATACATGGCACGAGCCCTTTCAAAGGGCTGATAAGAGGCAATATGAACCGTGAAAACCTGTTCCAACTCTGCAGAGGAAAGCCATGGGAACCTGATCCGCTGGCCCACATCAATAAAATTTACATCTTTTATCTCAGGATTATGCTCCTGTATACTTCTTAGAATCTCCTCATTGGCCTGACCATAAACATTAAGGGCCAGGAGGGTGAGTGTCTCATTTTCACCTACTGTAACAATCTCCTTCCACTCTGCCTTTTTCCCTATTGAAGAAATACTGTTTTCATTTTTAAAATTTACTTCAGGGTTTAATATAGTTTGATTGTTTCCACGGCTCACCAGTTTATTGGCGGATTTAACCCTGGAAGCCGCAGACAAAGGAGAAGCAATATTTGTATCAGGGGCCGCCTGAGGTGCATTTTCTGCCATATCCAGCTCTGCTCTGTCTTGACCGCTTGATGAAAAATCAGGAGCCTCCGGTTGAATTTCAAGATGTGTCATATCTTGATAAGGGGCCTGTTTATCTGAAACGGCCAATTCCCCTGCCTGATTCTTCACTTGCACAGGGGGTCTGATTTTTTCTGATATATATTTTCCATATCTTCCCAAAACGATACCGGAGACAAACAGGGCAAAGAAAGCAAACACGGTCCATTTCCAATATGGAGCAGTCTCTTTCTTGTGCTCCTCTTTCTCCTCCGTATGATTATATGTTTTCAGCACAGAACTGTCCAGCTGCTGAGCCTTATAACACTCTTTTATTATCGCCGGGGAAAGTTTCTTTTCCTCCCTGGAATATCCAAGGAGCAGCGCATTATCAGCAAGGATATTGATCATCCTTGGATAACCGCCGGAACACTGATAAAGGGTCTTTACAA
>JAFDJA010000293.1 GCA_019307745.1 Deltaproteobacteria bacterium | reverse complement strand
TCGCCTCTGAATCAACGATTTTGGCCCGACGAAAGGGAAGATAATGCTTCAAGATAACAGCATGTAACATATTATATTAATTAGGAAAATCGGGATATGTTACGTATAGCTGCTATTAGTGGTAACCAGGGCTCTTGTTCCCAGGCTTGCCATTTGAGTTTGTAATCAATATCCGTTAGGCAAACTATAAATGTCCCCCAGTTCGTCGATCCTGGTTTAAAATAGCCCCTCAAGGCACCAGGATCAATGAACGCTTAGGCCCATGCTTATTAAGCCTTAGTTGACTATTTCCTTCCTGTGTGGAGAATAGACCCTAAAATATCATAAGCAGGAGGAGATGACATGGCAATTCAAGAAATAAAAAAAGGTATCTACACTAATGTTGAATACATCCCATCCAATGTGACATGTATCAATACCGGAGAGGGACTGATACTTGTAGATACTCCCACCATGACCGAGGACGTTTCGCAGTGGAAATCATTTATTGAAGGTCAATCTACCATTGGAGTTAAATATATAATTGCCACCCACCACCACTTCGACCACATTACCGGCATAAATAGCCTGGGCGATAAAGTCATCATGCAGGAGAAAGCATTTGAAGAGATGCTGGAAGAAGGCGGCACCCTTCGTGAAGTCATGGCAACAGAATTGCCGGGAATAACAGAAAAAAATTCAAACTTTATACTTACAGAACCCCATGTCCATCCGGAGATCACTTTCAGTGATAAACTGACTATCAACCTGGGCAACCTGACTTTAGAGCTTTATCATATCCCCGGACATACAAAAGGAAGCCTTTGTGTTTATATTGTAGAAGAAAAGGTCTTGATTGCTGGTGATACCCTAACCTCAGGAATGCCTCCGTTTATGGGACAGGGGAACATTACTCAATGGATAAGCACCCTCACATGGATGAAAGACCTTGATGTCGATACTATTGTTCCCGGTCATGGTGAGATCTGTAGCAAAGATGAGATAAACAGGCTCCTTGAATACCTCACTAGCCTTAGGAACCTGATTGCGGACCTTATTAAGAAAGGATCAGATATTGAAGGGATAACGGCAGAAGCAGAGAACATGACCACTGGATTTTATACGATTGACCCGGCGATGATAGAGGAGACCAAGATGCTCCTTGCTGCAAGTATCCCCAATCTATACAGCCAAATTAAAGAGTACTCTTAAAAAGGTCGTATTTAATCAGATCATAGCAACCTCGATTAAAGGTTAAGATAAATTGCTGCTTCCTAAACAGTATATCCGTTGGAAACTCCAATCGTAACTCGGAAACGGCACACATTCAGTTCTCTCAATTGTCTCAAAATCAGTACAATTTTATATTCCGAGGTAAATATTGTGGAACAATTGGGGTAACTTTGGGGTAATTTTTTTGTGGTTGGTTGTGATTATTGAACGTATTGTGATTATTGAAGGTTTGCAATAATGGACATATGTAGCTGAAATTAGTGAAGAAGCCTGCTATACCGTCATTTCAGTAATTAGTAGGGCGCCAAATTCAAGCCCCCCCCTTCGACACCATATCAACATATAATTTTATCAACAATCACAGGGGTTTAGTCTTTGCGACTAATTCCCTGTTTCCTATTTGGGGCTCATCTGGGGCTCTTTTTTCACCTGTGTCGTCCGTTTTTTGACTAATTATCGGGTTATAGACGTTCTTGCTTCCGCATTAGAGTCCCAAATGACCTCCACAGGGGAAAGTTTACCACTTTTTGGGTGGCAAAGCGTTTATTAATGAAGCAAATCAAAGAAGTTTTATAGAATGTAGAATGTTGAGTCCCCTTTGTTTTCACTGGTATGGTTAGGCCTTTGTTATGAAGATAGTGTACTAGGGAGTTGAAGCCTTGCCTCGTCTGACTCTTTAAATGCATTACAGTCGGTAAGAACCTTAGAGGTGATCCCGTATGATGACAATGGTAATTGGGAAGAGAAATGTTGAGCAAATTCCATTAGATTAATAAGTGGCGCAGAGTGCCTGGATCTAGACATAGCGCGAAGAGCAAGCAAATAGTCATCTCGGAGCACCGTAGGAATTATAATACGGCAGAGGTTGACATGTGCTAGTTCTGCATTCATCATGATTCGAGCTACTCTCCCGTTTCCGTCGACAAAGGGATGGACTTCAGTGACTATAAGCATCATGAAGATGGCTCGTGCGAGTCCTGACTCAAACGCGCGATACATTTCAAATCCCTTGCGGAGAGTGCCTTTGACGAGCTCGGGCGCCACAAAATATGTCTCACCAGCCCGGTTTGGCTTCTGCTTG
>JAFDJA010000292.1 GCA_019307745.1 Deltaproteobacteria bacterium | reverse complement strand
GTTCGGCTGCACCATTTGACAACCCTGTTCATGGTAGCCTTTCTCTTTCTCCTGGCCATTGTGTTGCATTTTACCCTTGCCATCAGCCAGCTTTTTGATCGAAATAAGCGGTTAACCCAAGAGGTGGCCTGGTTGAGGTTTGAACTGGAGGAGTTCAGGCAGGGGGAAAAGGGAAAAAGAGACTGAAGGGATCAACTGCCTATTTTGTCGGTTGAACCGATCTGCCATGGCCTGCGACCCCCAGCCAGGATAAGACCAATGACAGGCAGAAAACTCACCAGGTACCTTCACGACCCATGAGTGTCACTTGCTACCCTTCCCCCTTTTTCTTCTCATCCAATACGCTACAACTGCTCAGAAGAATTCCAGAGTTTCTTGTTCAGAGATAACATTTTATTCTTGGTATCTAGAAGTAATGCCAAATCCTTTGAGGATTTCGCGGGTTCCAATTTCCACCTGTCTTTTATAGCAAAAACATCTCCTGTCTTTACGGAAAAATAAGTTGATTTAGTCAGAAGCAGGGTCATTCTAGAAGTCGGTGCTATAATTCTATGACGTTTTAAGAATTTTCTCATGCGAGTTTTAGATTCAGAAGAGATTAACAGATACAAAAGATCGAGAATATCCTAGTGGCAGAATAGTCCGTCATATATTTCCCCAGCCATTTGCCGATCAGGCAGTAGGAGAAGTCCCGGTATACGCAACCCCTCCAATGTACCACTGCCAAGTGCCTTTGCTGTGACTAATCCTTCTTTATTGGCAGTATCAGAGGTTATAAAGATAACAGGTTGTTGCTCTTTAGGTAACTGCTTTAGGCCGTCCAACAAAATACTAAGAGAATGATCGGCAAATACCATTCCTCCTTCATGATTATGAGGTATTTTCTTGCCATTTATATTAGAAGGAAATTCATATGGTGCATGATTGCTTAGAGCCTGGACAATGAAAAAACAATCTCGGTTATTGTCAACACTCTCCTTATATTTTTTCAATGCCGTTCGAAATAACAGGTCATCACGAAAGTCAAAGTGTCGTTTATAAATGCCATCCGCTCCCGTCATAAGGCTTCTATTAAGCCCCCACTCACAGCCTGCCTCTGCTATGGTTTGACCCCAGTTATCCCATTGAGGGTTAGCTGCCGATAATACCACACAATCGTAGCCGCTTTGCCTTATTTGCGGCATACG
This sequence comes from Deltaproteobacteria bacterium, assembly GCA_019307745.1. Lineage (GTDB taxonomy): Bacteria > Desulfobacterota > DSM-4660 > Desulfatiglandales > HGW-15 > JAFDJA01. The sequence continues at coordinate 1,106 of JAFDJA010000292.1, read as the reverse complement.
CCCTACCTTGCCTGCATCAGGCTTTCGGAGGATGGGTTGAGTATAACCCGGAGGATTGCTTAACCCCGTCATTAGGCTCCATCTGGCCGCCCAAGTACCTTCACCTGCTGGTATATGATTGGTAAAGGTTATTCCTTCATTCATATATCTAGTTATTGTTGGTGACAGATTCTTATGATTAACTGCTCCTTCTCCCAGGCCGGAGATATCGCTTGCCCTGTGAGATTCCAGCATCACGACAATAACAGCGCGCCCCTCATAATGGCCGGCGAGAGGAGCCAAAATTTCATCGGCACCGTCAGCCCAAAATGGACTTTCTTCAGTCTCCCTGATCTTCCCAGCCACATCAAAATCAAATGCTCGAGTCTCATCATCTGCGTATGGCTTATGTGCTATGGACCAGGGCGAACTAGCTGGTTCATAGTAAAAACTAAGCATCCCATGTCCGAAAATAGTAGATTGTGATTCGGCTACCCCCAAGATCATGACGGCTGCCATCACCTGAATGGTGCAAAAAAATAGGACTCTTAGTTTGACATAGTTCTTGTATAAAAAACGCAATCCCAAATAGCCCCCAAAAAATAAAAGAGTAAAAATCAGTAACCTTTGGGAAAATAGCAGATCTAACATGTAATCTCTATAGCCGGATTCAAAAAAATAAAACTCAATTTCATACCATAGTAAGTTACGGCCTTGTTCAATATAAAAGTATGAAGAAGCTATAAACCAGATGGAAAATATCCAGAGAACAGTAATGACAAGCGGCTCAATAATCAATCTTACTTTATTCTCAAAAAGCATCATAAAGGAAAGCAGCATGAGAGGATAGAAAGTATAACTAGATATCAGCCACGTATATCCAAGTATTTTGGGAGAGTATCCAAATGTTTTAATGTCAACAATTAAGGTCAGTAAGAGGATGAGACTTACGAAAGAGCATACCTTGTACCACTTTCTTTTTTCCATGTATCGCAAGAATCTGGATACTTGTTCAAATTTTATGTAGATACGGCTCATGGAGTTAATATCTCAGTTAACAACTCTTAAGTTCGACTATAGTGATATCTGATAGGGGAAAGTCTCTGCCAGCTTCATCCTCGACTATA
>JAFDJA010000291.1 GCA_019307745.1 Deltaproteobacteria bacterium | reverse complement strand
CGGGCACTCACATCCGGTTGTCAGTATGAAGCCCCCGCCCCGTCCTACCTGGTCAATCAGTCTCCGGCAGTATTCCTCAACATCTTCCGGCGTACCCAGGCTAAGAAGGGCTGCAGGGACATCGCCGCTGATGCACATGTGCCCGTCCAGTATCTCTTTTGCCTTGAATATGTCGGTCATTCCATCAAGGTCGCACACGCATTTTCCTTTTGGAAGCTCTTTAAGATAAGGCAGGTTTATGCCCCAGTCCGTGTCAAAATGAAACCACGGGGTTATTCCCTCTGAAAGAAATGCGTCCACATAACGTTGAAGGTAAGGCCATTCAAACTCCTCGAATATGTCCGTGCGATAATAGAATCCCGACCCCCGTTCCAATACGATGAATACAAGAGGGATACCGGTCCTTTTGATCACGTCCAGAGCATTTTGAATAAGATCATCGCAAGTAGCGTCCATGGCGGCCTTTACCTTCCCCGGGAGTAAACTGGGTAAGGGTCCGGCACATGGAAAAAGCCATAATGGAGGAGTCCACGTACGCCCCGAAAAGTGGATGAATATCCATGCCATGGTAAATCTCAACCTCCCTCACATACTCTTCCAGGAGCCGGTTTTGGGTAGAGGCTATCTTTTCGATGCTGCGGCCGCCGCTCATCACCTGATAGTGTTCCTTCCAAAAGGCATTCCAACCAAGGGAGGCGATCTTGTCATAATCCTCCCTTGCAAAAAGTTCCCTTTCATCAATTTGATTCAATTCGTCTTCACCCAATTGCCTTCCAGGAATCAATACCCTTACAGGCGCCGCGCAGAAGACGCCCCCGATCATGGGCCAGAAGAGGTTGGGCTTGTACAGCCTATCGTATCCGCCCAGGTCCTCAAAGGTGTCCATTACCGCCTTCAGACCCGCGTCCAAGTCCCGCCAGGCCTGACCCTGGGTCAACCCCTGGCACCTCGGCGCAAAGGCCGTTATCAAAGGCATGACCGGCACGCGGTCCGGTCTTTCTACGGCCACGGCGGCCTCAAATCGCTCCATCCTCGACATGGTCTCCTGAATCATCGCCTGTCTCCTTCTCCTCCAATCATGTATATCATGTTAATTCGGTCAAATGCTTTCTATTCCCGACGGAAATGGTAGAACTTTTTCAATTCTCACCAGTAGAACTGGTGGATTAACTGTCATGTAGACCGTTCATACACTGAAATCCATAACAAATCAATCAACCATTAATCAGTCTTTTTATGTAATTGGTAACAGATGTATCAGGGTTTTTATTCAGGCTCTTCCAGACAATGCTTTGAGGTTTTCCACCTTTTCTTTTCATGAAGTTATATATTGAAGGATGGTCATAAATATCACCTGGAATAAACATCGGGATAGAAGAAGTCCCTTCCTTTTCATTTCTGTCCCATGTTTTCCAGACAAATACTTTGTTAATAACCGACCTGAATTTTGTAATCTGACCCGTTGTCATTTTTGAAAAATAAGATGTGTTGAATTGTCGGTTCCATTGAAGCCATGCATAAGATAAAAGTTCGTTAGCAAGAAGATCTTCTGATGCCATAATGAGACCGTGATCCGGTTCAGAAAGATAACCATTATCAGGACCGAAAGTGGACAAAACCTTTCTTCCTGATGTAATTATTAACCTTAGTTTATTTTTAATTTCCGATATATTGTTAATCTCTTCATACATCTCATAGAAATTTTTACCGTTTTTATGAAGCTCATATCTGCTATCATCCCTTAAAAATCCAACACCAATTTTGAAACCTGAAGTAATGTCAGCCATTATATGTGATGAAACCCTTGGAAGATAAATAATATGATCTGTTTCTTTAACTGCCGAAGGAATTAAAATTGGTTTTTTCCAGCTATGCGTTCCCTCAGGGTTAGATTCAACAAAGGTATCAAGCCCCATTTCTTCAAAGAACACTGGAGTAATATTATTCTCCGTTATCACTTTTAACAGACCGGAAGTATCACAGAGTTTTCTTGAGGAACCCCTTTTTTCAGTCACAGAAAATTGAACATGCTCTACGCCGCTCTGATCACAGGCTGATATTTCTCCTGCCTCCTTTTCTTTCAGAACATTAACAAGGCAGTTAAGAACAAAAGGATCAGAAGTGGCAGGGAATTTATTACCTGAATTCAAAGCAAGTTTGATTAATACTTTATCCCCCTTTGAAAGCCAGGCAAAATCGGTTGTGGATTCAATAAGCCTTTTAAGGTTTTCAAATCGTTCTTTCTTTTCATTATTTTTAACCCAAATACTTTTTACACATGGCTCATACCCCTTAAGGACAGGGAGTTCTTTTCCTTTATTCTTCAAATCATTTGCAAAAAGGTTTACCGGAGTAGCCTGTACTGCAGCTGTGCATGCAATAGTTGCGGATATATTTAAAAAAGTTCTTCTGCTGATTCGCTTTTTTTCCATGATTTCCCTCTGGTTCTCATAACAAGTCAAGAAATGTTAAAAAACCTGTTCAGATTGATAATCCCTCAGAAATAGAGTCACAACAACACTGCCTGTTAATATCAAAAGACTACCGATGATAAAAACATAAGAAAGACCAAAGACATCAAGGATGATCCCCGAAAGAATTGGAGACACAATCATACCCAGGCTCCAGGCAGCATCGGTTATAGTCATGAGAGATGCCATCCCAAGCTTTCCGATGATAACGAGTCCACCGGGCAATGCAAAACCATTGGCCATGCCCATGAGAATATTAAGCAAAAGGATCATCACAAATCCCTCAACAAATGGCATCCCGAATACGGTCATTCCGGATGCAAAAGTGCCTAAAATAACAAGATATTTTGGATTAATCCGGTCGGCAAGGGAACCACAGGCACGCTGGAGAAATGCGATAATAAAAATGTTAGCAGCTAAAATTACACCGACTTGGGAACTTGTCAGCTTGAGTTGCAGAGCAAAGATTGGCAAAAATGTATAGACAGCTCCCTGTCCCGAGGCAGCGAAAAATCTCATAATGAAAATTCCGAGGACAACTCGATTGGTTAACATCTTTCTAATTGAAGAAATTTTTCGCCTTTCGCCAGCCCCATGGCTCTGGTAGTCAGAAGGTATAAATATCATAACCAGTATACAGGTTAAAAGCGCCAGGACACCCATGGCATAAAACGCAGCATTCATCCCAAAATGATCACGTATAGTACCTCCCAGAACAGGTCCGATACCAAGGCCGAGCATAACAGCCATATTCAAGGTTCCCATATACACGCCAAGTTTTTCTTTTGGCGCAATATCAGCTGCAAGAGCCATGGCAATGGGCACAACAAAGACTGAAGCCAATCCATGGGAAAACCGAACAAAAATAAGAGTTTCAGCGTGTGCTTGTCACAATGAACTTCTTTCGTCCCCACCTGTCAGAAAGCCGTCCTGCAAATGGATTGAAAAGGGTTCGGGAAACATTAAAACTGGCAATAATAAGCCCGACTAAAAAGCCCCCTGCACCGAGTTCCACAGCATATACCGGTATGAGTGGCCAAATGATTCCAAGCCCGATCATTGCCACTCCGACCGAGACGGAAAGTAAAAAAAGAATTCCAGAAGAAGATTGATTCATTATTCCTGCTTTTTAATAAAATTAGAAAGATGGGGATCAGATCTGCTGTTATTAGTCTGTGAAATGACAATTGGAGCTTATAACATGGGTGCGCGTGTACGGTCCACTCTTAATAATTTATGGAAATGGCCAAGCGTAGGCATGAGACCCCGTGACCCAACTGGGGATTTTTTTCGCTTTTTTCACGTGTGCGGCGGTCAACTTGAAATCTGTTACAAACTTGATAAGATAGGTGGCAGCCGTTCATGGGTTCGAACTTGATGGGGGTAGGCAATCTCCCTGGGTGATTTTTAGTCTTTTGGATTTGATAAATACGTTGACTTTCTTTAGAAGGTCGGTCAAAGTTCTTAGGGATCGCTCTGAGAAACAGGTATTTTGGCAATAGCTCATAAACTGTTGGACACATTGATGAAGCATGAAGACACCTCCGCCTGAGATATTGCCTCGTGATTCATCATCAATTATCTAATTTTACAATGCAAATTACGATAACTGCGAAATTTGTGGATTACCCATATTGAATAAGGAATATGTATGGAATTCAAACTTCCCTTACGTAACAATAAATCATTGCGAAGCTTGGTGAAGCGAATTAATGCTGATCGAGAATTATTTCAAATTTGGAAATGCGCGAATGTCAATGCTGTGGATCGATCAGGGATTAGTGATCATGGTGAGGTGCATATTCGGATTGTGGCCAATGCTGCCTTGCGCATTATCCGCCTA
>JAFDJA010000051.1 GCA_019307745.1 Deltaproteobacteria bacterium | reverse complement strand
AGATAGATCGGATTGAATCGTTAATCAATAATCGCCCAAGAAAATGCCTGGGCTTTAAAACACCCATTGAAGTTGCTTCCTCTTTCGTTGCACTTCGAGGTTGAATTCGGGATTCTTTTAAAACTCGCTATTCTCATGGCCTAGAATCCTCATCCTTTCCCTTGCCGCGGCATCTCTTTTTTGCTCCCAGCCTTTCCATTCCTCTTTAAGGGCTGAAATTTGAGCCTCCAAGTCTGATTTCATATCTGTATCTTTGTCTGATTTCAAGAGCCGGGACTTGAGTTTCTGAACCATGCTCCTGATTTCACGCATCTTATTTAACGCAAAGAGCTCATCGTCGGTGGGTATTTTGATATTGCAGCATGACTCTTTCTGATCGGGCTGGATCTTTATGGGAGGGGAACCATTCATGGTATCATCTCCTGGGATTATAATACGTTCATGTCCATGACAGCCCGGGCGGAAAATACGAGCAGGGAATCAGGTGGATACCCTCTGTCCTTATTTTTTGGGCCGGAGGGAGAAATTTTGTTCATGTGTGCCGCCGTCAGTAATTTCAACGATTGCTTTGTTACCTTTATATCCGTTGGCCTTGATTTTGAGTTTCCATTTGTTGTTATCGAGGTTGATAAACTCATAATAACCGGACGCGTTTGTGTTTGCGGTCCTTTTTTCTTTGCCTTTGCATATTACCGTTGCATTTTTTACCGGGGAGTTCGTCGCGTTATTGGTTATGATACCGTGTATCGCCGTAAGGTTAGGTGGAGGGCCGCTGTTATAGTTGTCGAATTCAACAATAGATGGATCCTTTGGGGCTGTGCTTGTTGCCTGGTACATCCTTGTTGTCCCTTCAAGTATAGCACCTTGATCCATTACAACATTGGGGGCCTTGATATTTCCAAATACCTTGGCCTGCTTGTGCAGATCCACTCTCTGGTCAGCTGTGATATCCCCCCTGACTTCACCGTATACCTCTATATATCCCGCATGGATATTGGCTTCAACCAGACCTTCCTCTCCGATTATTAGAATCCCGCAGGAGGATATGGTGCCTTTGAAATGACCGTCTATCCTTAAAGTCCCGGGAAATGACAGTGTGCCTTCCCATGTCGAATTTTCACCCAGAAGGGTAAAGGCCTCTTTGTTTTTCATAAGGCAGGAAATCTCCTTGAAGAATTATTTTTTGATACAACTTATTATTATCAGGTTTGCATCTGCCGGGTCAACCGTTTATAATCCTAATCTTTTCCTTCGGCCGCATAGAATATTAAGTTTCTTGAGACCTCAATAGTACTTTTTCTGTTATTTTTTGAGTTAATGGTTGTATTTGGTTCCTGCTCAATCAATTAAATACTACAGTTTGGACTTGTTCTGTTTTTTAGTATCAGTTCGTGGGATATAATCCAGCAAGTAGATTCCCTTGGATGTATTTTTGCTGAAAGAGCTGCCCCAGGTGATCATACGTGTTGCCCTGCGCGCCCGTTCATTGTCCCAGCCCTCATATTCGATCCTGTAGATAGCAGAAAACAGGACAGCTCTGCCACGCCCATGAAAACAGTGGATCAGCACAGGTCTGCTGTCCTCATCATCCATCACCTCAAGAAATGCCTCAACCGCATCATCCGGCGGGACCTGGGGTGAAGGGATATTGATGTGTCTTACGCCCAGTTCAGTAAGTATTTTATGCTCCAAATCTATGTCGTCCTGTTTTCCAGGATTTAATCGGCTGTCACGAGCCGGTGTCCTCAGGTCAATAATCGTACGGATATTGTATCTGTTTATGAATTTTTCGAGTTTATCAGGGGGTATGACCCCCGATTTATAGACCTGATCCCGGGTTATTGTCTCAAACCAGTATAATATTCCGGATCTATAACCATGAACAGCAGCAACAGTGAGGACTATTGAGAGCAAAACCGCGGCTGACCAGCAGGTGATAGTCCTGAGTTTTGATTGTTTTATCTTTATTTGTTCCAAGATCTGAAAATGCTTCTCCTTTTTATTACCTGAATTTTACACTTTGTCATGATATTATAACGAGCCGCTATAAGCCACAGTAGATAGTTGTCACGGGATGCAGGGTGTAGGCTCTCTTGACAGAAGGTATTGGACAATCCTGTATGATCCCACAGAATAGTAATATTTTTTCCAAAATGTTAAATCCTTACTACATTTTAATTTGATGAGGTGTCAAGATATGAGCAGGGATTCCTGCAGAGGACAGCGATATTTCGGGCCTCGTACATACATGCTTGACACTTGCTATCTATCTTTATTACTTTATCCTCGATCCTGTCCAGAGTCTATCCTGGATTTCCGGATGGATGCCAACTCAATCACAGATTTTTTACAGGAAAAGATATGCCCGAAATATCGGCTAATAAAATATGTATAATCCGCCTGTCCGCCCTGGGTGATACGGTTCATACCCTTGGGATGATAAATGGCCTGCGCAGGATATATCCGGAGGCCCATCTTGCCTGGATACTGCAGCCCATCTCCTATGAGCTTGTCAAGCATCAGGATAATATTGATAGATTTATCCTTTTTGACCGAAGTAAAGGGCTGAAGTCATGGCGCAAACTGGCAAAAGATCTGAATAAGGAGAAGTTTGACCTTGTACTAATGCTCCAGGTCAGTATCAAGTCCAGTCTTATCTCCACCATTGTGAGAGGGGATGTGAAACTAGGATTTGATTTCCGGCGTTCGCGGGAGATGCATTGGATGTTTGCCAATCAAAGGATTCCACACCGTCTCACACAGCATGCCCAGGCACAGTATTTGGAGTTTCTTGATTATCTGGGTCTGGAGGATTATTCAGGAGAATGGAACTTCAGGTTTACTGAGCAGGAGCTGGCCTGGAGAAAGGATTTTTTTGAGGAGCTTGGGAGACCGGCAATATCTTTTGTGGTGGCCACATCAAATTCGCATAAGGACTGGCATGCCAGTGGTTATGCCCAAGTGATGGATTATATTGATAAAAATCTGGATATGCAGCCCATGATTGTAGGCGGTCCAGGTAAGCAGGAACGTGCCATGGCTCATGAGATATGCCGACTGTGTGAATCTCATCCAGTAGTGGATCTGGGTGATTCACTGCGTCAGACAATGCTTCAGCTGTCAGGTTCCTTGATTGCGGTCTCCCCCGATACTGGTCCACTTCATATAGCTGTTGCCTTGAATGTCCCCACTGTCAGCCTATTCGGGTATTCAAATCCCAGAAGGTGCGGTCCTTTCAACCGGTTTCAGGATCTGCTTGTTGACAGGTTCACTGATTCAGGGGAGGAGAACATACCTATTACAAGGGCCACTAAAAAGGGACGTATGGCGTTGATTTCCCCAGAAGAAGTTATTGAGAAGATTGAGCTTGGGCTGGAAAGGTATGTAAGGAAATGAAGGCAGGGGACGGAAGGTGGAACGCAGAAGGTGGCAGCAATGGACGGAAACTGTGATTTGGTACACTTTTCAGTATGAGATAAAATAATGACGCCAAAAGGGAGATAGGAAAAAAGGGTATTAAAATACCTTATAGAATTCCTTTGAAAGCATCTCAGGCAGTCTGTGTTTACGTATTGATCTCTGCCATCTGTTGATATATTTCCCCCTTAGCCTCATCTTATCCCCGCGATATGTAAATGCCTTGTCAAAATCAATGAAAAATATCCGGTTATCACTTGTTATCAGAACATTCCCCGGATGAAGGTCCACATGGCAGATTTGGTTTTGGATGAGTCTTGAGATCTGCTCCGTGACGCCGGACATGACTTCTTTTGCACGGGTTTCATCATTCAGGCTGAGTTCGGCCAGTGTCTGAATATCCTCTATCTCCCGTGTTATCAGCCACGCCCTATAAAACAGACCTGTTGTGTAAGCAAAAGCCACAGGTTCAGGCGCACTCAAGCCAAGGGAGCGGATATAAATCAGCTTTTCAAACTCAGACTGGGATCGTGTCTTACCCCATTTAAAATATTTCTGTTTGACAAAATGACGGAGCATCCCCCCACGGAAATACTGTTTGACAATAGCCTTGCCTATTCCTTTGATCTGAACGGCCTGGACTGATGCCCTGCCTCCAAGTACATTCTCTGTGGCATGTGCCCGGTTTTGAAACATACTGGTGATCTGCTCCAACTGGTGATTTGAAAGTTTAAAAAGGGATCCGAAACAGTATGAGTCAAAAGTTTTTGTTTTTATGGTATCCATTAATTCCCCAGTAATTCTTCAATTGCCTGTATAACTTCGTTTTGGGATATCTTTTTCATACATGCCTCTGTTCCATTGGGGCATCTTTTTTTTCCATGCCTTCCGCAAGGTCTGCATACAAGCTCTGTTTCCACCACAACGGCCCTGTTTTTCCATGGTCCGAATCCGAAAGATGGTACTGTTGAGCAGAAAGCGGCAACGCATGGGATTTTAAACGCAGATGTCATATGGAGAGCCATACTGTCATTGCATACAGCTATTGCGCTGTTCTTCATGATGTACATGGCCTCATCAATCCCTGTCTTTCCGGTCAGGTCCAATATATTCAGGCCTTTGGCCACTTTTGAGCTGACCTCTCTATCGGATGGTGTTCCCATCAGGACAACATCGAGACCTTTTTTCAGGAGATATCGGGCTGTCTCGCGAAAGCCTTGCCAGTGCCACATCTTGGTATTCCATGCACTGCCGGGTGTTAGCACACCGTATCTGCGGGGATCAGGCAGCATACCTGTGATACTTTTGTCAAGTTCGGGCCTGTCCGGGGCAAACAGGCGGAGGTCCGTTTCAATGGAGTCCAGGGAACATTCGCCCGCAAGGATTGAGAGGTTTCGGATAACGTCATGGTCATCAGGATTACGTTTTTGGGTCTGGTGATAGATCAGGCCGAGACTGGCATTTGCAAAGCCTATTCTAGTGGGAGAACTGCCGCATAGCCTCAGCAGAATAGCGGTGCGCATGGATCTGTGAAGAGAATATATCCTGTCAAATGACTCCTCACAGATTCGTTTTCTTATCCTCATAAGGCCAGTAAGACCCTTGTCCGTCCCTCTTTTATCATATGTGATAACTCCTTTGAGGAGGGGATCACGTTTTACAAGTGATGCTGAAAGAGGCGTGGTCATCATCCAGAGTTCCGCGTCCGGGTGAATCTTTTTCAGGGCAGCTATGACCGGAGTGGAAAGGATCGTGTCTCCGAGGAAGCTTGTCTGGACAATAAGTATCTTCATATTTATGGAGGTGTAATTGAATTTTTTCTTTTTAGTTCACAGGGTTATAAAGAAGAATACCTGTTTGTGTCAAGAAAATAATATCCCGGAAGGCTATATGCGCGAAAGATACGGGGCTGTTTCTTCTTGCAATCAGGTTATGTTTTATATATCTCAGGGTAGTGGCCATTGGTCTAATTAAGGTACACTTGGGGGATTGAAGATGGAAAAGATAACAGGAACTCTCATTACACTGAATGAAGAAAAAAATATTGCCGACTGTATTGAGTCTATGAGAAAGGTCTGTGACGAGGTTCTGGTTATTGATTCCCAGAGCCAGGATAAAACTGTCGATATTGCCAGAGGGCTAGGTGCCAGGGTCTATGTTCAGCCCTATCTTGGGGATGGCCCTCAAAAGGCCTTTGGCGTACAGTATGCTGAGAATGACTGGATACTCAGCATTGACGCGGATGAACGCCTTGATGATGATATGGTTGATGTTATTCTTGGGGTCGATTATTCTGACACAAGGATTGCATATGCCTTTAGGCGGAAGAATTATGTGGGTAATCACTGGATCAGGGCCGCGGGCTTTTATCCGGATTATGTGATACGCCTCTATAATAAGAACAGGTCAGGCTATGCCGATAAAAAGGCCCATTCAAGGGTACTTGCCCCTAAGGTGAAAAGGCTGGACGCCCATTTACATCACTACACATACAGGGATTATTCCCACTGGATGCAGCGACTGGATGCCCTTAGCAGCAGAGATGCCTGGGCACTGTATGAAAAGGGTGTCCGGTATTCCAGCGTCAGGCCCGCCTTTCGAGGTGCCGCAGCCTTTATCCGTAAATTTTTTCTGAAGGGTGGAATGCTCCAGGGTGCAGATGGTTTTACAGTTACCCTTACGACTGTCATACGCGCCTATATGAAATATCAGAAGCTTAATGAGATGTATGAAGAGAAGGGGATGAAATAGGTGTCCCAGAGGCATGAGGCGTCCTTTCCAAGTGTGATCATCTTGGTCCGCAGACCATCGTGCTCTTAGGCTGATTATTTCACGGATCCGTAATCCCCGGCAGGGGGAATTCCTGCCCTGCCACCCAGTTTGAGGCTTACCATGGCGGCGGCCCAGGCACCGAAATCAAGGCTCTTTTCTGTATCCCATCCTTTTAAAAGTCCATATGTAAAACCTGCGTGAAAAATGTCACCACACCCGGTTGTGTCAATGGCTTTTACCTTGTGAGCAGGTTTCCTGATTATTCTGCCGTGATCCATGGCAATATAACCTTTGGGCCCCAGGGTCACACCAACAACTCCTGGGCCGAGTTTTGCCAGACTTCGGCAGGCCTCCAGGGGATCTTCCCTGCCCAGGAAGTCATTTGCAAATGTTTCAGATGCAATGAAGCAATCACTTGACCTGGCAATATCCAGCATGCCATGGCGCATGGAGCCTGCATCCACAACAACTTTTACTCCTGCCTGCCTTGCAGCCCTGCATGCTGCAATAGATGCAGCAGGAAAGATACCGTCTGTATAGAGCACCTCTGCCTTGCTGATAAGTTCGTAGTCCAACTCATCAGGTCCAGGTGGTGGGCCTGTGGGTCTCCTCCAGAAGATAGTCCGTCTACCCGCACCAGGTTCTGCCATGACAAACGCGAACTGTGAATCAAATCCTTTTCTGATGAGCAGCCTGCTTATATCCACCCCCTCTTTTTTCAGGGATTCAGCAATCATTGGCCCAAGCGGGTCATCTCCGATGACTCCTGTGATTGTACACGACACTCCCCACCTTGAAAGGGCAGTAAGGGCGGTAGCGATCGGGCCCCCGCCCTGGATGGTCATGTCCGTGAATTCGCATTTCATATCCGGCAGGGGATATGCAGGTATCTTTCCAATATAGTCAAGGCAGCACTGCCCAAGACCACAGACCTGAAAATCGTCATTTTGCATCTTGTTTGTGTTTTTCATGTGTTCAGCTTGCGAGTGGTTAAATGAAGCCGGGAGGTTAAGGTGGTAACTGATTATATGGTTTTTTTTCAGCTTACTCTTCCCATTTCGGTCTCCCGATTATCCGGTCTTCTTGAATTGTCTCTATCCTGACCTTGACAATTTTATTGGTGGTAAGCTCGGATGACGGGAACACAACAGACAGATAATTGTCGCTCAGACCTTTGATCCTGTTGTTTTCTCCTGACTCCCACCCCTCTGTAAGCACTGAAAACTCTTTTCCAATACAGGATTGGTTGAAGATTCCCCTCTTTTTTCTTCCAAGATCTCTCAACTCCGCCGCACGTTCTTTGACCTGCCGTCTGCCGGTCTGGTCGGAAAATCCTGCTGCAGGGGTTCCTTTTCTTGGTGAAAAGGGAAACACGTGCAGATATGAAACAGGGAGGTTCCGGATCATGGAGCATGTGTCTTGGTGGGCCTGGTCATCCTCTCCAGGAAAACCGGCAATGACATCTGCTCCTATGGCCGCCATTGGGATCTTCCTATGGATAAGTTCTACAAGTTTGGCAAATTCTTCAGGACTGTAGCGCCTGTTCATCCTCCTTAAGATTCCACTGTTTCCACTCTGGAGGGGTATATGGAGATGGCTGCAAAGCCACTCCTCTGATGAAATCATATCTATCAACTCTTCATCTATCTCATTGGGTTCAAGGGAGCTAAGCCGAATTCTCGGCCCTAGATTTTCTCTGCCAATGAGATTAAGAAGACCGTTCAGGCTGACAGACTCTTTCTGGTCTATCCCGTATTTACCGAGATGGATGCCGGAAAGGACAACCTCTTTATATCCTTCATCGGCAAGGGATTTTAAGGAATCGATCACCAGTGACGGGTCGAGGCTCCTCAACGGTCCCCTTGCGTATGGCACAATACAGTAGCTGCAGAATGATTCGCACCCATCCTGGATCTTGATAAAAGCCCTGGTTCTGTCAAGGAAGCCCTTTATGGGGAGAAATTCAAAAGGCATGGGTTTTATGAATTTTTCTGATATCGCGCATGGGCTGCAAGGGGCACTGTTGTCCTGGAGAATATTAATAAGGCGACCCTTTTCTGTGTTTCCAGCGATGATGTTAATACCGTCAATTGGGGTGAGTTCTTCAGGAAAAACCTGAGCATAGCAACCGACGGCAGCAGTTGTGGATGACGGGTTTTCTTTGATGGCCTTTCTGATGGCCTGCCTTGACTGGCTGGAGGCAGTCTGGGTGACAATGCATGTGTTAATGACAATGAGATCTGCCTGCTCATTTTTTGCCGCCTCATTGTATCCAGAAGCAATAAGGGAATCCCTGATATAGGCAGATTCATGTTGATTAACCTTGCATCCAAGGGTTACTATTTTAAATTTGTTAGTTGTCATGGTTCCTGGTGATACATGAAAAAAGTAACCCGGATTGTATAGCATTTTTATGCTTAATAATCCGGGCAAGGGCGCCTGGGGCACCTAAAAAAATGATCAGCCTAATCCCGATCAGTTGATAGCCGTACAATCAGAGTCATCCCAACAGGCTTTTGTCGAATTTGACTGCCATTGCCTGGGAAGGGCAGGCTGCCACACAAAGTTCGCAGGCAATGCATTTTTCTTTGTCAAAGAGTACTTCCATCTCAGGTCTTTTTATATGAAGTGCCCCGGATGAGCATACTGCTGTGCAGGCCCCGCATTGAAAACAGGCTGTTTCATCTCTGCTGATATCCTGCCCAACACTTTCCACCTTGATCCCCAGGCTCTTGAGGTAACGGACTCCATCCTGGTAGTTTTTCTTGAGTCCCCTTAGCTCCAGGACCATTAACCCTTCCTCCCTCGGATAGATGGTGGCCTTGAGAATGGTAAACGAAAGGTCATAATCCTTAACCAGGTTCACAACTATAGGATTATTGACTATCTCCTGGGGGAACCTCAATGCTAGTGTTTTTGAGTACATGGCGTTTTCCTTGTTAATTGCATGTTTAAATGAATTTTCTGATAACCCTTTCAAATCCGGGTAAGGCACTTTCGATTGTCCTGTCAGAGACGCAGTATGCGATTCTGAAATGGCCGGGACCACCAAAACCGCTTCCCGGTACTGTAAGAATGTTCTCTTGCTGCAGGGCAGACACAAATGCCGCATCATCCTCTATCGGGGTCTCTGGAAACAGGTAGAAGGCCCCGCCCGGCCTGGTAAACTTATAACCACACGACAAAAGTCCCTCACAGAGCATATCTCTTTTTTTCTGGTAGGCGGAAATGTCGACACTGCTTTTGAGAAGTCCGCATATTGCCCTCTGCATAAGGGCCGGGGCATTGACAAAACCAAGTATCCGGTTGCTCAGGATCATTCCGGCAACAATTGTTTTTTTGTCCTGAATATCCGGGTTCACGGCTGCATATCCTATCCTTTCTCCCGGAAGGGAAAGGTCTTTTGAAAAGGAAGTGACAACAAAGCTCTCCTTATACCCGTCAAATACGTTTGGCGCGGTTATCCCGTCAAATACAATCTTCCGGTAGGGTTCATCGGAGATAAGGTATATCGGATGCCCTATTCGCCGACTATGATCCTCAAGAATCCTGCCCAGGGCATAGAGTTCATCTGCGGAATAGACCTTTCCTGTGGGGTTGTTTGGTGTATTGATGAGGATTGCCTTTGTGCTTTCTGTTATGGCTGTCTCAATGGCCGTCAAATCAAGAGCGAAGTCCGGGCCAGTGGCCACAATCCTGGGTACCCCCTGATGATTATCCAGATAAAAGTCATATTCCACAAAATAAGGCCGGGGTATTATGACCTCATCTCCCGGATTGAGGATTGTTTTGAAAATTACATTCAATGCCCCTCCCGCACCAACGGTCATTACTATGTCATCCGAGGAGAAGTTCTGAGCATTTAGGTCTGAAAGATATGAGGCAACCGCCTGCCTGGTTTCGGCGTATCCCGCATTAGGCATATACGCGTGCTGTCCAGGATGATTGTTGCTAATCAGTTTCGTTAAAATTGTTTTTAATTCTGATGGCGGCTCCAGGTTGGGATTACCAAGGCTGAAGTCAAAGACATTATCTTCTCCGAAATCCGCCTTTCGCTGTATCCCTTCTTCAAACATCTTTCTGATCCAGGAAGATTTCTCAATAGACGCCTGAATCTTATCTGCAATCGACATTTTCTTTCCTCCTCTGATATTCTCTCAAAATAATAGCTTTTTAAAATTTTGTAAAGTTTCCTTTGAAGAATAAATTCCCATGGACGGTGAAATGTCAATTTATCACTTTCCTAAAAGAAAAAGTTAGGTTAATATTATTTGCTTCTCTGCAAAAATGTAAGTTTAAAAATATCAACTTGGGCTGTTAGGTTTTCAGGGCGAGGCTGCCAATGGCAAAAAGAGCAAAAGGGATGGGATTACAGCTCTATTTATAGGAAGCGGCGATATCCCCGGCCTATAGACCCCTGTATTAACAAAGCACTCTTTCAGTCCAAGAAGGTGTACGGGGGAAAAAGATATTATTTTCAACAGAGAGGGAGCGGGTTTACGCTCCCTCTCTGTTGTGAAGTCTATGTGACGGGGCTGATGATGCGTGTTGTATAAATGTAATTGCCTGAAATTCAGGAAATTAAATAGTGAGTTGTAATATGAATATAGAGAAGAGAATAAGCCGAAAGATATTTATCGGGGATGTACCGGTTGGTGGAGGAGCACCTGTTGCGGTCCAATCTATGACCAATACAGACACTCGGGATATTTCATCTACCGTGGATCAGATCCAGCGCCTTTGTGATGCCGGTTGTGAGATCGTGAGGCTTGCTGTGCTTGATGAAGAGGCGGCAGATGCCTTTAAAGAGATAAGTTCCCGGGTGAAGGTCCCCCTGATAGCAGATATCCATTTTGATTACCGACTCGCAATTACTGCTGTCCGGGCCGGGGCCAATGGATTAAGAATAAACCCTGGTAATATTGGGGGCCGTAAACAGGTGGAGAAGGTGCTTAAGGAGGCAAAGGCGGCCGGGGTACCCATCAGGATAGGAGTAAACGCCGGCTCCCTGTCCAGGGAGATCCTGAAGAAATACGGGCATCCTACCCCTGAGGCCATGGTTGCCAGCGCTCTGGAGCATGTGGCCCTTTTTGAAGAGCTGGATTTCCGAGATTTCAAAATATCCCTGAAATCATCAAATGTATTGACAACCATATCCGCTTTTGAACTATTGAGCAGGGAGGTGGATTATCCATTTCATCTGGGAATTACAGAGGCCGGAGGCCTTATAGCCGGGACAGTAAAAAATTCCATAGGAATTGCGCTATTACTCCATAAGGGGATTGGTGATACGATCCGTGTCTCTCTTTCCAGAGACCCTGTTGAGGAGGTGAAGGTGGCCTGGGAGATACTCAGAGCCCTTAACCTCAGGCACCGGGGCCCTGAGATAATTTCCTGCCCCACATGCGGCAGGTGTGAAATAGATCTTTTTGATATTGTGGACAGGGTTGAAAAGGGAATTCAATCGATCAAGGCCTCACCCAAAGTGGCCATTATGGGTTGTGTTGTGAATGGACCAGGCGAGGCACGTGAAGCAGATATTGGAGTTGCCGGCGGCCGTGGTAAGGGGATACTTTTTAAACAGGGTGAAGTGGTAAGAAAAGTTCCGGAACATGAACTGGCTAATGCTCTCATAGAAGAGATTATAAAGATGACAAAGGATAAATGACAGGGTGAACAAGGTTTATTCCTATGATTTTGTATGTTTCAAACGATTACCCTGATTGTAATAATAACAAATGCAACGGAAAAGGATTTTTTTATTATGCGTTATTCGAAGTATTTTATTCCGACACTTAAGGAGACACCTGCTGAGGCAGAGGTTATCAGCCACAAACTAATGCTAAGAGCAGGTCTGATAAGAAAGCTTGCTTCAGGGATTTATACCTACCTGCCGGCCGGGCTTAAGGCTATTAAAAAAGTGGAAAACATTGTCCGTGAAGAGATGAACCGGGCCGGAGCCGTGGAAGTCCTTATGCCTGCTGTTCAGCCTGCAGAGCTATGGCAGGAGAGCGGACGATGGGACTATTATGGCCGGGAACTTCTAAGGTTCAAGGATCGCCATAATCATGATTCATGTCTGGGGCCAACCCATGAAGAAGTTATTACTGATCTTGTCAGGAGAGAGATACACTCCTACAAACAGATGCCCTTAAACCTCTATCAGATCCAGACCAAGTTCAGAGATGAGATCAGGCCTAGATTCGGTATCATGAGAGGTCGTGAGTTTCTGATGAAGGACTCATACAGCTTTGACGCAGGAGAGGCTGACGCGGAAAAGAGTTACGCGATAATGTATAAGGCCTATAACAATATATTCCGGAGGTGCGGGCTTAAGTTCAGGGCTGTGGAGGCGGATACAGGCAGCATTGGAGGGAGCTTTTCCCATGAATTTATGGTCCTTGCGGAAACCGGTGAAGATGACATTATCAGTTGTATGAAATGTGATTATGCCGCTAATGTTGAGAAGGCAGAGGTTAAATGGTCCGGGGATGAAGGATTAGCGGATGATAATGCAATGGAACCCGTAGAGGAGGCAGAGACGCCCGGCAAGAAGAGTGTTGAGGAGGTTACCGCTTTTCTTTCTATCGATCCTTCACGGCTTGTAAAGACGCTTATATTTAAGAAGGACGAGGGTATAATCGCTGTGCTTGTTCGGGGAGATCATGATCTGAATGAAGCCAAATTGAAAAATCTTTTAAAGGCCGGAAAGGTTGAGCTTGCTGAACCATCACAAGTAGAAGAAGTGACCGGAGCCCCTATGGGATTTGCCGGGCCTTCAGGTCTCAAGGTCAGTATTGTCGCCGACAACTGCATAAAAGAGATGCAGAATTTTGTCACAGGCGCTAACCAGACAGACCTGCATCTATTGAATGTGAATCTGAACAGGGATTTTACAGTGGATGTTTTTGGAGATATACGTTCAATTCAGCCTGAGGATTCATGTCCAAAATGCGGTGAAGCCATACGTTTCGGTAAGGGCATAGAGGTGGGTCATGTATTTAAGCTGGGTACTAAATACAGCAAGGCCATGAATGCCATGTTTTTGGATGAGAATGGCAAGGAAAATCCAATTGTTATGGGATGTTATGGTATCGGTGTCAGCCGTACTGTCGCATCGGCTATTGAGCAGAATCATGATGAGGATGGAATTATATTCCCTGTGCCCATAGCGCCATTTGAGGTGGTGATACTCCCTCTTCAGATGAACAAGGAGGAAGTTGTTAATGCGGCTGACAGTATTTACAGTGGGCTGGTTGATAATGGGATTGATGTCCTGATTGATGATCGTGACCTGAGGGCGGGGTTTAAGTTTAAAGACGCTGATCTGCTTGGAACCCCTCTGCGTGTAACAATCGGTTCCAAGAGCCTCAATAATGGCCAGGTGGAGATGAAGCTGAGGTCTGAGTCAGAGAGTACGCTTATCTCTTTTCAGGATTCGGTCTCAATCATAACCGCAAAGATAAAAGAGCTTTATGATACGCTTAACTGATATAACTTCTCAGCTTTTGACCTATCATCCCAAGGCGGATACGATGCTTGTGGAAAAGGCATATGTTTATTCTGCCAAGGTCCATCAGGGACAGGTCAGACTGTCGGGCATGCCATATCTTTCCCATCCCCTTGAGGTGGCCTTTATCCTCACCCAGATGAAGATGGATGTGGTGAGTGTCGTTGCGGGCCTCCTCCATGACACTGTGGAAGACACGGACACAGAAATATCCGAGATTGAGCGACTTTTTGGTAAAGAGACAGCCAATGTTGTGGATGGCGTGACAAAAATCAGCATGATTCATTTTTCCAGCAGTGAAGAACGTCAGGCGGAAAATATGCGAAAGATGATCCTGGCCATGACCACAGATATCCGTGTGATTATGGTCAAACTTGCTGACAGGCTCCATAACATGCGGACCCTCGGATTCCATCCGCCTGATAAGCAGATATCAATATCACAGGAGACGCTTGATATATTCTCACCCCTAGCCTCCAGAATGGGCATATACTGGCTTAAGTCAAGTTTTGAGGACCTGTGCCTGTATTATTTGGAGCCAGAGATTTACAATCAGATCACGGCGGGTATTGCAGACAGGCGGGGGGCCAGGGAGAAGTTTATCAAAGAGGTCCGAGAGCTTCTTGACCGCAAGATGGAGGAGTATGAGCTTAATGCCACAATCAAGGGCCGGCATAAACATATCCACAGCATCTATATGAAGATGAAAGACCAGAACCTGACAGTCCATCAGGTCTATGATCTGCTGGCGTTTCGCATGATAGTGAGTACCCTGAAAGATTGCTATGAGGTTCTTGGTATTATACATTCCATGTGGAAGCCTATTCCCGGAAGGTTTAAGGATTATATCTCTCTGCCAAAGGAAAACATGTATCAATCATTGCATACTACTGTGTTGGGACCTTATGGACATCGGATGGAGGTCCAGATCAGGACATGGGAGATGGACCGGATTGCTGAAGAAGGGATTGCGGCACATTGGAAATATAAGGAAGGCACGTCAAACGGATCAGACATACAGCAATTTTCATGGTTGACCAAGCTTCTGGAATGGCAGAAGAACCTTAAAGACCCGCAAGAGTTTATGGAGATGGTCCAGATGGATCTTTTCCCAAATGATGTATATGTATTCACCCCAAAGGGTGATGTCAAGGAGTTCCCCAAAGGTGCCACTCCCATTGATTTTGCCTACAGTATACATTCAGATATAGGTGAAAAGTGCAGCGGTGCAAAAGTGAACGGGAAGATGGTCCCGCTCAGATATCAGATGCAGAATGGCGATATAGTATCTATCCTCACCTCCAAAAGGCAGCATCCGCATAAAGATTGGCTAGGATTTGTAAAGACACCGCGGGCCAAGAGCCGGATCAGGCAATGGGTAAAAGAGCAGGAGAGGGAGGAGAGTATTTCTATTGGCAGGAACCTTCTGGAAAAGGCATTGGAGCATGCCCAGCTTGAACTCTCCAATATTGTGAACAACAAACAGATCCTGGCCATTGCAAGGGATTTATCCCTGAATTCCATAGAGGACCTGTTTGCAAATATAGGTTACGGCAAGGTGTCCGCTCGACAGGTCATCACCCGCCTCAAACCACAGCTTGGAGTTGAGCGCGACAGGTCTGAGGGTCTGGTCAGCAGGATGGTCTCCCGCCTTACGCGAAAAAAGAGCGCACGAGGAGTAAAGGTCAAGGGGCTGGATGATATGCTGGTTCGTTTTGCCAACTGCTGTCATCCTCTCCCCGGTGAAAGAGTTATTGGATTCATCACCCGGGGGCGGGGTGTGTCAATCCATAAGACAGGCTGCAGGCATATTCTTGACGCTGATAAGGACAGATTGGTTGATGTGATTTGGGATCCATCTGATGAGGATCTCTTTTTTGCCCGGATCAAGATAACCTCTATTGAAAAAAAGGGTGTGCTGGCAGGTATCAGCTCTGTCATTTCTCAAAAAAATGCCAATATAATACAGGCGGATGTCAGGACTACTACTGATAAGAAGGGTATCACATTTTTTACTCTTGAGGTGGAAGGTTATAAACAGTTGGAGGGAATTATTTCTGCCGTTAAAAGGGTGAAAGGTGTCCTTTTAGTGGAGAGGGTAGCACCCTGAAGATGCAGGGGCTGCAAATCGGATCTTTGATTTACCGCCCTCATGGTATTGCGTTTCCGAAGAATGATAATTTGCCTTGCCTATAAAAATATGCAGCTGTTCATTCTGTTTTTAGCTGGTTTATTTTTCAACCTTGCCCGACTTGATACAGCTTGTGCACACCTTCATCTTTTTACTCTGTCCATTCTGGACAGCCTTAACGCTTTGAAGATTTGGATACCATTTCTTCTTGGTCTTATTGTGAGCATGGCTTACGTTGTTGCCTACCCTTGGTTTTTTACCACATATTTCACATATTTTTGACATGATTTATCTCCTGTGCATAATATTATTTTTTGCCCTTAATTGAGATGACAAATGAAAAAGTCCATGTGCAGAGTTTGAAAATTGCGGGGTATGGGTAGTATCCTGTTGGTACAGGATCAGACTTTTTATAAGCCATCAAATTTTAATTTTAGAATCGAGTAACATAAATCTTCTTTAAAAAAAAGGCAAATGTTTTTTTAAGGCCTGGTTTGGTTGAAATCGTGGGATAATATTATCTTTGATTTTTTTTATACGGATCTTCAGATGGACTTATTTTGCTTTGCCAGCAATTGGAATAATTAAATACTGGAGGCGTTTCTATTCCGCCTGTTGAAAAACAATACATTTAATGGGATAAACATTGAAAATTGATCCCCAAAGTCTTGCTCGGACACTTTTTTAATCTGCCATTATTAATTGCATTATGACCAAAGTATATTTTTAGGGCAGGCATTTATCCCGGGAGGCTCAAAATATGTTTCTTAAGGAATTATTATGGATCTAGTCAACAACAATACCGTAATTTCAGCTGAACTGTCTCCAGACCTCAATGTTGTTCCTTCCAAATTGAAACATATACATATGATGGGTATCTGCGGTACCGGCATGGCCTCCCTCGCAGGGATTTTGAAACAGCGAGGATATGTCGTAACAGGTTCAGATGAGAATGTATACCCTCCAATGAGCCTTTTTCTTGAAAGACTTTCTATTCCCATACTAAAGGGGTATAGGGCGGAAAATATTGATTCATTTCCGGATCTTGTGATAGTGGGAAATGTGATTACAAGATTTAATCCTGAGGCTGTCAGGCTTTCACAGCTGCAAATTCCCTATCTGTCTCTGCCCCAGGCTCTCAGGGAGCTTGCTATGAAGGATCAAAGGTCCATAGTAGTCTCCGGCACGCACGGCAAGACAACTACTACTGCAATTGCCTCCTGGTTACTTGAACACTCTGGTATGGAGCCTGGATTTATGATAGGGGGTATCCCTGTAAATTTTGAGGGGAGCTTTAAGCTGGGAAAGGGAAAATTTTTTGTCATAGAGGGGGATGAATATGACACGGCATTTTTTGATAAGGTTCCTAAGTTTCTGCATTATGCCCCATGGGTAGCCATACTCACGAGTATTGAATTTGATCACGCTGATATCTACAGGGATCTTGACCATGTGACAGAGAGCTTTCAGCGTCTTATCGAGCTGATCCCTTCTGATGGGCTGCTTATAGCAAACCATGATGATCCTGTTGTTAGGGAGGAAGTGGGAAAGGCCAAATGCCCTGTGATAACATATGGTCTGGATAATGAGGCGGTGTGGCAGGGAGTAGATATAGCCATTAAAGATGGATTAACAAGGGTCAGGGTGCTGAAGCATGATAATGAATATATCAGGATTTCCACTCCGCTCTTTGGCCGGCATAATATTTCAAACCTGTTGTCTGTTATTGCATTGTCAGATTTTTTAGGAGTCGATAGACAGGCCGCTTCAGATGCAACGCGGAGTTTCAGGGGAATAAGGAGAAGGCAGGAGATTAAGGGCGAAAAGGCAGGTGTG
Organism: Deltaproteobacteria bacterium; assembly: GCA_019307745.1. Lineage (GTDB taxonomy): Bacteria > Desulfobacterota > DSM-4660 > Desulfatiglandales > HGW-15 > JAFDJA01. Next base: position 16,319 of record JAFDJA010000051.1, on the reverse strand, counting down.
CTGGTCATGGATGATTTTGCCCATCACCCTACTGCAGTGGAAAAGACTATCCAGGCGGTAAAGGACAGGTATGCTGACCATCGTCTGGTTGCTGTATTTGAGCCAAGGTCCAACTCAAGCCGGCGCAATATATTTCAGGAGAGATACAGCAGGTCATTTGATTGCGCTGACCTTGTCTTGATACCTGAACCTCCAATGATGGAAAATGTGCCAAAGGGAGAGAGGTTCTCTTCTCATGCACTTGTTAGGGCATTGCAGGCAAGGGGACTGACCGCCTTATATTTTCCCGATACTGACCATCTTTTAAGGGGGCTCCTAAGGAATGCCCGAAGCGGTGATCTGGTTTTGATTATGTCAAATGGATCCTTTGATAACCTTCATGAAAGGTTGCTGAAAGAGCTTGAATAATAAGTTTAATTTGTTTCCACATCCGGCATGAAAAACAGCCGGTTTAACTGCAATATGCATGGATTATTTGGTTGACATGGGGACTTTCATATGGTATCGATCCGTGCATATTAAAATAGATTTAGTTGTGCATGCCTGCCTGCCAGGACATTTTCGGATTCTTTGTGTCCAAATTAAAGGTTGCATCATTGCTGTGTTCGTCTTCTTGCAGACAATTTCATTAAACCAGGATTTTTTCTCAGGTTATGCAGGAATGAACAGTTTCTGCCATTACTGGGCGATATATTATTAGCTTTCCCGGTCTGTATTTCAGATCGTGAATTGCATGGCCAGATTCTTAATTGAAGGAGAAAGAGATGATTCATGCAGAAAATTTGACCAAGTATTATAGTGACTTATGCGCAGTGGATCAGATAGGCTTTGAGATCCAGAAGGGGGAGATCGTTGGCCTGCTTGGCCCTAACGGAGCAGGAAAGAGTACTATACTGAGGATGCTTACCGGTTATCTCCGGCCCACATCAGGGGACATAACAGTAAAGGACTATTCCATTGATGAGGATCAGCTTGAGATTAAGAAGCTTATGGGCTATCTCCCGGAGTCCGCGCCCCTTTATCATGATATGCTGGCATATGATTATCTTAACTATGTTGCGGATATCAGAGAGATTGAAAAGGGGAATAAAGGGCAGAGGATTGGTGAGCTGGCAGATCTCTGCGGGATCAATGAGGTTATGCATCAGCCCATATCTGAGCTATCCAAGGGGTATAAACAGCGGGTGGGTCTGGCACATGCCATGATGAATGATCCGGAGATACTCATCCTTGATGAGCCCACCTCAGGTCTTGACCCTAATCAGATCAGAGAGATCAGGGATATTATCAGGCGTATTGGAAAGGAGAAGACGGTTATCCTTTCCACCCATATTCTGAGTGAGGCTGAGGCAACATGTGACCGTGCTGTTATTATCAACCAGGGCAGGATTGTCGCGGATTCAAGTATGAAATCCCTGAAGCAATCTGCAAGAGGGGAGGCGGTCATTGAACTCTGTTTGAAAAACGCCTCTTTTGGAGACGCAGAGGCAGCATTGAAGCCGATAAATGGTATACGGCGTATTGAAAATATTGACTCACAGGACGGTGAAATCAAAGTGAAGATTATCTGCGGTTCATCTGATGATCTCAGAGAAGCTGTCTATGAACGGATTAAACAGACCAACTGGATCCTACTTGGGCTGTATCAGGAGACACAGACCCTTGAAAACATCTTCCGTGAATTAACCAAGGAGAACTGATATGAAGCAAGTGAAACATATCTTTTTAAAAGAGTTTAAGTCTTATTTTATATCACCCATTGCCTATATTGTTATATCACTGTTTCTGCTTGTGACCGGGTGGTTCTTTTTTGCAACCTTTTTTCTCTATAGTCAGGCAACGCTGAGGAGCTTTTTTGCCATGCTTCCTCTGATCCTGTCGTTTGTAGTTCCTGCCATTACCATGAGACTCTTTTCTGAGGAGATGAATATTGGCTCTTATGAGACACTTATTACCATGCCGGTTACTAATGTTGATGTGATTCTTGGTAAATTTTTCGGCGCGGTGGCATTTATCTCCGTAATGTTAGTGCCAACTATTTTATATCCCGTAACCGTTTCTTTTATAAGTGATCTTGACTGGGGTCCGGTGATAGGGGGCTATGTGGGTGTCGTTTTTTTGGGGGCCGCATTTTCAGCGATCGGCCTGTTTGCGTCATCCCTGACAAGAAATCAGATAATCGCCTTTATTATTGGAATCGCTGTCTGTTTTACTCTGACACTTATTGATAAAATGCTGTTTTTTATGCCTGTTAGTGTTTTGGGTTTTTTTGAATATATCGGTGCTGACTATCATTTTCAGAATTTTTCAAAAGGTGTCATTGAGCTACGAGACATTGTATATTTTCTGAGTGTCAGCTTTATCAGTCTTTATGGCGCAAATCTGGTCATACAGGGAAAGAAATAAGGAGGAAATGAATGGCAGTAAAAGATAGATCCGGAGATTATATAAAATTTGTCGCATATCTTGTTGCCATAGTCCTGATAAATTTTGTGATTATATTTTCACCCTCTTTCAGGATTGACCTCACAAAGAATAAGATCTATTCGATTTCCGATGTGAGCAAGAAGGTAGTGAATAATTTAAAGGAGCCCCTTGCTGTTAAGGTGTTTTTTACAAAGAATCTTCCTGCACCCCATAACAGTACGGAAAAATTTCTGCATGACCTGCTTGAAGAGTATGCGTCTGGCGGTAATAGATATTTCAATTACAGTTTTTACGATGTAAGCGCTGAAGAGGGAGATCTCAGTGAAGGTGCCCTGAATAACCGGGAACTGGCCAATAATTATGGTATTCGTCCTGTTCAGATTCAGGTCCTTGAAGGAGACCAGATGAGGTTTATGAATGCCTACATGGGCCTTGTCATTATTCATGGAGATACAATAGAGCAGATACCCATGATTTCTTCAACAGATAAGCTTGAGTACAGGATGACCACTTCTATTCAGAAGCTTACCAATAAGATCAGCACGCTTATGGCATTAACAGAGAAGGTGAAAGTCAAAATGTACCTTTCCTCTTCACTTGAGTCTGTTGCTCCTTATATGCGTCTTGACAATCTCTCCGCGCTTCCGAAACAGATTGAGGCTGTTGTTGAAAACCTGAACAGGCGCAGTTATGACAGGCTGGAGTACATTTATATGGACCCGGCAAAGGACACGAAACTTAAGTCTGATCTTGAGAAATATAACATAATGAACATAACATGGCCTGATATCCCGGAAAGAAACGTGAAAGAGGGTGAGGGAGCCATAGGTCTTGTAATGGAATACGGGAGTAAGGTTGTTGAACTCCCACTAATGCAGGTATTAAATCATCCTTTATTTGGAACCCAGTACAGCTTGGTGGATCTAAGTGATTTTGATGAGGTGCTGAATGAGAATATGGAATCACTTATAAATATTAATGAAGACCTTGGTTACCTGGTCGACCACAATACTCTGAATATGACCATGGCTTCCTGGATGGCTTCGATTGGAGAAGAAGACAGGGAGAATATAGCTAATTTTCAGACACTCATATCTGACACATACTCTATAAAGGATGTGCCCCTTACATATGATGATATTCCTGAAAGCCTTAACTCTATGGTGATTGCCGGTCCACAAGATGAATTTACAGATTATGAGCTTTATCAGATAGATCAATACCTGATGAAAGGAAACAATCTGATTGTATTTCTGGACAGATATAATGAAGAAAAACCTCAGAATAATTATTTCCCCACCGGCGATGGAGGAAACAATCCATTTTACACGCCAATTGAGACGGGGCTTGAAAAGCTGCTGGAACACTATGGCATCAATATTGAAAAGTCTTACGTAATGGATGAGAATTGTGTGAAACAGCAGGTATCTCAGGGTGGTGAGCAGGCTATCTATTTTGCTCCGCTGATTGAGAAGAAGAATATTAACAACAGCCATCTTATCATGAATAATATTAATATCCTGGTTGCCGCTAAGATGTCGCCTTTGAAGATAGATGAGGCCCGTCTCAATGAGAACGGTCTTGCTTCCACAACACTGTTTTCATCCTCTGACGATTCCTGGGATATTACAGAGTGGGTATCCCTTGAACCCCAATATATTACTCCTCCTTCATCTGATGATGAAATGGAAAGTTTTACCCTTGCCTGTCTTGTGGAGGGTGAATTTCCCAGTTACTTTGACGGGAAAGAGATTCCGGTTAGAGAAGCTGAAGAAGAGGAGGGTCATAAAGAAGAAGGTGCGGAAGGTCCTGAAGAACCTGCTGGAGTGGATATGTCTCAGTTTGAAGGAAAAGGTGAGTTTATCGCCAAGGGACGGCCTGGTAAGCTTTTTGTAACAGGCTCAGCGGAGATACTGAAAGACGCCATTATTGATAAAGAAGGTGCCGGTGTTAATGCTACCTTTGTCATGAATCTTCTTGACTATATGAATAACAGGGAAGATGTAATCATCATGAGAGGCAAGGATTACAGTTTTGAGCCACTTGATAAAATCTCCGGTGGCGCAAGGGTATTCATCAAGACCTTGAATATCGTAGGTCTTCCTGTGATGGTGGTCCTTTACGGAGTTGGTGCATTGTTTTACAGGATTTCCAGAAAGAAGAGTATTCATCAAATGTTTAAGAAATAACAGCTGTTTCGTTTTCTGCAGCATGAAAGATATGAAACATTGAGTCCAGCTTTTTGTGTGAGGTGCAAAATGAAGATAAAAAAAGAGATGATCATATTAGTTCTAATTATCCTGGTAGCAAGTCTGTATCTGATCATGCAGAATAAAGGCAGTATTAATTATGAACTCCCTGAGCTTGAAGAGATTGTTGTTTCAGACATCACAAAGATAACCATTGATGGCAAGGATGTTGATATTGTTTTACAGAAAAAAGATAACAGCTGGTTTATAGAGCCTCAAGGGTATCTGATTGTCAAAGACATGGCAACGGATATGCTCGAAGCAATCGAAAAGCCTGTACTGACCGATCTTATTTCTGAATCAAAGAATTATGCACAATTTGAGCTTGATGATGAATCGCGAACTGTTGTCAAGGCTTACGCGGGCAGCACCCTGATTAGGGAGATGACAATCGGCAAGATGGCATCATCCTACAGCCATACCCATATTAAGATGACGGATGATTATCGTGTCTATTATGCCATGGGTAATCTAAAAAACCCTTTCAGCAAGAATATAGATGAGCTGAGAGATAAAGCTGTCTTATCTCTTGATCAGGATGACATAAAAGAGGTTCATATGGTTCAGGGTTCAGAGTCAGTAACCCTGGTGAAAAGTGAAATACAGAAAGAGGAAGCCGACAGTGAAGAGGCTCAAGATGAGGCTCAAGTAGATAAAACCTCAGTGATATGGACGGATCCGGATGGCGAGCAGGCGAGCACCAATCAGGTTGATAAGATCATTTCCAAACTCTCCAGCCTGAGCTGTGATCAGTATATCTATGATACTTCAAAAAGTGAAATGGCAGACCCCATATGCACGGTTACCCTCAAAGGTGAAAAGGAGTATTCTTTATCGATCTTTGCCATGAGGGATGAAGAGGACAAGATGTATCCGGCAATATCCTCTGGTAGTGATTATCCGTTTGTTCTTCAGAGCTATCCTGTTGACAGTAATATCATGATTGAGATTGATACCCTGATGGGAAGACCTGAGCCAGAGGCGGCTGATAAGGAGACCTGAGACGCGGGCCAGATAATGCTTCCTGAATCGTGATTCAGTATCTACTGCCGCGGGCTTCAGGTATTAAAAGATATAATGTTTTCAATGCCAGTCTTCATTTTTCAAATAGGAAAAGGGAGGCTGGTTTTTTTATTTATACACTTAAATATGCGCAAAAAGGGCTGATATGATTTTAAAAGGGGAATTTAGTGTTTGAAAACAGATTTTTTTTATGATATCCCATCATTTTTATAGGAACAGGAGTTTTTTTGGCTTATACCTGAATTTTTCAAGATTCAGATTATATATTTCCAGTTTACACATGATTATATCTCACAGTTTATAATTATTAATCCAAAATTTTACTGAAAAGGAGAAAAAAGTGACTGCAAAACTTATTAAAGGCACAGAAATCAGAGAGGAGATCCTTAACGAGATCGAAGAGGACGTTAAAAAGATAAAAGCATCGCATGACAGGGTTCCGGGCCTCGTTACTATCCTGATTGGTGAAAATCCTGCATCCATTTCTTACGTGACTTTGAAGATCAAGACAGCCAACCGTTTGGGATTCCATGAGATCCAAGATAATCAACCTGAGGATGTCTCTGAGGCAGATCTTCTGGCGCTGATCGACACATACAACAGCGATGATTCCATAAACGGAATTCTGGTTCAGCTCCCCCTTCCCAAACATATTGATGAGAAAAAAGTGCTCAATGCGATTGATCCTGACAAGGATGTTGACGGTTTTCATCCCGTTAATGTTGGTCGTCTGATGATAGGTGGAGATGCGGTCAAGTTTCCTCCATGTACCCCGGCAGGCATCCAGGAGATGATAATCCGTTCGGGTGTTGAGACCAGCGGGGCTGAAGTAGTTGTGGTAGGGCGCTCGAATATTGTTGGAAAACCAATAGCAAACATGATGGTGCAAAAGGGTCCGGGCGCAAATTCAACTGTTACTATAGTCCATACCAGAACAAAGGACCTTGCAGCGCATTGTAAGCGCGCGGATATCCTTATCGTTGCCGCGGGCGTTCCAGGTCTGGTGAAACCTGAATGGATTAAACCCGGCGCGTGTGTAATTGATGTTGGAGTTAACCGTGTTGGTGAAAAGATCAGTGAGAAAACAGGCAAGAAGATCGCCATCCTCCGAGGTGATGTTGATTTTGAAGCTGCAAAGGAGATTGCGGGATCAATTACTCCGGTTCCAGGGGGTGTTGGACCAATGACCATTACTATGCTCATGAAGAACACGTTGAAGTCTTTCAAGTTTCAGCTGGGTATTGCCTGATTTTTATTTACGTAGGATAGGAATTGAATGACGGGACTGAGTCTGATAAGGATTCAATCCCGTTTTTTTTTAACCTAATATTTGTTGTTGTTGGATTTTTATATTTAATAATGTAAAATGTGCAGAATTTATTTGTGACTGTGCAGCAGGAAGGCCTGTGTGTTACAAAATAATTGCAGAAGTCTCCTCATCTTATGATATTCAAAAACCTTTTCCAGTTCGGCCAGGACCAGTATATGATAAGGGCCTTCCCTTTGACCTTGTTCAACGCGACATATTTCCAGTAACGACTATCATGACTGTGCTTTCGGTTATCGCCCATAACAAAAAGGGAGCCTTCAGGAACTACGAACGGGCCATGGTTCTCCGGAGGGGAGGGATCTAGCAGTATGTCATGCGTTCGTTCTCCAAGAAATTCCCTGTATACTTCAGATTGAATGGCTCCTGGATCCTTAAATATGTCGGTATATTCTTTGTCTATTTTTTCATCATTTATAAATAATTGGTCTTTCTTGATCTCAATTTTATCACCGCTAATCCCTATTACTCTCTTGATGAAATCTATTTTTTCATCATTGGGGTATTTAAAGACAATGATGTCTCCTCTTTTAGGTTGTGAAAAGTCAAGAATAAACTGGTCAGTAAAGGGAATTTTCAGGCCGTAGACAAACTTATTTACAAGAAGGTGGTCCCCAATCAGTAATGTAGGTTTCATGGATCCGGATGGGATTTTAAAAGCCTGGACAATGAATGTCCTTATGAACAGGGCAAGTATGATTGCAATAGCAAATGCTTCAGCATATTCTCTGAAAGGACTTTTTTTAGGGATCTTCTCTATGGTACTGCGTTTTTCCGTCAAAGGGGTCTCCTGAATAATAGTTTGATGTCAGGGTGCTGGAATAGTAAGGGTCTTTTTATTACAGGGTAAATATTTATAAGAATATCTGTGTTGTGTAAAGTTTTTTCTCCACATATGAAAACAATATCCTGATCAGGAAAGCTGGCTGGGATTTGGGCCGGACATTTTGTAATACTATTCGGATAAAATATCTCTATGTTCAGGTTTTCATGATGTGCTACACAGAGCTTACTTTTTTGTATCGGATGGATTTTTGGAAGAATTATATGGAATTCTAGAGGAGTACAGGGCCGGGTAGAGAATGTATCAAGCACAATATGTGGTGTTAATTTGTAGTATTAAATACTACATATATAATAATTATATAAAATTAAGTTAAATTATAGAAAAAGCTTGACAATCCATATTATATATATACAATGTTCCTACGTGATAAAATTAAATTATGATAACCAATAGATTTGGAGGTCAAATTGGGACGGAACATTGTAAAAAAGATTCGAGAAGAGCTTTTGATGAGCAAGGCGGAACTGGCTAGAAAGGCCGGGGTTTCATCTCTAACGATCGATCGGATTGAAAAGGGCAAGAGCTGTCGTATGGAGACCAAGAGGAAGATAATCCTGGCACTTGGTTTTGATATCTCTGAAAAGAATAAAGTATTTACTGAGGATATATTATTGTCTGAGGATGTATAGAGATTAGCTATGCCTGTACCTAAAAAGAATCAGCTGGTCGGACTGGATATCGGCTCCCATTCTATCAAGGCGGTTGAGATAGATGACAGCAAGAAGGGCATGAGCCTGAAGAGTTTCGGGGCTATTGGCCTTCCCAAGGACTCTATTGTCGAAGGGGCTGTCAAGGAGATGGAGGTCGTTGCGGCAGCCATAAAAAATCTGTTCAGAAACTTGAGTATCAGAAACAAGAATGTCGCTACCTCAATTTCCGGTTTTTCTGTCATAGTCAAAAAGATAAGCATTGCTCAGCGGGAAGAGTCAGAGCTTGAGTCCGGCATACACGACGAGGCTGAACAGTACATTCCCTTTGATATAAGCGATGTTAATCTTGATTATGAGGTGTTGACGGATCAGGACAATGAGGGTGAGGGTGAAGAGGAATCTGAAGAAGAGGAGGAAAAGCCCTCTGACACTTCCGGTGCAATGGATGTGATGCTGGTTGCCGCCAAAAAGGACATTGTTGAAGATTATGTGAGCCTGATTCGTCTTGCCGGCCTTAATCCCGTGGTTATGGATGTGGACGCGTTTGCCCTGCAGAATGCTTTTGAGTTAAGCATAGAAGATATGGCAGGGTGTTATGCCATAATTAATATCGGGGCTGAAGAGCTTGGGATTAATGCTGTAAAGGATGGCATATCAATATTTACAAGGGATTCATCCTATGGCGGTGCCCAGATTACTGAGGAGATTATGTCAAAGTTTAATCTCTCTTATGAGGAAGCAGAGAAGATGAAGCTTGGCGGCATAAAGGTAGACAGAGAGAAAGCAGCCCTGGAGGGAATTTTTACATCCATGGTATCGGGCTGGGTTCAGGAGATAAAACGTGCCCTTGATTTTTTAAGCAGTACCTACCCTGATGAAAAAATAGAAAGAATTTATATCAGCGGGGGTGCCTATAGAATTCCGGGGTTCAAGAAGTATTTGGAAATTGAGACAAATATTTTGGTAGAGGAACTGAACCCATTTGCCAATCTACAGATAAATGAGAAGGCCTTTGACCCAAGATATCTGAGTTATATGGCTGCTCAGGCCGGAGTGGCTGTCGGCCTTGCCTTAAGGAGCGTTGGGGACAAATGATAAGAATCAATCTGTTGCCCTTCCGGGCCGCTAGAAAGAGAGAAAACGTAAGACAACAGCTTATGGTTTATGGCTTGAGTGTCGCTTTTGCTGTTGTGGTAATGGGCTGGTTATGGGTTGGTTTGAGGGGAGAGGTGTCACAGAAGGAGGAGAAACAGAATCAGTTAAGTGTTGAATTGAAAAAATATGACAAGGTGCTGAAGCAGATTGCAGAGCTTGAAAAGCAGGTCAAGGCGGTTAATGAAAAACTTGCGGTTATCAAAGATCTGGAAAAGGGAAAGACCGGTCCAGTGCTTCTGCTGGATGAAATAGCCATGGCAGTACCTGTTGACAAATTATGGCTAAAGACGTTGAGTGAAGGCAAGGGCAATTTGACTATGTCAGGAACTGCAATGGATAATGAGACTGTGGCCCTGTTTATGGATAATCTTGAGGCCTCCGAGCATATAAGCTCTGTGGATCTGGTCAATGTATCGACCCAGAATGTGCCAACTTTTAAATTAACTGTGTCAAATTTTTCTTTAAAATGTAAAACCACATTATAATTAGCATTATTTGGAAAAAGGGATTTGGTGATAATGGCTGGCGAAAATTATATAGAAAAGATCGAAAATATAAATGCGCCCATAAGGTGGGGGATATATTTTGGGACCATCGCTCTGCTTGCCGGGCTATTTTTTTGGTTTATCTATAAGCCTATAAATGAAGAAATAATCACATTGGATGATAATATCCAAGCCTTGGAGAGGAAGGTGGCACAAGCCGTAAAAAAGGCCAAGAATAAGGACAGGCTTAATGCTGAGAAGGCACAGGCAGATGCACAGTTTAATGAGGCCTTAAAGCTCCTGCCAGATTCAAAAGAGATTCCAGGTCTCTTAAAGAAGGTGACGGAACTGGGTGATGAGTCAGGGCTTGAGTTTCGCGTTTTCACTCCCAAAAGCGAGAGAGCAAAGGACTTTTATGTTGAAATACCTGTGGCAATAGAGGTGCAGGGGCCATATCATAATGTAGGGGTGTTTTTCAGTAAAATAGGACGCATGGAAAGGATTATGAATATCTATAATGTTAAGATGAATCCTGTTTCCTCAAATTCTTCGGTCCTTAAAACCACATGTGATGCTGTAACGTACAGATTTAAAGGGTCTAATAATGTTAAACAAGAAACAACAAACAAGAAATCCAAGAAGTAAAAAGAAATATGCTCCTGTAATTGTGATGGCACTCATAATTGTGCCTTTCAATTTGGCCATTGCCTCACAAGACCTGATTTACAAGGATACAAGGCCCGAAAAGGAGATGTTTGAGGTCAAGGGAGAAGAGGTCAAAAAGGGAGTGGGTGACCTAACTGGAGAGTATTTTTACGACCCAACCGATAAGCCGGATCCATTTAAGTCATTTCTTGTTTTAAAGAAGGCGATAAGTGATGAGGATGGCACACCTAAGACATACCTGGAGACACTGGAGCTTTCTCAGATTGATGTTTCTATTATTGTTGTCGGTGCAGATAAAAGGTGGGCAGTAGTCGTAGATTCCAAGAATGTGGGACATGTGATAAGAGAAGGTACTCCCATAGGTACAAATGGGGGTACAGTTAATAAGATTGGTGAAGGTGAGATTGTAATCAGGGAAGAATATAAGGATTTTAGGGGACGCACACAGTACAGGGATATTGTCAAGAGGTCCAGCAACTAATAGATATTTGGATATTGAGGCAGTGTTGTCATTAAAGTGTCATGGATTTGAGAAGTGAATAATATAGATCAGTTTAAGGAGATATTCCATGGGTAGAAAAGTCAGTGTTTTTAAGGGGAGTATTGCCTCCTTTCTTATATTTCCGGTTTTGGCTGCTTGGTTGACAGGGGGGTGTATCCACTTCATCAAAGTTACAGATGACAGTGGCTTGGACGATATTACTTCCCCAAGGATAGAGCAGATCAATGTTACTTCTTCTCCCTCTGAAACTGTAGTTGATATAGTTAATTCTGAGATGGCCCGCTATTCCGCTTTTAAGGTGTTTGAAGGGCAACCGCGTATTATCCTCAATATCAGTGCCATACCGTCCATTAATCTGCCCGCAGTGACTGAAGTGAATGATGGTAATCTGGAAAATATCAGTTTTGCGGCAAGTAATTTAGAGGAAATGACGACCAGGATAGAGGTGGAACTTGCTGGCCTTGTGGACTATACTGTAACTTCACTGGAAAACGTAATTCAACTGAGATTCACGCCCGTCCACCCTATGGCGAAAGTCCAGGATCAGTCAGGAGCAAGCGAAGTTGTGTCTGAGCAGGCTGGATCTGAATATGGTGGATCATCGGTAACAGATATAGCTTTTGTTCCAGTTGATCCAAGGATTCTTTTAACACCACGGCAATTAGAACTGAATGAGGTCATAGGCCTTGATTTTATTTTGCTGGAAAATGGGCGGTCCAGGCTGATTGTCACCAGTGAGAAGAAGGTCAATTATATCCTGAACAGGAAAGATGCAAATACACTTGTATTGACCCTTACTGATACTACAATCCAATCATTGCTCTTAAGGGAGATTGACACATCTCATTTTAATGCAGCAATAGACAGAATAACTCCAGCATTATCTTCTGAAAACGGAGAGACATTACTTGTTCTCTCCCTCCGGGAGATAGTCCCCTATCATGTAAAGCAAGATGACGGAACTCTTCATATGGATTTTGAGCAGTCATCCATAATGCCTCCTGAAATGGAAATCACTCCCCTGGCATTAGCCCGGGATTCAATAGATGAGCCGCAGGAGGCGGGCTTGGAAAAGGATATGGCGGCAGCTGTTAAGCAGCCTTTAGCGCCTGAAAAGATACCTGTAATAGCAGAAATGCCTGTTGTCACTGCTCCGGAGACAGTCGAGGCAGCAGTCCCCGCACCCCCTGAAATTATTACCCCTGCCGCAGGAAAGGCGGAAATAGAAAAGGCCCCTTCTGAACAGGCCGAGATTTCAGGTTTTACCGGGGAGCCCATGTATCTGGATTTCGTTAATGCGGATGTAACCCACATCCTAAGGCTGATTAATGAAGTGAGCAAAGAGAATATCATATGGGATCCCTCAATTGAGGGCAGCAAGATTTCTATGGTGTTGAATGATGTCCCATGGGATGAGGCATTGGAGCTTATTCTCAAGAACAACAATCTTGCCAAGAGGTATGTGGGCAAGAATATCCTCTGGATCACGACCAAGGTCAAGATGGATGGCATTCTAGCCGCAGAAGAGTCTGAAGAGGCAAAGCTGCAAAAAAAAGCAGAGGAAGAGCACAGGAAGAAATTGCAGGCCCAGGAAGAGGCAAAAGAGATGGAGCCCCTAGTTACCGCTTTTATCCCAATCGATTTCGCAGACGCCGCCGAGATCAGGGGGCATCTAATATTGACCGACCGAGGATCAATGAGTATTGATACCAGGTCAAATACCCTGATCATGAAAGATACCGCAGCGAGTATTGAAGAAGCCAAGGCAACTGTGGCCCACTTTGATATGCCAGTTAAGCAGATCATGATCGAGGCCAGGATTGTGGATGCCTCCAGCAGCTTCAGCAAGGATCTTGGTGTCCAGTGGACATCGATTGATAGGGATTTGCAGAAAAACACTGGAACCGCCTTTGGAACAGACCCGACCGCGTTTACTACTCCAGGGGATTTTACCATGGGAGGCTCTTTTGCATCAAACACCCCTACAGGGTGGGCTGGAAACCTTAATCTATCTTTTGCCCGTCTTACAGATCGAGGACTTGGGACTGTTGCCCTTGATATGGCAATTGCCCTGGCAGAGACTGAAGGAAAGGCAAGGATAATGTCCGCGCCGAAGGTCATTGCCCGTGAAGGCACTTCCGCGACTATCAGCAGTGGTGATGTCATTGTAATTCCAGCTACGGAAAATGTAGCTTCTACGACCTTGGATGCCACCCTCTCTCTCACAGTAACCCCAACCACTGTGAGCTATAATGGATATATTACGATGGATGTCAATGTTACTGATGACCTTGCCCCATCCACAAGCAGGCTTCTGAAAAAGTCTATCAATACAACTCTGATGATAAAAAGCGGTGATACCGTGGTTATAGGTGGTATCATTAAAGAGAGTGATAGTGAGGATGAAAGCGGGATCCCTGTGCTGAGGGATATCCCCGGTCTGGGCTGGCTGTTCAGTGCTAAGAGCAAGGTTCAGCAAAAATCTGAACTGTTGATATTCCTGACGCCTACTGTCCTACCCACACCAGTAAAGCCTCTAGATGGATAACGATCCTGTCAGGCGGAGATTTTTCGATTTTGAAAAAAATTAATTTGCTAACACCTGAAAGGATGGATTTATACAGTTGATTACAGGCCAGTTTAAAAGAAATATTTTCAATTTGATTGTGGTTATCTGTTTCTTGTGCTTCGCTGGTTGCGCCGGTGACAGTGCTATAAAAAAGGACAGGGCACTGGCTATGCAGAATTTGGGGGTTTCTCTCGCCAGCCAGGGCAATTTGAGGGGAGGGCTGGAGCAGCTCCTGAAGGCTGTCGAGCTCGATCCTAAAAGAGCTGACCTCCACCACGATTTGGCCCTTGTTTATAAAGGGCTGTATGAATATAAACTTTCTCTCGAGCATTTTAATAAGGCCCTGATCTTGAAGCGGGATTTTCCGGAGGCCCAGAATAATCTTGGGACCCTTTATGTAGTACTTCAGGAATGGGATCTGGCCATAGCGTGTTTTCAGAACGCGGCCAATGACCTCCTGTACATGACGCCGCATTTTGCCTATCATAATATAGGCTCTGTCTATTACAAGCAGGGCAAATATGAAAAGGCCGTTGAGAATTATCTACAAGCCATAAAGTATTCTGCGTCCTATGTCGAGGCCTGGTTTGATTTGGGCTGCACCTATGAGATTTTGAAAAGAAATGGTGATGCCATAAACGCATATAATACCGCGATTTTACACAACCCCGATCACCCGGCCCCCCATTTTAATCTGGGCAAGCTGTATCTGAAGCTGAACAGGATTGACGAAGGAGTAAAAGAGCTTAATCTGGCTGTTAAGGCAGATCCTGACGGTGCTTTTGCAACAGAGAGCACCAAGTTGCTTGCCAATATGGGACAGAATTGATCAGTAATGGAATAGCAGGAAGTAACCATATAATAGAGAGGTTTTTTGAGATGGAAAGAGAATATGTGAAGAATATCCTTGTCAGCCTTTTTTGCATTTTTTTCATTGTACTTCTTGTCTCCTGTGGTGATAGCGGAGGTGGTGGTGGAGGTGATGCCACAAGCAAAGAGATTGGCGAAATCAGTCTTGCAGCCATATCTGTATCAGGCTTGACCGCCAATGGTTCTTCCAGTTATGTAGTTACTGCCCAAGTGCTGAATTCTATTGGGTTACCCATAGATAAGCAGACTGTAACTTTTCTGGTCAGCGGTTATACCGGTCAGGTCGTATGGACTGTCACGGCTGTAACTGACAGTTCGGGCTTGGCCTCATCTTCTGTTAGAGATACCAGCAGTTCAGATGATACTGTCATAATTCGCGCGACTGCCGGAGATGTGACTTCAGGGGCAATATCTCTTTCTTTTATAGGCACAGGTTCCGGTAGTGGGGATACAGGAGAAAATTCAATTTCAGTCACTACACAAAGCGCTGTGGATGCTGACGGTGTTTCAACTGCTACTATTACAGCTACTCTTGTAGATGATAATGCAGATCCAATACGAAACGAGACAATAACTTTTTCAACCTCCTCCGGTACTGCTGCTCTTTCATCTTCTACTGCTACTACAAACAATTCTGGTGTGGCTACTGTAACTCTTACCAATACTGTGGCAGAATCTGTAACAATTACTGCAAGTGGCGGGGATGTAACCGGTACTGGAACACAGCTTTTCAGTGCGCTCATAGGTGGTATATCCGTTGTTTCTGCGTCTGCCAACTCTACAGAGGCAGACGGTCAGAAGACTATTCAGGTAACATTTGAGGTAGTTAACAGTTCAGGGGCTACGATTCCCGATGAAAGAGTGGATTTTTCCGTTACCGGTTCAGCAGTTATATCGCCTGCCTATGCGTACACAAATTCATTAGGCCAGGTCTCAGTCACTGTCAGCAATTCAATCGCAGAAAGTGTAATTGTAACAGCTACCTCGGGAGATAAGTCTGCCTCCCAATCCATGACTTTTACCGCGCTTCCACCGGCCAATATTATCCTGTCAAGCTCAAACCCTGCCCCCCCGATTGTGAGTGTTGCCAGTTCCGGCCTGCAGGAATCCATAACCCTTGTCTTTCAGGTGGTTGACACAAACAATAATCCGGTTCAGGGCAGCCACTCAATAGATTTCAGCATACTTTTGGGTGGTTTAAACGGTGGTGAATATCTTACAATAGTCAACGCGTCAACAGATTCAAAGGGTCAGGTGGCTACAGTTTTCAATTCAGGGAAAAAAGCAGGGACAGTTCAGGTCCTGGCCTCTTTTGAGCCTGATCCTGAAAATGAACCCGGAATATATAAGCATGCGGTTACAACTATCACTGTTACCGGCGGTTTTCCAAATGGAAATGCCTTTGATGTTGTACCAGTAATTGGGTATATTAATATCGCAGGCCGTGTTCTTTGGGGATTGCCCCAGCCTTTGTATGTCACTGCGGCAGATTTTTACAGCAATCCCATTGTACCGGGGGTGCAGGTACAGTTTCAGACAGATTATGCAG
>JAFDJA010000290.1 GCA_019307745.1 Deltaproteobacteria bacterium | reverse complement strand
CCCATATCTGAAAAGAGGTCTGCCACACTCATCTCATGAGTATAAGCATGATTCACCGATACTGACCCTTTAAGCGTGCCACCAAAGAAATGAGGTATAAGTCCGTTAAAGAGATAGCCGAGTGTAGACTTGCCGGATCCACTGGCACCGCAAACAACAACATATTCACCATCCTTAATAAAAAGGTTGATTCCCTTGAGTATCCATTTACCACCGGGGTAACGGTATCGTATCCCGTTCAGTTGAATCATGCCTCCCAAATCCCCGCTTTTTGCAGCAGTTTAAGGGCGATGATGCCGATGATCGTTCCCCCAAGAGTACTGACGCTGAAAGCTATTATCAGAGTAACCACAGCCATACTCTTACTCATAAGGAGGGGACCAACGATCCAAACGCTAACTAGTGCGCCTAAAAGTCCGGTCCCGATAATCTCTCCCAATCCTGCGAAGTAGAGGTTCTTTAACTGACGGTATGCCAACCCTGCAAGTAAGGCCCCTATCATCCCGCCGGGAAAAGCCAGAAGCGTCCCAAGGCCTAAGATATTGCGGATGATTGCCGCAATAAAAGCGATGCCCACAGCATAGGCCGGCCCCAGCATCACCGCACTCATCACATTTACCATGTGTTGGGCAGGAAAGCACTTTGAAATGCCAACAGGTATAAAAAAGGGTGATAGTGCCACTGCAATAGCCACAAAAATTACTGCACGAGCTATGTCTTTTGTCTTCACACTCTCCCCCCCTATCTTTTCAGGTTTTATTATTTTCAAGTTAGCCAACACTTCTGAAGAGTTTTTAATCTCTTCAGTCAAGTGAAGCCCACATGCTTGAGGCATAAAAAGAAAAGCCGCCCCCAAAAGGAAACGGCTTAGTTTATAAAAAACGATAATTGAATATAGTGTCGTTTCCCTTCGCTGGCATTACCCAGATCAGGTTCAAAGGGTGTTATCTCAGGCTTGATTAGCCACCCCAAAACCAATAAACACTTTTCAGTAAAAAGAGTTTAGAAAATCAACCCCTTTTTTGTCAAGGATTAATCATCATAATTTTCCACAGCTTTCAGATGTATATCTTTGCAAACGTAACTGGTATTTAGGTTGAAGACTGAAGGCTGAAGACTGAAGACCAAAGTATCCAATAGGTCTCCTGCCTTCCACCTTCTACCTTCCAGCTTCAGTCTATTCACCTGAGTAGTTACTTGCAAACAAGCTATTGAAAATATGGAATTAATCATGAAGTGGTCGGTGCATAGGGTTTTTTACATAAGGATGGATAAGAGTAAAATCCATCTAGGTGTAATCCCGGAGGCGGATCTGTTGTCCTAGGGAAAAGTTATTATGTGAAACGTCATTAACCGTGATATTTGAATATTTTTTAGAAGGCTTGATGGTCTTTATTAAGACCTCTGCAAGCCACACCAAAATCTCAGCAAACCATACGAATCCCGTGTGAATAAAAGACCAAATGAGTAGACGGCGAAGGAAACGATCTTGTGTCTTCCAGATGGACCACAGTCTACGGGGTCTACCATGAATACGGTACTCAAGCCATTTGGCTGCCAGGAATATCTTCCAGGGGGAGAGGTGTTTCTGGGCCAGAATCTGGTGGCGGTAATCCCATTTACCCAGATCAGGTTCAACAACGGGGCGGTCTTTCACAAGGTGTCCAAATTCGGTCCAACTGTGTGGCGTGACATGGGTGACGTTGACAAAGTCACCGTCG
Source organism: Deltaproteobacteria bacterium (assembly GCA_019307745.1). Taxonomy (GTDB): domain Bacteria; phylum Desulfobacterota; class DSM-4660; order Desulfatiglandales; family HGW-15; genus JAFDJA01. Next base: position 1,201 of record JAFDJA010000290.1, on the reverse strand, counting down.
TAGTAGATGAGCTGTTTGATGGCATTGCGGAAAGTCTTCCATGTCTCCTCTTGCAGTCCTATGACATGAGCGACAATGGAAAAAATCCCATGTTTCTTGAGGAGGCGACAGGCTTCCAGATCGTACAGGGTGGTGGAGCCTTTTTTGATCTCTTCGAGTACTTTCGGTTCAACCGATTCAATCCCCAAAAGAATATATTGCATCCCTGCTTTCTTATAGAGGTGCAGAATGTCAGCATCCCTAACGATGTCAGGAGTTCGAACGGATGTGAAGAAACAGACCGGTAACCGACGTGACGCCATCTCTTCAAGGAACTCCCCCCACTCCTCCTTACTCGTGGCAGGGTTTTCGTCTGCTAAGCTGATGAAGCGTTCTGTCCACAGTAAGTGCAGCGGTGCGGGCAGCCTCGCGAAAACTGTATGATTGCAGACCTGCCAAGACCGAAACACTGATAGTCATCCCAGTTCTCGATTAAGTCCCAGCCAATTGGAAAGTCATCAAGGTTCTGGATGGGGTCACTGGCTGATGTAAGCTTCGGTTTACCTCCGTTGTGGAAGGCAATTCCTCGTACGTCATGGAGTGGCTTCCCTGATTCAATTGTCCGGACAAGATCAAGACTGACCGCCTCTCCTTCTCCGCGCACGATCACATCGACTGCCTCTTCCTGCTCCAGGATCTGTTGGGCATGAAAGGTGGGGTAAACTCCTCCATAGATTGAGACAACATCAGGACTGGCTTTCTTAATGGCAGTCAGCATCTTGACGCAGGTAGGATGTGCTGGAGTGGAGCCGGCATGACCGGTCATAACTATCTGGGGGGAAAATTCCTTAACCTCATCCACGATGGAGCTGAGTGAAAGATGTTCCAGCTCTGCATCCAATAAACGTACCTCATGTCCAGTGTCTTTGAGGGGCCCTCCCACCATCAAAAGACCAATAGGGATCTGATGGCCAGTGCCAAAACGGGACGTCAGGGTCAGATAAGGGGGGTTAATAAGCAGGATCTTCATCTATTCATTCTCAATGGATCAGGATAAAACTAGAAGTGTATATACACAATGATTTTAACAAAATCTATAGAATTTTTCTACCCTCCTATCCCTCAGCATATTAGGCACTTCAATTGGATGGAACACAACGGTTCAGCACCTTCTCTGTCTCAGGCTGTACAGAATCAGTATCTCCAGACAGGCCATCACATT
>JAFDJA010000289.1 GCA_019307745.1 Deltaproteobacteria bacterium | reverse complement strand
GCCGATCATGGATAGAAATCCCCCCGGAACACCATGACCTGTGCAGTCAACTACAGCTAAAAATGAGATCTCCTTCTGCTTCTTCTTATCCTGTTTGGATGTAAACCAATAAAAATCGCCCGATACGATATCCTTTGGCATATAGATTATGAAAGATGGAAAAATCTTCGAAATATCGTCGGCAGCTGGCAGGATGGCGTGTTGGATGGTCAGGGCATAGTAAATCCCAGCTTTAATATTCTTATTTTGATTCTCAATTTCTTTATTTACTACCTCAAGTTGCTCCCTCTGGGCCAGTATTTCTTCATTCTGTTTATAGATAGCAGCATTTTTTTCTTTCAGGATGAGATTCATTCTTTTCTTTATGCGATAGGCACGGAAAATAAAATAAACCAGGATAAGAAAAAATAACAGGACAATTACAAAAAAGAATATGGTTCCCTTTTGACGGCTGATGGTAATATTTTGTTCATTAAGTGTGATGCTCTGTTCGTTGATCTGGCTGTTTTGAGTTTCGATCTCTTCCTCCTGCTGCCGCAGAACCTTGTTCCTGCTCACAATTTCGTCCTGTTGTAACAACAATCGCTGATTCTGCAGTTCAATCTGTTTTTCTTTCTCTACCATATCCAGTTCCCTTTTATCCAGCAATGCGTTCTGTCTTGCAAGGATCTGGCTTTGTCCTGAGATATTTTCTGCCAGTTGATTCAATTCCTGCTGTTGGACTTCTATCTCGCTGCTTAACTTAACTATCTCCGCTCTTCGGAGTTCCAATTCAAACAGTTTAATTCCCAGCTCTTCATTCAATTTCCGAAGATCTTCCTTTTGCTCAGCAAGGTCCTCTTTCAATTGCTCCAGTTCCTGCTTTGTCTGTTTAAATATCTCACGCAAGTCTGCCTCGTTTCCTCCCAGTAAAAGAATTCTCTGAGACACCTGCAGACCTGCTTCATCAAGATTCATCTTATTTAATTCAAATGTTTTCTTGTTGGTCCGGTTCAAGGGAGTCAGGTTCAGCATTATGCTTTCATAATGAAGGCAGCTGTCAGTGATCATTAAAACTTGTTGTCCCTTGATCTTATTATATACCCTTTTTACTTCTCCGTTCTTTTTCCTCCCGACATATAAAATGTTTACCGGGACTACATCCTTCAATCTTTTAAAATACCTGACTGTAAATGGCTTACCCTTCAATTTTCCGGATTCCGATTTAAAACTAAACGCATTAAAAACCTCATTTGATCCGAATACACCTACAGTAAAATGATCCAGGGTATCTTCCTCTTCCCAGGTTATATAATCGGATAATATGATTGAGAATTCAGTATTATACTGGCCGTCTGTAAAAACTTGTGCGCCTGCAGGAATTAAAATCCAGGTCGTCAGGAGTAGGATACATATTTGGATCCGGCGCATGTTCAGGTGTTGGTTGACAAATACAAGGTAACCTGAACAAATTTAAGAAAAATTAGACCTCCGAGGTTTTTAAAACAAGACCTCCAAGGTTTTTCAGAACAAGACCTCCAAGGTTTTTCAGAACCTTGGAGGTCTAAGAAACTGGCAGCCCTGATAGATTGTATGCTGATAGCTGCTATTGCGAAAAACCACGTCAGTAGCCCTGCAGCTGCAAAGATCCACCAGCTAAGTTCCGTTTTATAGGCAAAGTCCTGCAGCCATGCCCGGCCACCGAACCAGGCCATGGGACATGCGAGAATAAATGCAATACCGATTTGCAAAGAAGATTCCCGTATAAGCAACAAGAAAATATGCTTTATCATTGCACCATTCACTTTCCTGACACCAATCTGTTTCTTCTTATTCTCCAGGAGGAATGATATCATACCGATCAGCCCCAGTGAAGCGATAAAAACACCCAGGATCGTAAAGATCAAAACCAGCTTACCCAGTCGCTTCTCCTGTTTATATTGCTTGTCAAAATCCTCGTCCAGGAAAAAATAATCGAATACCCCATCCGGAAACAATTCCTTGAACTTTTTGTCTGCAAATTTTATTACATCATCAATAGCTCTTGGTTCAAAGACAAGGGTTATATACCTGAAATCATCATCAAATAAAAATATGCCTAAAGGCTCTACTGGATTCTGTAATCCTTTGAAATGGTAATTCTTAAAAACCCCTCTGACCGGACTCCCATGCTGGTTTATGGTTTTAGTTAAAGCAACCTCCGGAGACTCCCAATCATATCCGTATATGGCCGCTTCATTTAAGATCAATCCCCTGTTTGAGCTATCGTGTAAAGCGGGATCGAATGCCTCACCTGCTATCAGTTCAAATCCATAAACAGGAATAAAATCAT
>JAFDJA010000288.1 GCA_019307745.1 Deltaproteobacteria bacterium | reverse complement strand
TGTTGACTGCAAACCGGCACCATTTTACATCAGGCGAACTCTATATCACTGACAGTGTGGGGGATATTATGGGCGGTGTGCTATTTAGTTTTATCCTTGTCTACTGGTTGAAGCCCTTTAAGACCATTGCTCTTACTTCCAGCCTGTTGATCATTATAGCCTTTCTCCTCTTGATTAGATCACGAAGGTATTATCTATTAATCGGTTCGGTGCTATTAACTTCTATCTTCTATTTTTATGCCTTAAATAATAATTTTGAAATATCAGCCCTGTCCAAACAATATGGAGATATTGTCAGATATTTAGAGTCACCCTATGGGCGAATAGTGGTCACCAGGGAAGGTCCTCAGCACACGTTCTGGGAGTCAGGTCAACCCCTTTACTCTGATGCAAATGTCATAAAAAGCGAGGAGAAGATACATTATCCTGTGAGTCAACTGGAAAATGTGGAGAACATACTTTTGGTTTCAGGAGGGCTTGGAGAAACCCTGAATGAAATCTCAAAATACAGTCCTAAACATGTCGATTATGTTGAGCTTGATCCCTTTCTGACAGGTGTTGCACAGGAACTTGGCTTTTTAGAAAAGCGTGATTTCCTTACCATAAAAAACATGGATGCAAGGAGTTACATCAAGAAGACTGATCAGAGATATGATGCCATTATTATTGACCTTCCGGAACCGGATACTTTTCAGGTAAACCGTTTTTTTACCAGCGAATTTTTCTCTCTCACAAAAAGGATACTGTCTGAGGGAGGTGTTCTCTCCTTTGGTCTGCAATATTCTCCCAACTATATAAGTGATATCAGGAAAAAGAAGCTTTCCACCATATATAATACTGCTCAACAATATTTTCAGAATGTCATGGTTCTTCCCGGAGGAGAAGCCTATTTCCTTTGCAGTGATAGGACAATGACTCCAGATATCCCGGCAAGATTAAGGGTGAAGACTATTGCGACGGAATACATCGCGGGTTTTTATTATGGAAATATCACGGAGGAAAGGATTAAAACACTTCAAGAAGGCATCGATAGAGGGGAATATATCAATACTGATTATGAGCCGAGGATGATAAACATTATCTTTAAAGAGTGGTTTTTCAAGCACGGGACTTCGCCCCGGCCCTTTCTACTAATTCTCCTGGCACTCACTGCAATCTATCTGATGTCTTTGAACAGGGAAGAGTATGTCCTTTTCTCCACAGGATTGGTCACTATGGGAGTAGAGATGCTGATAATATTCACATTTCAGGTGATCTACGGTTACATCTATTTAAAGATCGGCGCCATAATAACCGTTTTTTTATTGGGACTATTACCGGGGGCTGCTCTAGGAAACCTTTATGGAGAGAAAAATATAATTCGTCTTATGACATCAGAGATCATTTTGTTGTGCCTTTTATTGCTGTTTTTTGTGTGGAACAGTTTTATTAAAGGCGAGCTTCCTCAATTTTATTTCCTGGCATACTGTTTTGTCTTCTCTTTTTTTTGTGGGTTCCAGTTCCCGGTTGCTGCGGGGATCATTGGAGAAAAGAGAAGCCCTGCGGCTGGTTGCCTGGCAGCTGATCTCACGGGGGCTGCTGTGGGTACCATTGTTACGGGAACATTCTTGATCCCTTTACTGGGTATCCAATCGGCAATTATCTTCCTGATATTAATAAAGATATCAAGCAGTATGATCGTCCTTTTTTCAAAGACAAAGAGGCGATAATAATGAGACCGCCAAATAATGCGGTAAGAATTATAAGGAAGATGGAAATAATCGCCTGAGCATTTCTATGCGCCGACCATTGATATCTTCAGTCCTGATAAGGGGGAAGGTTAGAAGAATAACAACCATATAACTAAGAACAAAGCAATTTTTAGACCCAGGATATGGCACATCGGCTATTCTTGATGTTTTCCTAAAATAATTAGGATTTTATATCCAATTTTTCTTGACACATATAAAAGTTTAGTTATAAAAATACCTCTTGTTAAAAAATGCACAAAGTCTATGTTTCTAAAAAGTGCACTTTATATCGGATAAATTCATGTTATAATTGGCAGTTATTTGAAGCGACCAAATTCGCTGAAAAGAGCGTTTAGAATATAATAAGACCACGTTATTTGTGAAAGGAGGTGCGAAAAGAGGGTTTTTTATTGAGAATTTAATCTTTTTTTAATTAATATTTAGGAGGTATTATAATGCCAAGTTTTGTAATTACAGAGAAATGTGATGGTTGCAAAGGGCAGGACAAGACCGCTTGTATGTATATCTGCCCAAACGACCTGATGGTTTTGGACAAGGACAAGATGAAGGCCTATAACCAGGAAC
>JAFDJA010000153.1 GCA_019307745.1 Deltaproteobacteria bacterium | reverse complement strand
CGACTTTTTTGATAATACATTCTTTATAACGGGAACAATAATAATAATCAGAAAAAACAAAAGCGTTAGTATGTCATTTAATTCCATATTTCCTATCCTTGATTAAAAATCAAACAGGTTTGACCATATTCCCTGGCAGAGACCGACTTTTATTGCCATGGCCCTTATATACTGGCCATGGCAGATAAAACTACTACTCTTCAGGTTTTTGACTACTGTCTTCAGATCCAGCTATCTTATCCCTCCTCTGGGTATCTGCCGCAATGTTCTTCATCCTGGAATAATCCATTATTCCCAGATTGCCGCTTCGGAATGCCTCTGCCATAGCCAGGGGCACCTGGGCCTCTGCCTCAACCACCTTGGCCCTCATCTCCTGTTCGCGGGCAAATGCCATTGCCCTGCGTTCCTCTGCCTTTGCCTGCGCGATCTTCTTATCTGCCTCAGCCCTGTCAGTCTCAAGCTCAGCGCCAATATTCTTGCCTACATCCACATCCGCAATATCTATGGACAGGATCTCATATGCTGTCCCCGAATCAAGGCCCTTCTCAAGAACTCTCTTGGAAATTGAATCAGGGTTTTCAAGCACCGCCTTATGTGTATCCGCAGAACCTATAGTAGTAACAATACCCTCACCGACCCTGGCAAGTATTGTCTCCTCACCTGCGCCACCTACCAGTCGGTCGATATTGGCACGCACAGTGACTCGGGATATGGCCTTGAGCTGAATGCCGTCCTTCGCCATGGCAGCAATCATGGGAGTCTCTATGACCTTTGGGTTAACACTCATCTGTACGGCCTCAAGCACATCCCTTCCTGCCAGATCAATAGCTACTGCGCGATTAAATTTAAGATCAATATTAGCTTTATCCGCGGCAATCAAGGACTGGACAACCCTGCCGACATTTCCACCTGCCAGATAATGAGATTCAAGATCATCAGTGGAGATATCAATCCCTGCCTTTACTGCCATTATCTTGGACTCAACAATAAGTTTGGGAGGAACCTTTCTAAAACGCATAAACACAATGTTTAAAAGACCCACATGGGCACCTGATACAAGGGCCTGAATCCAGAGAGATACATATGAACCAACAAAAAACAGAAGAATAATTAATATAATTACTAATACAAAGGGAAGAAAAGAAAGTATTGTAGACATTTGACTACCTCCTGAATAAAAGTTATGGAATCCAAATTCGATATTTTTTTAAACTCATTAATGCAAGAAAACTCTCAAACCCCCAAAAAAAACTGATATCTTTCCAGGCTATCAGGCCTCTTTTACTATAATCTGGTTACCTGTAACTGAGATCACAATAATCTCCTTATCCTTATCTATATACTCTCCACGGCTCACCACGTCTAACCTTTTCCCATTAATGCGGGCCGCCCCTGAAGGGCGAAGTATTGAAAGGGACTTACCCTTCTGCCCCATAAACTCTTCCAGCTCCGGCACCTGGGATATAATCCCATCTCCACTGGAAAGCTCTGTATTTAGTGTGGCAGGAGACTTCGCAAGGAGCTTTAAACCTATAATCACGGATATCGGCAAGATAATAACATCAGCGAGGACAAACATCATACCCGCTTCAATCGACACACTGTCAAACACAAAATAGAGCGAATACCCAATAACCCCTGCCGCGAGAAGAGAGAGAAGGCCGCCTGAAGGAAGGATGACCTCTGCTATAATTATAAGTACTCCCACAAATTGAAGTATTACAGGAAGTGTAATGCCTTTATCCATATTCTCCTCTTGTTTTCAGTTACAGATAATTACCCAAACATATTCCCCAAAGTAATTCCTGGCAAGGCCATAACGCCCTCAGCCTTCTTCACTAACAACAACCCTGTTCCCATCTATCGCAATAATAACAACAGCCATTCCCTTTTCCAGAAACTCCCCCTCTGTAACCACATCAACAATATCATCTCCTATCTTCATCTTACCTGCCGGTCTCAGAGGTGTCATGGCAATACCCTTTTGGCCAGGGCCCACGGACATGGTCGCTTTGGAATCAGCATGGGAATCCTCCAGTGTTGTATCAAGATATGGACCGCTAACTACCCTGCTTACCTTAGGCAGGATAAAACGGACAATCAACATTGAAATCAAAAATGCACCAATAAATGAAGAGAGCACAATGACAACATTCTTACTGAGAATCTCCGCCTCCCAGGGCAAAGACGGGTCTGGGACAACAAAATCCTGCAAAGAAAGAATCATTCCCGCGGCAATCAATACTATCCCTGCAACACCGGCAATGCCAAATCCTGGGATAACAAACAGCTCAAACCCAAGGGTTGCAAAGCCCAGCACAATAAGCAGCAGTTCTGTGTGGTCTGCAAGACCAACCATGTACTGATTCAAAAAAACAAGACCAAGGCAGATAACCCCTATAATTCCAGGCACACCAAAACCAGGTGACTTTATCTCTGTATAGATTGCCGCAATGCCAATGAGCATTAGTATAGGAGTAATGCTTATAATAAATCCCACAAACCCTTCTGACCAGCTCCGATCCATAGGAATAATCTCATATTGAACAATACCGAGGACTGTTAATAACTCTTCCTTTGAAGCAACACTCGTCTCTGAAAAGCCATATTCCATGGCCTCAGCATCATCCATAGTAAGAAGTTCGCCTTCAGCCACGATAGTCTTTTTGGATAATACCCGTGATTTTTCATCCTCAGTAAGTTCCTCATACTCAAGGGAATCCATGTACACCTCTTCATTTTCCATAACAACCCTGTACACTTCCAGGTTTTCGGACACCATGGATTCCGCCAGCGCTTCTGAGTAACCATTCTTTTTAGCAAGGCTGCGAAACTGGGCACGGAGCGGCGACTGGAACTTTTCTCCAAGGGCCTTGGGCTCTTCTGAGGTATACATGATCGGCGCACAGTCTCCAATTGTTGTATTGTTCCTCATGAACAGCTCATTACAGGAAAGCGCTATAAGCGCTCCGGCCGAAATTGCCTTTTTTGAGACAAAGGCGATTGTCTTTCCCTTGTCAGAATTGACAATTGCATCAACAATGAGGAGTGCGGAATCCACCCTGCCGCCGAATGTATCCATATCAAAGATAATAATGGAATCCTTTTCATCAGGAATATCCCGGAATACACGTTCCACGTAAGCGGCCATACTCGGACCTACTTCACCGGAGATGTCAACGTTATATATTTTTGTTGTCTGTCCAGGCACAGAGGCCCAGGAAGAGATGGCAATAAGGGATACAACAATGGTCAGAAAAATAGATATGAGATATTTCATTTGAGTATCATCGTCACTAACGACCCAACGTAAGGTGCTGGTCAAAATAGGGTTAACTATAATAGTCCTTAAACACTCAAAACAATACAGAATTTTATGTTAAACTATTCAATTTTGCAAGGGCCATGTCATATATAATTACAATATAAAATTTGACACATATTCTATATTCAGCCTAAACTGCGAATACCTTTCAAATCTTAACCATTCTTATCAGTCTGATGGAGGTTATCTGATGCCGCATTGAAAAGCTTTGCCATTGTCAATGTGATTTCTGTCTTGATTTTGCAGGCATCATAAGCTAAAGGTTTTATTTGAGATATGCAATCTCCTGCCCTATAGTCAATACCAAGACCATAGCAGAGCAACACACAACAACAGGAGGCTGAAATGAAGACAGAATTTTTGGGTATGACAAGGAGAGAATTCCTTATGACGACAGGAGTTGCAGGTGCTGCCCTGGGTGCATGCTCGGTGATGCCCGATTTGGGGGGCGGTGAAACCACTATCAAGGATTCCATCTGCGGGATGTGCAGTCCGGAATGTGCGGTCAAGGTCCATATAAAGGGCGGAAAGGCAGTGGATATCGACATGGCATACAGAAATGTCCTGGAGACCTGCCCCAGATGGAAATCGCTTCTCGATTTTACCTATCACCCCAAGAGATTGAGATACCCCCTTAAACGTGTAGGCCAGCGCGGCGAGGGCTCTTTTAAGAGAATTTCATGGGATGAGGCCCTGGACACTGTGGCGGACAAATTAGAGCTGATCAGGTCAGAATACGGTCCTGAATCGACAATCTTTTATGTGTCCGTTGCAAAGGAGCCACGGCCCTATGTAAAGCAATTCAGTTACCTTTACGGATCCCCTAATTTCTGCACAGAGAGCAGCAACTGCTCAACCGCCACAACACTTTCTTCTATCCTAAACTTTGGAGGGGACTATGCCAGGGCCATGGGGCTTGAATCTGCGACAAAGTGCAAACTCATATGGAGCTCGGGCATAAAGCAATCTTTTCCAGGTGGATGGCACCCATATGCCCAGGCCAGGGGAAAAGGCATAAAGCTTATAACTGTGGACCCCCGCAGATGCGAAGCAGCTGAGATAGCAGACATCCATCTACAACTCCGGCCTGGTACTGACGGTGCCCTGGCCCTTGCCATGCATAACGTTATTATAAATGAAGACCTTTACGATAAAAATTTTATTGACAATAATTCTGTAGGATTTGAGGAGTTTAAAAAGCTTGTACAGGATTACCCTCCTGACAAGGCCGAAAAAATAACAGGTGTTCCTGCTGCAAAGATCAGGGACGCGGCCATTATGTATGCCACCTCAAAACCGGCAAGTATAAGGACCAGCCCTGCCGCTGTAGTACATCACTCAAACGGGGTACAGAACCAGCGGGCAGTACTGCTTCTTGCGGCAGTTACAGGGAACCTCGACGTATCAGGTGGCAATCGTGGAGAATCAAGAGGAGGCCGCTCAACCTTCGTATACCCATTTGATGAAGTGGCAGGAATGCCTCCTGGAATAGGATCAGACAGGTTTCCTGTGTGGGTAAGCAGAATGAGGGAGATGCAGTCTAATACAATAGCAGAACGCATTGAAAGCGGTGCCCCCTATCCCATTAAGGGATTGTATGGTGTTGGCCTGAACCTGACCTTTTTCCCGAACTATAACAGGTTTGTTGAAAACATCAAGAAGCTGGATCTGGTGGTGGTGAATGACTATTTTCATAATTCCGGCACACAATTCGCGGACATTGTACTCCCTATTGCCTCCTGGTTTGAACGACCAAGATTTTCAGACCGCGGACGCGTAGCAAAATACTCTGACCCAATTATTGAACCAGTTGGAGAATGCAGATTTGAATGGAGCATTTTTGCTGAGCTTGCCAAAAGACTCGGATTTGGCAGTAATTTTTCAGATGGAGATGTAGATAAGATGTTTAACGCCAGGCTCGCTTCAATGGGGGTAACGGTTGAACACCTGAGAAAAAACCCTGAAGGACTGGCAGGCAAAGGAGGAAGAAAGGGATCCAAAGGTTCCAAAGGCAGGAAGGGATCGAAGGGATCATCTCCTAAAGGCAAATTCTCAACCCCTTCCGGCAAGGTTGAGTTTGCCTCTTCAACACTTGCAGATAATGGTTATGATCCTCTGCCGACCTACAAAGAGCCGGCAGAGAGTCCTGTAAGCCGGCCTGATCTGGCCAAAAAATACCCCCTTGTCCTTACAAGCGGGGCAAGAGTTGTACAATATACACATTCGCAATTTCGACAATTGGAAAAACTCCGTGACCAGGTACCTGATTGTCTGGCTGAAATAAACCCGGCCGACGCAGGACCAAGAGGAATAAACTCAGGAGATCTGATTAAAGTAAGTTCTCCCAGGGGGGAGATAAGTGTCAAGGCCAAGGTTACAGAAGGGATAATTGTCGGGGCAATTCATGTGATGCATCACTGGCCGGGAGAGGCAAATGTCAATATCCTGTGCAGCGACGAAAACCTTGATCCAATTTCGGGATTTGCACCATTTAAATCACAGCTGTGTCAGGTGAAAAAGGCATAAAGTTCTTAAAAACTAAAGGGTTTAAGAGACTATCCATAATCCAACAATATAAGGCCTGGCAAGTGCCCGGTCTTATATTATGTCTATTTTATTGAACTTTTAAACTACTGTTCTAACTGATCAACCTGATTCATCATATCATCATATTTTTCCGCCTGTTGCTCAGCAATGTCATTCAGTTTTTCCTCTGACTGATGATACTGCTTTACTGCCCTGTTGCCTGTTACTTCATCCACTACCTGCTCTCCTGTGTCGCACCCACAGATTATACTCACACTTGCAAGCATGACAAACGACACAAGCACAACAGTGAATAGATTTATATGTCTCATTTTCTTATCCCTCCGTTTTCCGGATTATCTATCAAATTGACCCCAGATTTATCCTTTTGCCTGAATTACCCTATATCTTAAACCTACCTGCAATATTCTTCAAGCTGCATATTACAATTATCTATCTAAGTCTCAGATTTGACACAAAGAAAACATGACAGATTAGATCATGGTTGAAGAGAAAAGGTATTACCGGTTCAATCTTTCTGATCCAATACGGCTGTCTTAATTCCCTCTCAATCGCCTCCTTGATCCTGGCGCTCTCTGATTTTCCATCCATTACCTTCTAAAGGGATATTCTGGTCCAACACCAATGGACAAACGAAAATGGATAAAAAAAGGTTCTGGAATAAAAAATATATTCGCGAATGTAACGAAATGTATTTTTTAATATCGTAAAAAAAGGGGGGCTTTTAAAAATACCATATCGCAAAAAAATCATAATAATTCGAAAAGGATGATATATCGACCTTTTTTCATATATCTCTCGCAGAGAGTCACAGAGGACGCAGAGAAAGATCTTTTTATTCGCAAATCCATTATCAGATGTTTAAGTGAATATATATCCTCTCGCTTGAATCCTGGAATCTAACGAACCCCCAAAAAAATAAATCACGCCCAAAATCACCCCTTTTAGAGGTGTTCGGACCGCATGACCCGGGGTTCTGTCCTTAAATAAAAAAAGCCCCAAATCTCTCATAAATTTAAAGATTTTGGAGCGGACAATTACCTTGTTTTAAAGACCATTTCAGCCTGATGTCAAAATTATATATGCGTACCTCTCCCATAATGCTGATAATAATACGTGACGATTTTTATGAAAGCAAACCAGAGGGATACACCCTACAGGGGGTAAATATAGGAAACGAGCGGAAAATATAAGAAACGAGAGGAAAAGAGCAGTAGCTGGAAATAATTTTTATTGCGCACAG
>JAFDJA010000287.1 GCA_019307745.1 Deltaproteobacteria bacterium | reverse complement strand
ATGAAGAGGCAAAATTGGTAGTTCTTGAAAAATCTGAAAAATCATATGTACTGTAATCCCAGTCCGGATCCTGAAAAATAAAGTTCTTATATATTTCTGTTCCAAATCCAAATTGCAAGGAAGGAAAATCAAGAGCTAAAGGTGTTGTGGTGGGTCCTGTTATCCAGTTTTGCCATCCCATTTCCTCATTTTCACAACCATACGTGATTCCCGGATAAATCTCCATATCATCAATGATTAGTGCTGAATATATTACCTTGATGGCTTCAATCTGTTCCGTCGTAAAACAGTTTTCAGATGGTACATTATTCTCACATAGTGGTAATTGGTTATAATCAAAATTACAATCTCTTGGATCATTTAAGATCGAATCGTTTATTCCGTCTAATTGATCACATTGTTTTAGGATATTAGAATATAGCAGTTCAATGTTTGCTAAAGTAAAGACGGATTCGTCTAGTTTTTCCGGATTTGGAAACATTACCTGACTATTCTGAATATTCTTTGCTCCGAATGCTGCCCAATTATATCCAGGTGCTCCGGCAACAATTCCATCGAAGTCTTCAGGATACCTTTGGGCTTCCATCAATGCCTGGCCTCCTCCTCGCGAGCACCCCCAGAAATAAGAATATGCTATCTCGGAGTCATAATATTGCCTTATAATCTCCTTAGAGACAACCGCAGTGTGGTGTACTGCAAGATGTCCAAAATTTAGCTGTCTTTCCATATTATTCAATGCCCAATCTGCCAAAAGAACATGACCTGTGTGTCCTGTGTTTGTGCCAGAGGTTGCATAGCCATCTATAATGCTCGGTTTGGCGATATTGATGATGGATCCTACGAATCCGCTTCCTCCTCCCATTACAAATCGGGAATTCCAATCCTTTGGGAGTAGTAATTCGAAGTCAATCTCACTTCCTAAGGTTCCTAATACTTTGCAGTGTGGAGTAGGTTCTAAAATGAATTCTGTTTGATTGATTCTCACGTCAGTTAATCTAATATTCTTAATTTCATCACATTGCAAACAGAAATTTGTATTACTCTCTTCAGATGCTTGTGCTTTCACTATATCAGACCATAGAAGAGCGATAAGTATTAAAATAAGCAAGTTAGATCTTTTCATGACTGTTATCATTTTAGATGAAAAAACTACTCAAAAATTCAGTATTTATATGATAATTCTGGTGCTATGTTCTTTATAATTAGTTTGCTTTCTCTAAGGTAGGGAATATTAAAGAATGTAGGATCGGACTTCTAAAAAACTTTTTGCAGAACAACTTAAATTCTATTTTCCATAGAACTAATCTTCGAATCTACCCGCCAGATTAAATCCAAATCCCTCATAAAAGGTTCGGAAAAAAGTTCGGTTGGGGGTACAAAATCAGATGGTATAGCCTCACTGCTTTTATAGTAGCGAGGCTATCTATTTTGCAGGGGAAGAATAGATATGAATTATTGCTATTTTAAGCTTTGTTCAGACGATTAAAACGACTTTCTTCGTAAAGTTGATACAGGACGACTACTTGTAAAGATGCTCATAGCATTCTGTTTCAGCCATTGAGGGTGTAGATTTCCTAATGGGTACGCTTGTCAGGCTTTCGGTTTACCTTGAAGAATAGTTTAATATCTTTATCTCCCTATAGTTGATTAGAGTAGAATTGGTTTTGAGTACCCCTAGCCGGATGTGCCCCGAATCCACATAGTCCGTTTCATGGAAGGTCACGTCAACGGGAATCCACCCCGCCTCTCCCACAAAGACCTCACTCCAGCCATGATGGCCGAAACTCCCGCCGTATTCCGGCGTGTAGACACAACCCCAGACCACCCTGGCAGGAATACCCGAAGCACGGCAGAGGGCGGCCAGCAGCATGGATTGTGATCCGCAGGCACCATTCCCCCGTTGCAGGGTTTCCAGGGCTGACCCAAACATGATGGAGCCCTCAATGTGTTCTGCCACCCATGTGCTCAGTCGGCATGCGGCTTCCCAGAAATCTTCCGATCCTTCCGTAAGCCTTAAAGCCAGCTCCTGTATTTCCGGGGCTTCCGACTCTATCAGCACTTCGGGCTGTATATACGTTTGCATGTCTCCGGCAAAAGAATGTGGTTTCCCGAAGGACAGGGCATCTTCCCCCTTGTAATGATGGTGTTCCACTACAAATAATCCCTTCAGGCTGTTCCCGGCGATGGAGCCCTCGAAAGATTGCCCTTCCACATTCAAATCTTCCATCCCTGGATCCGGGAAGGCATCCAGGTCCGCCTGCACCCTCATGGAGGAAATGTTGCGGATATCCCCGATCTCTTCATTTGTCCGGACAAAGATCAGGTCAT
>JAFDJA010000050.1 GCA_019307745.1 Deltaproteobacteria bacterium | reverse complement strand
AGTGAGAATATACCACAAAGAAGAGACCTGACAACCCTGTCTATTTCCTGTCGTATTTTGTTATCCATATAGCCTTATAAATTCTTATTTCAGGTAAAATAATATACAGAAAGTCCACATTAAGTCTAATTCAGTACATACTGGACCTCTATATTCAGTGCTTACCTGTTTTTCCACATGGCTAAAAACTTGGGGTTTTTACTTCCCTGCTTTATAATGATATCACTCATGTTCCCAGAGGAATGCTGCATATCTCCTGATTCATCTACCTGTGCCACAAAAAAATCCATAACATGCTCAAAAACAGTCTCATCATTTGCCATAAACTCAACCAATATATCCACCTCTTTTAAAAGATTTGATTGATCTCCTGTGTCAAGATATATTAGTGTCAAATAAAGATGGGGTGTAAGGTTATAAGGCTCTGCAACAAGAGCCCTCTTTAGATATATAACAGCTTTTCCCAATAGACCCATCTCCTTATAAATCGCCCCCAATTTATACAGGGCTTTACCCTCGATGCTTTTATTTTTCAGGGCCGCCAACAGATGTTTTATAGCCTTTTCATAATCTCCCTCTTTTAAAAAATAATCCCCCATATTTAGATTGACAATGGAATTTCCCGGATCTGCAGCAAATGCCTTTTTTAAAAACTCATCAGCCTTCTCGGAATCACCCCTCTTTGCATACAATGATGCCAGATTACATAAGGCGGGAGAGAGTTCCGGTCTAACATCAATAGCCCGAAGGTAAAAAAATTCGGAATTTTCATAATCAGATAATTCCTTATACAGATTACCCAGATTGTAATATGTCTTTGCAATCTCGTCCTTCCTTTGAATAACAGGGCTGTTCAGGGCCTTTTCATACTCATGTACAGCTTTTTCCCAATGCCCTTTTTTTTGATAACTGTTGCCAAGATTATGGTGAACACGGAACTGTTCAGGCGCCTTTTCAGCAGCATCTAACCACAGGGCTTCAGGATCTTTCCATGCAAAATTTCTCATAAAAGTAGCATGACCTAATCCAATCAATAAAAATATAATGAATGCTGAAACAGCATACCTGATTTTACTGTTTGAAAAACCGCATAGATCCTTTAGCCGGATCAAACCAATGGAGATTGGAACAAAAAAAAGCATTGAAGGGATATAATTCCTTTGCTCAAATATCAATTCAAGAGGCAATATCGTAGATTCAACAACATGGTTAATAAAAAAGAACAGAAAGCAGAAGGACAAAAACGGATGTTTCCTTGAAAGACATAAAAGAAATATCACCACAAATATAATTGATAAGATTGATATAATGGTTGTTAAGGGATAACAAAGAGATTCTGAAATCTGAAAAGAATGGGCAATACTGAACCTGCTTGATATAGGGTAAATAAGTAGAGAGATATAAAACCAGATTACACGGGGCTCTGACATCAGTCTCTGAGACATTGAAAAGGGCCGGATATTGTAACCGGCCATAAGTGAACTTATATTTCCATATATAAAATACAGGCAGAACAAGGCAACAACAGTAGATATTGATACAAGGGCAAGACTTCTCCATGCCCTTTGTTTAAGTGATAATTGACCACCTCCCTGTAGAAATTGGATATCATACAAAAGGATACAGAAAGGAAGGGTAATGGCATTTTCTTTTGAACCAAGCGCCAGTAAGGATGAAAGAACAAAGGCTGAATAATAAATTATCCTTTTAAATATATCTTCAGATGTCCTCCCTTTCAGGTAGAGAAGCATGCTTAGCATGAAAAACATACCGGCCATGGATGCCATCCTCTGGACTATATAGGTCACTGCCTGGATTTGAATCGGATTTACTGCCCAGAGTATTGTTGCAAGAATGGCGATATGGAAAGATTTCGAAGAATATTTGTCTTCCAAAGACGGGAGATTACATGAGTGAAATATAAACAGAAATAGGAATATTGCAGCAAAGATGTGCACCAGTATATTCACAAGGTGATAGCCAAAAGGATCAAGGCCGCCTAAATAGTAATTCAAGGCAAAGCTGAGACAGGATACAGGCCTATACAGGACTCCAGGGGACCTCTGATCAGAATAAAAACTATCTTTAAGACCCTCCCATGATATATCCGTAAGATGTATATGTGAATTTTCAACAATATTGGGCATATCATCCAACTGCCAGGAATAATCAAAAGTATTGCTGTAGATTGTAAGGATGATTAAGGATATACAAACTATCGCAAAGGCAAATTTGTAAATAAATGGAACAGGATGATCGCTGAATATATCTAAAACCCACGTTTGTAGAATGTTCTTTCGGGAATAAGACATTTTATTAAACACCTGGAAAATGAATCCACCATTCACCATAAAAGTTGTGACAGAGAAAACCAGGCATCTTGTACCTCCTCCTGTTAGAAACAGATTTTTAACAAGCTAAGGTCTCATTTGATAATGCTATATTAAAACTCAACCTTTCAAACTCGGAAAAGCTGAAAAGGTTAATCCCCCTCTAAAGATTGAATTACAGATAAGACATTAATAAACACGGGCAGTTTTAAAAAGATTGCTTCTCCCGTATCTGCATTGGCCTGTGTTTCCAATAACCCAATTCACAGATCGCTTAAAAAAATTCCTCCGCCTTTTACTCCAAAATTCAGGTCTTAAAACAAACAGGGGGGGCTATAAAAAAACTTAGACAGCTGGCAGAATAATTTTTCATAAGCTAAAAAAAAAGTGGGCTGACAATAGTGCCAGTCCACTTTTACCTTCATTAACCAATAATTAATCTTCTATAACGCCTCCAGGGCCAGAAAGGGTATAGGTTTTGTCTCCTGAAGAGTGAGTGGCGGTCATTGTGTAACTGTCTGCAGCAGCAGCCGTTACATCTAGAGTAACACTGTCTGAAGAATAAAATCCATATGTAGATCCTGTAAGTACGGCCTCATCACCGCAATATGTCGAATTATCAACAAAATAGGCCTCCTGTGCGGTTGCGGCATTTCTTATATCTGCCTGTGCAGTTGAATTAAAGGACCTTACCCTGTATGCGGAAAACTGCGGAATAGCGATTGCAGCCAGGATACCGATGATGGCAATAACGATCATCAGCTCAATAAGTGTAAAACCCCTCTCGTCTTTGTTAAATCTTGTCATAATGTATTTCCTCCTTAATTTGTAATTGTTTTTATCCATCCCAGTTTACTTTTATTAAGCTCTTAATAACAAAAAAGCTTAACTGCCCGCATCTTGAATTCTTCATTGTGCCAAAATCCATAGATAGCCATGTATATATACAAGTATTATGCCATTACATAACGGATCAGGATTAAAAAATAATTAACCTTTTAAAAACAAGGGCTTAGAAGAATGGGGCTAAGTGATAACTTAAAACCAAAAATATATATTTCACAAAAAAAGGAGAATGTTGGGCATTTCCAACAGTTATTCTGGGCATTTCCAACAGTAATTATAACATGGAAAAACAATCTCAGGATCAATCATAAATGTTTCCTTGCAAAAAACAACAAAATTTTCCACAAATCAGATCCAATATGCACTAAAACCTTCGGCATGATTTCTAGAAAAAATTACATTTTCAATTTTGCCATACGATATCTAAATGATTCAAAGCTGATCCCGAGAAACCCCGCAGCCTTCTGCTTTGATCCATGGGCCAATTCAAGTGCCTTTAATATATAATCTCTTTCAATTTCTGCCAGGACATCATTGATGTTGACACCTTCAGCTGACAGATCGCCCTTTCGCCTTCCATCCTTAACACTTTTACGGCCATCCCGGAAATGAGACAACGTTAGGCTTTCAGGAAGGACAATATTAGAGGTCTCCAATGCCACACTGCGCTCAATGATGTTTTCAAGCTCCCTGACATTGCCGGGAAATGAATACTGCCCCAATATATCCATGGCATAGGCGGATATCTTTTTCACATCCTTTCCCAGTCCCCTGGAATACTTTTCCAAAAAATGCTGCCCAAGCAGGACAAGATCCCCTTCCCTATCCCTTAAACAGGGCATGGAGATCTGAATTACATTCAGTCGAAAATAAAGATCCTCGCGGAATTTTTTATCAATAACCTCCTGTTCCAGGTCCTTATTTGTGGCGCAGATAAACCGCACGTCCACTCGTCTCTCTTCTGTCCCACCAACAGCCGTGAATGTACGTTCCTGAATCACTCTCAGCAGTTTGACCTGAATGGCAGGGGTTAATTCTCCAATCTCATCAAGAAACACAGTCCCCCCGTCAGCTCCTCCGAACAATCCCTCCTTGTCAGTTACCGCACCGGTAAATGCCCCTTTCTTATATCCGAACAACTCGCTCTCAATAAGATTTTCAGGAATTCCTGCACAGTTTATAACAACAAAGGGCCTGTCTTTTCTGGGGCTCTGCCTGTGAATTGCCTGAGCAACCAGTTCCTTTCCAGTTCCACTCTCACCCACAATAAGGATATTACTCTTAGCTTCTGCAACACGTGCAATAAGATCAAAAATCCTTTTCATCTGAGGGCTCTCACCAATCAGACAGCCAAAATGATATTTATCTTTCTTGCTATCATCCGGTTTTTCTGTCCCTTTTACCTTTTTTGATTTCAGTGTATCCCTAACTATCCTTTTAAACTCCCTTACTTTAAAAGGCTTAGGGATATAGTCATAAGCCCCCTCTTTCATGGCATCCACTGCTGTCTCCGCGGTAGCAAATGCAGAAATCATAACGACCATTGTATCGGAATCCACCTGTTTAGCCTTCTTAAGCACGCCAATACCGTCAATATCCTTCATACGAATATCAGTAATTACCAGATCAAATTGCTGATTATCCAGAATCCGGCATCCCTCTTCTCCGCTTTCAGCCAATACAACATTATACCCATCCCGGGTCAGCAGAATCTCGAGAAATTCCCTCATACTCCTGTCATCATCAACTACCAGTATATTAGACATTTCCTTCCCAGACAATTCGTCCCTCGAACATAGTAAGAACATTTTTCCCCTTCAGAAGTTTGCCTATAAAAGGAGAATTTTCACTCTTTGACAGCAGGTCTCTTTTCTTCAGAATATATTCCATTTCTGGATCAATAATAGCAAGGTCAGCATAGCCACCTTTTTTTATTCGCCCTCTGTCTATGCCCAGGATAGAAGCAGGGGAACAGGTTAATTTTTGTATTGCTTTCGGTAGAGATAATACGCCCTCTCTTACAAGTGCCAGTGTAAGAGGCAAAGCTGTCTCAAGACCGATAATACCAAACGGTGCTTTTTCAAATCCTAAAGCCTTTTCAGCAGGACTATGGGGGGCATGGTCTGTGGCTATCACATCTATAACATCTTCTGCAAGAGCCTGTTTTATGGCGGTAACATCTTCCGGGGTTCTCAAAGGAGGATTCATTTTTGCATTAGCATTATAGCCTATCACCGCTGTATGATCCAGACTGAAATAGTGAGGGGCGGTCTCTGCAGTGACAGGAATACCTGCCTCCTTTGCCTTTTTGATGATAAGGACTGATCCGGCAGTACTTACATGGGCGATATGGACAGGACAACCCGAATCTGCTGCAAGAGATATCTCCCGCTTGACAAGGCATTCTTCACTAGCCGATGGGATCGATTTAAGGCCTATCTTTTCAGAAACAACACCTTGATGCATCACGCCACTGGCAGACAGCCCTATATCCTCACAATGAGATATAATCGCAAGACCATTATCCTTTGCTCTTTTAATGGCCTTTAACATGATTTCATCATTAGACACAGGAAACCCGTCATCTGACACGCCGACTGCCCCGGCGCTTTTCAGTTCTGAAAAATCTGAAAGGATTTCACCTTTCTGTGCCATAGTAATAGCAGCTATGGGATAGATATTGATAAGATCCGCCTTATGGGCACTATCTAAAATTAAAGCTGTAACAGAGGCCATATCATTTACAGGATCTGTATTTGGCATACAGGCAAGCCCAGTAAATCCACCTGCCGCACCAGCCATGCTACCTGAAAGAATTGTCTCCTTATGCTCATATCCTGGTTCTCTCAGATGCACATGCATGTCAATTAATCCGGGCACCACTATCATTCCCGATGCATCAATCACCTTAATAGAGTCATCCTCTGCCCTGAACTCATTAGACGGCAAAATTTTATCAATCTTTTTATCCCTGACGACAACATCCTGTCCACCCACAATGCCTTTTACCGGATCAACAAGCCTACCATTTTTAATCCAAATAATCAAAAAGACCTCCACGCACAAAAAAACCCCCTTGTCCAAATTCGCCAAGGAGGTTTGTATATGCTAGCATAAAAAAATTTAACATAATTTACATGTGGGTCATATATATGGATGAATTATGCCAGTTCTTATAAAAATAGAAAATTACCATCTCAAAAAATAACTCACTAAAAACCCGGGCAGGATATATAATTTAAAAGTATATCCTCTCCCAGACAGATGATAAAATAATATTCCAGGAAAATAATAAGCTATGTTTTCTTTTCTTCGGCGTTCTCCGATCCCTTTGCAGACACTAATTGAATAACAGAAACAGGAGCACTGTCACCTTTTCGAACACCCTTTTTTATGATTCTTACGTATCCACCCTGACGGTCAAGAAATCTGTCTTTCAGATCCTCAAACAATCTGTGGGTTACTTTTTTATCGGTCATATAAGCTAGGGCCTGACGTCTTGCATGCAAATCCCCTCTTTTTGCAAGGGCAATCATCTTTTCAGCTATCGGCCTAAGTTCCTTGGCCTTTGCATCTGTGGTTTCGAGCTGCTCATATTTAAAAAGTGAGGTGACCATATTTCTGAACATGGCCCGCCTGTGACTAGAGTTACGTCCTAGTTTTCTGCCTGTTTTTTGATGCCTCATTTCTTTTAATCCTCTTTTATTACTTCTTCGGAATCCCCATCAGTTGCTTTGTCCTTGCTAGGGATGGAAAAATCATTCAACTTCATTCCAAGGGAAAGGCCCATGTCAGTCAGTATAGATTTGATCTCATTCAATGACTTCCTGCCAAAATTCTTAGTCTTCAGCATTTCTGCCTCAGTCTTCTGTACTAACTCCCCTATCAGGGATATCTCTGCATTTTTCAGACAATTAGCAGATCGAACTGACAATTCCAATTCAGATACCGGTTTGAAGAGATTATCGTTTAGTTTTTCTTCGACCTCTTCTTCTTCTTTATCAACAGGTTCAGCTTCCTCTTCAAAGTTGATAAATGGGCCCATCTGTTCCTTTAGGATCTTTGCAGAATAAGCCAGTGCATCCTCTGGCGTCACGCTTCCATCTGTCCATATCTCAAGAGTAAGCTTGTCATACTCAGTTATCTGACCCACCCGGGCATTCGTGACTATGTGGTTTACTTTTTGAATAGGAGAAAAGCTGGCATCAAGTACCACATTTCCTATGGTCTGGGCATTATTCGAGTCTTTCTCGGCAGGGACATACCCCTTCCCCATCTCGACAACCATTTCAAGACTCAATTCACCCTTACTGCTTAAAGTAGCTATTTCATGTTCCGGGTTCACTATTTGAACCTGATCATTTTCATCAATATCACCGGCAGTGACACAACATTCACCTTTTTTAGAAAGCCGAATGGTTGCCTCTTCAGTATCTATTAATTTCAGTTTGATCTCTTTAAGATTAAGGATAATGTCTGTAACATCCTCCCTCACCCCGGGAATAGTCGAAAACTCATGCAATACCCCATCAAAGTTGACTGAGGTAATGGCAGCTCCCTGTAAGGATGAAAGAAGTATCCTTCTCAGTGCGTTTCCTATGGTGATCCCAAATCCGCTTTCAAGAGGTGCGCATACAAACTTACCATAGGTAGTCCTGTGACTGTCTTTATCAATCAGAATATTTTTCGGTTTTATCAGCTCCCGCCAGTTTCTTGCTTTAAGATCGCCCAAAAAAGTACCTCCACTATGCTTAGAAGATTATAGTCTAACAACCAAATATCCTACTTAGAGTACAGCTCAACAATAAGCTGTTCATGAATAGGCATAGTCAGGTCTTCCCTGTTAGGTATTGCCTTCAAAGTCCCCTTGAAATTATCCTTATCAATTTCTAACCAATTCGGAATTCCAACTCTTACTACCGTCTCCATAGCATCCGCAAACAACTTAACTTTGCGGCTTTTTTCCTTTATTTCTACAACATCCCCTACTTTTATCTGGCAAGAGGGGATATTAACCTTCTTCTTGTTTACTAAAAAATGATTATGCTTTACAAGCTGTCTAGCCTGTTTTCGGGAAGAGGCAAACCCCATTCTGAAAACTGTATTATCCAGCCTACACTCAAGCAGCAGAAGCAGGTTTGTACCTGTGATACCTTTCTGCTTTTCAGCACGATTATAATATGCCCTGAACTGACCTTCCAAGGCACCGTAAATTCTTTTAACCTTCTGTTTTTCCCTGAGCTGTAGACGATAGTCTGAAGCCTTTCCACTTCTTCTCTGACCGTGCTGACCAGGCGCATATGCTCTTCGCTCAAAAGCACACTTATCGCCGTAGCAGCGGTCGCCCTTTAAAAACAATTTTAGGTTTTCCCTCCGGCATAATCTACATGATGAACCGGTATATCTGGCCAAATCAGATCCTCCTCTGTTTGTTGTTTCTTATAATGACTTTAAAAAGTAAGAACTGGGCGATTATGAACTCGCAGAAGTGAATTCGCCCTATACTCTCCGCCTCTTTGGGGGACGGCATCCATTGTGGGGAATGGGAGTTACGTCTCTAATCATATTTACTGTAAATCCCTCCACCTGAAGTGCACGGATGGCAGATTCTCTGCCAACACCAGGACCTTTGATCCTGACTTCAGCAGTTCTCATTCCATGCTCCATAGCAAGCTTCAGGGCGCCCTGAGCTGCAAGCTGAGCAGCAAATGGGGTACTTTTTCTTGATCCTTTGAATCCATGTTGCCCTGCACTGGATGAGGCAATAACATTTCCATCATTATCAGTAATTGTGATGATAGTATTATTAAATGTGGAATGGATATGGATTATGCCTGTGGGAACATTCTTTTTTTCTTTTCTTCCTCTTGGTCCCTTTTTAGTTCTTTTCGCCATGGTATTACCTCAAATTCCTATTTTTTCCGTTTTCCGACTACAGATCTTCTCGGTCCTTTCCTGGTTCTGGCATTAGTGCTGGTACGCTGACCTCTTACTGGCAGCCCCCTTCTATGTCTTAATCCCCTGTAGGATCCCAAATCCATCAATCTCTTTATATTCATGGATACTTCGCGTCTAAGATCACCCTCAACTGTAAATTTATCATCAATAACTTTTCTTATACTGGCCACTTGACTTTCAATAAGCTGATCCGAATTTGTATTCCAATCAACACCTGCTTCTGTCAAGATCTTTTGAGAACCGGTTCTGCCTATGCCGTATATGTAAGTCAATGCGATCTCAATTCTTTTGTTTCTGGGCAAATCAACGCCTGCTATTCTGGCCAATCTAGAACTCCCTTTTGATTAAAATAAATTGCCATTAAAACTGTTTACTCCTAAATATCAAAAGCTGTCCAGGCAAAAGCCTGGCATCATGATAATATTATCCCTGTCGCTGCTTATGTTTTGGGTTTTCACAAATTACACGGACAATACCTCTTCTTTTGATGACCTTACATTTGATACATATTTTTTTTACTGAAGCTCTGACTTTCATAATGAAAATTCTCCTACATACTGATTAGGCTGTCATGAAACAGATCTTTGAATCTATCTGGTCCTGCCTCCTATGCGGGCTTTATTCATAAATCCTTCATAATTTCTTGATAGCATATGGGATTCAATCTGCGCGGCAGTATCCATTGCCACACCAACAACAATTAAAAGTGCTGTACCACCAAAATAAAAAGGTACATTCATTAGATTATAAAAGACCTGGGGCATTACACATACGATTGAGATATAAATAGCACCCGCGAATGTTATGCGTGTCAACACCTTGTCGATATATTCAGCTGTATTTTTTCCAGGTCGGATTCCCGGAATAAATCCTCCGCTTTTCTTCATGTTATCTGCCACATCCACCGGATTAAAATTGACTGCAGTGTAAAAATAACAAAAAAAGATAATAAATAGTACATAAACGACATTATAAACCAATCGCCCTGGCATAAGACTTTCTACCACCAGTTCCAACCAAGGCAGATTACCTGTGTCCATAAAACTAGTAATAGTGGTTGGAAACATTAATATAGAAGATGCAAAGATAGGTGGAATGACACCTGCAGTATTAATCTTCAAAGGAAGATGGGTACTGGCCCCGCCATACATCTTTCTTCCTACGACTCGTTTTGCATATTGGACAGGTATTCGCCTCTGCCCTCTTTCCATAAAAACGATGCAGCCGATAACAGCCGCCATGATAGCAAGAACTATTATCATCGCAAAAATATCAATCTCATCTACTTGTATCATTCTGATTGTGTTTTGAGCGGCGGGAATGAAACGGGCCACGATTCCCGAAAAAATAATAAGTGAGATACCATTGCCAATACCTCTCTCAGTTATCTGTTCCCCAAGCCACATAAGAAACGCAGTACCTGCCGTAAAAGTTATAACCGCAAGCAGTCTAAATTCCAAACCACCAACCGGTACAACTGGAAGTCCGGCAACTACGGTCTTTTCAAGGCCATAGGCAATGCCATATCCCTGCACAATACTCAGAAGAACCGCTCCGTATCTCGTATATTGCGTAATTTTTTTCCGGCCCTGCTCACCTTCCTTTTTTAGTCTCTCAAAATATGGCATTACAACAGTCAAAAGCTGCAGAATGATAGATGCACTAATATAAGGCATTATTCCAAGGGCCATCACAGACATTCTGCTTAATGCACCACCTGAAAACATATTCACAAGCCCGAAAAGACCGCCTTCCTGGTTGCTGAAAAATTCAGCCAAAGCTGAACCGTTTATACCAGGAGTAGGTATATGGCAACCGAGTCGATATACGATCAGCATTAAACCGGTAAATAAAATCCTTTTTTTAAGCTCTGGAATCTTAGAGATATTTTGAAAGCCGCCAACCACTTAGTCTTTTCTCCCTCAAGATTAAAATTAATCAAAAACCATATACAAAGAATCAGATCATCTCGATCTTGCCGCCCAATGCTTCTATCTTTTCTTTGGCAGTCTTACTCGCCTTATGAACCTTTATAGTCAACGGCTGAGATATCTCCCCGTTTCCCAGGAGTTTAACTTCATCCTTTACACTTTTAACAAGCCCGGCTTCAATTAATGCAGCGACATCCAGGGTGGCATTCGCCTCAAAACCATTTAAATCACTCACGTTAATAACCGAGTATTCTTTCTTGAATATATTATTAAATCCTCGTTTGGGCAGTCGCCGTTGAATAGGCATCTGCCCGCCCTCAAACCAAACAGGAATTCCCCCTCCTGACCGGGATTTTTGTCCTTTGTGTCCACGACATGATGTCTTACCATGTCCAGAACCAACCCCTCTGCCGACTCTTTTTCTCTTTTTTACCGACCCTTTGATCGGAGAAAGATCATTGATTCTCATTTTCTTCTCCCCGTTAATTAAGCTTCGACCCTTACCATAAAGGAGACTTTATTAATCATTCCTCTGATGGCAGGTGTATTCTTTAGACAAACAGTCTTATGTAATTTCGTTAATCCAAGCCCTTTCAGGGTCTCTCGAAATTTTTTGCTCTTTCCTATTCCACTCTTAACAAGAGTAACTTTAATTGTATCTGACATGATCAAACTCTTCTTTATGGCGGTTAATTTAATTCAGCAATTCTGGAAGTGTTTTACCTCTGCGTCGCGCTATTTCTTCCGGTTTTTTGAGTGAACGCAAGCCTTTTAAAGTAGCCCTTACAAGATTATGCGGATTATGAGAACCCAGACATTTTGTCAGGATATTCTGGATACCGGCAGCCTCAAGAACCGCCCTGACCGCCCCACCAGCTATTATACCTGTTCCGGCCGTTGCGGGTTTTATAAGAACACTACCTGCTCCCCACTTACCGATAACATCATAAGGGATGGTCCCTTTTATAATGTTAACCGGCATCATATCCTTTCTGGCCTTTTCAACACCCTTTCTTATAGCTTCAGGCACCTCGTTGGCTTTGCCGAATCCACTTCCGACCATACCTTTTCCATCACCAACTATTACAATGGCGCTAAAGCTGAATCTTCGACCACCTTTAACGACTTTGGCAACACGATTGATATGAACCACCTTTTCGATTAATTCAAATTCTTCATCTTCCTTAAACAATGGGCCACTCCTCAATAATCTGTTTTCCAAGAATAAACTTTAATTTGCCTAGCCAGACAGGATTAAAATTCTAACCCCTGTTCCCTCGCACCATCAGCAAACGCCTTTATACGGCCATGATACAGGAAACCATTCCTATCGAATACCACCTTTTTTATACCTTTATTCAATGCTTTTTCAGCAATCGCCTTTCCAATAGCAGAGGCCCCTTCTATGTTGCCTCCAGATATTTCCTTTTTCGCCCGAATCTCTTTTGATAAGGATGAGGCATCAACCAGTGTCTTAGTACTGATATCATCTATTATCTGTGCATAAATATGTCTGGAGCTTCTGAAGACAGTCATTCTGGGCGTTTCAGGTGTGCCACTTATCTTCTTCCTTACTCTTTTTTTCCTTTTATACCTTGCTTCTGCTCTACTTAATTTACTCATAATATATCAACCTTATTAAGCCAAAACTTATCAAACCATTTTAATATAAGACGTTATGTTGCGGCAGTCTTTCCTGCCTTCCGCTTAACGGTCTCATTAATATACCTTATACCTTTTCCCTTGTAAGGTTCAGGCTTTCGGAACCCTCTAATCTTTGCGGCAGTCCTTCCAACCAGCTCTTTATCTATTCCATTTACTGTGATCCGCGTTTTATCTATCTTGGCCTTTATTCCATCAGGAAGTTCAAAAATGATGGGATGTGAATACCCAAGATGGAATGTTGCAGTGTTGCCTGATAGTTCAGCCCTGTAACCCACTCCTACAATATCCAAAGCCTTCTCGAACCCACTAGTCACCCCTGTCACCAGGTTGGCGATCAATGACCTGAAGAGCCCGTGAAGAGATTTTGATTCCTTTGTATCGTCACCTACTGAAACCAGCACCTGATTATCTTCTGTTATTACTGTTACCTTGGGATGAATAACCTGTTTTAGTTCACCTTTAGGACCTTTAACAGTAATAAGACTTCCTTTAAGATCTACAGAAACATCCTTTGGTATAGGAATAGGCATCTTGCCTATGCGTGACATTTGAAACCTCCCGTTTTTACAATCACTGAAATAAAAATGCGTCCAATTCCGTGGAAGTAGATGAAAATTTACCAAACTGAACAGAGGATCTCTCCTCCAACGTTCATTCTCCTGGCCTGCTTGTCGGCCATAACACCCTTGGACGTTGAAAGTATGTTAATCCCATAGCCATTTAATACCTTTGGCACCTTATCACTTTTAGAGTACCTGCGGCAGCCTGGTTTACTGACTCTTTTAAGCCCTTCGATAACATGACAACCCTTTTCGTCTAACTTGAAAAAGATCCTTATTACGCCCTGGCACTTATCGGGAATTATCTTATAATTTTTTATAAATCCTTCTGATTTTAAGACCTTTGCAATGTCTATCTTCAGACCGGAACTCGGTATATCCACTGAAGTAAATGATGCACTGATTGCATTTCTTATCCGAGTCAGCATATCGGCAATTGGATCTGTCATGCTCATGGAAATTACTCCTTACATCTCATGCTTTTACTGATTTAAATAAAACCTACGATTATATTAATGTCTCCCCAAACCCACAGGGAAAGGTTTTCTCACCAGCTGGATTTGACCACGCCAGGAAGTTCAGCCCTTAAGGCCATGCTCCTGAAACATATACGGCATATGCCGAATTTTCTTATATAGGCCCTGGGTCTACCGCAGATAGGGCATCTATTATAATTACGTGTAGAAAACTTATTTTTTCTATTAGCTTTAGCTCTAAGGGACTTCTTTGCCAAAACAACCTCCCTCTTTAATTCCTAAAAGGCATTCCTAAAAATTTTAACAGAAAACGACCTTCCTTATCGGTATTCGCCGTCGTGACAATAGTTATATTCAGGCCTTTAATCTTATCTATCTTATCATAATCTATTTCAGGAAAAATAATATGTTCTTTTATTCCGATAGTACAATTGGCCCTACCATCAAACACTTTTCCTGACAAACCTCTAAAATCTCGTACACGCGCGAACGCCACATTGAACAACTTGTCAAGAAAAATAAACATCTTATCGCGGCGTAACGTTACCATGCAACCGATAGGCATTCCCTCACGCAGTTTGAATCCTGCGATGGATTTCTTAGCCTTGGTAATTAAGGCCTTTTGGCCAGCTATCAGGCCTAGTTCTTCAACGCCATTATCAAGTACCTTATTGTTGTATATTGCTTCGCCAAGACCCATATTCAGAGTTACTTTCTCTATCCTGGGAACAGCCATGATACTACTATACCCAAATTCCTTGATCATGGCAGGTACCGCTTCCTTCACATATTTTTCTTTCAGCCGAGACAACACGACCTCCTAAACCACTACTTAATTAAGTACGAAACAAATTATAGTATTTAAAAACCCTGCAAGACTACCTAATTACACATTTAAAGCCTCTCCACACTTCTTACACACCCTGGTTCTTGAACCATCTTCCAGAACCTTCTTGCCAATTCTTGTTGGTTCAGCACAACGCCCACACACAAGTTGAAGATTCGAGATATGAATGGAGGCCTCTTTTTCAATTATCCCTCCCTGTGCATTGTTGGGACCGGGTTTTGAATGCCGCTTCGCAATATTGATTTTCTCAACCGTTGCCCGCCCTTTTTCCGAGTCAACCATAATAACAGAGCCTATCTTCCAGATATCTTTACCAGCAAGTACTATCACTTTATCATTCTTTTTTAACGAGGGATGCTTTTTTCTCACTTATCTTACTCCCATATATTCACTTTTATAGAACCTCAGGGGCCAAAGATATGATCTTCATAAATTTTTTGGCTCTAAGTTCCCTTGCTATCGGACCAAAGATCCTTGTTCCGATTGGTTCATTCTGATCATTAATAAGCACTGCTGAATTGTCATCAAATTTAATATAAGAACCATCCAGCCTGCGTATCTCCTTTGCTGTTCTTACGACAACAGCCTTCATAACACTGCCTTTTTTGACTTTGGAATTCGGCATAGCTTCTTTTATTGTAACAACAATAATATCACCGACACTGGCATACCTTCTCTTGGAACCACCCAGCACCTTGATGCATAAGACAACTTTAGCCCCGGAATTATCTGCTACTCTTAATTTTGTTTCAGTTTGTATCATTTTACTATCTGCTCCGTCGAATGGGCGCTGTCGTTATTCAGCAGAAACACTGCTCTCAAGAATTTCCAGCACCTGCCATCTTTTGTTCTTGCTAATGGGTCTCGATTCTATAATCCGTACAGTATCGCCTATTTGACAACTGTTCTGTGGATCATGAGCCATATATTTGGCCCGTCTTTTAATATATTTCATATAAGTCTTATGTTTTGTCAGACGATTTATCAATACAACCGCCGTCTTATCCATAGAATTTCCAACTACAACCCCAGTAAGTTTTTTGCGAACACCCCGTTCTGCCATTCTAACCTCTTTCAGTCTTTTTCAAGATATGCATTTCTCTTGATATTGTCTTTACGCGTGCAAGGTCTTTTTTGACCTTCCCGATTATTGCTGTATTGTTCAGTTGTCCAGTAGCCTTCTGGAACCGCAGATTAAAGAGTTCCTGTTTCAACTCTTTTTCTTTGATTATCAATTCATCTGTATTTAACTCACGAATTTCGATACCCTTCACTGTTAAGATCTCCTTTTAACAAATCTGGTAGAAAAAGGAAGTTTATGACCGGCAAGCCTGAATGCTTCTGCAGCAGTAATTTCATCTACTCCTTCAATCTCATAAAGCACTCTTCCAGGTTTTATCACAGCAACCCATCCCTCAGTGGAGCCCTTGCCTTTCCCCATTCTTACCTCAGCGGGTTTTTTAGTAAATGGCTTGTCAGGAAAAATCCGTATCCAGAGTTTGCCGCCACGTTTCACATGTCTGTTTATAGCAATACGTGCAGACTCAATCTGTTGTGATGAAATAAATCCCCTATCAAGAGCCTGCAATCCATAATCACCGAATTCCAATGTGCTCCCACGAAGTGCTTTGCCCTTGTTTCTTCCTTTTTGCTTTTTTCTGTATTTAAGCTTCTTTGGACTCAACATCTTAAATATTAATCCTTTTTATCAGGCAAGATTTCACCTTTAAAAATTGTAACCTTTACTCCAATCACACCATAAGTAGTAAATGCCTCGGCAACTCCATAATCAATGTCAGCCCTGATAGTATGAAGGGGAACCCTTCCTCTTCGATACCATTCACGTCGTGCCATTTCAGCACCACCCAACCGTCCGCTGCAGGCAATCTTTATCCCCTGAACTCCAAATCTCAGGGCAGAGGTAACAGACTTTTTCATAACTCTGCGGAATGAGACCCTTCTCACAAGCTGCATCGCTATATTCTCAGCAAGAAGTTGTGCATCTATCTCGGGTTTTCTGACCTCTTGAATGTCAATAAAAACCTCTCTCTTGATCTTATTTTCCATCTCGTTTTTCAGGTTCTGGATTTCAGCACCCTTTTTCCCAATGACCAAGCCGGGCCTTGCAGTATAAATCTTGATTCTTACCTTGCTGGCAGCCCTTTCAATCTCAATTTTTGAGACACCGGCCTGTTGAAGCTTCTTTTTGAGAAATCTTCGGATACTGTAATCTTCTAAGACAAAATTACTGTATTCCTTACCTGCAAACCATTTTGAATCCCAATCTCTGTGGATGCCCAATCTAAAACCGATTGGATTAACCTTTTGACCCAATAGAAACCTCCATAACTCCTAACTGCAGGTACTTGTTATTAATCTGACCTGATCAGTTTGGGATGTTGTATTATTTTTCGTTCAGGATTACCGTAAGATGGCTCGATCTCTTAAGTATTCTTGACGCACGACCCATGGCACGAGGCCGAAAACGTTTCATAGTAGGCCCTTCGTCCGCATAAATTTTGTTGATATAAAGCTTATCAACATCAACATCAGAATTTTGTTCTGCATTGGCAACCGCTGAACCTATAAGTTTTTTAAGGATTTTTCCACCCTTTTGTGGTGTGAAAGAGAGCATATTTAATGCATCAGCTACTCTCTTTCCTCGAACTTGATCCATAACCAGACGGACTTTTCGAGGAGATATCCTTACATATTTTGCTACAGCCCTCGATTCCATTTTAGTTTAGCCCCCTTTAAGTCGAGATTTTTTATCTCCGGCATGCCCGTAATATGTCCTTGTTGGGGAGAACTCACCGAGCTTATGCCCGACCATATCCTCTGTTACAAACACAGGGAGAAACTTTCTCCCATTATGAACAGCGAATGTCAAGCCAACAAATTCCGGAAGAATAGTTGATCTTCTCGACCAGCACTTTATTATATTTCTGCTACGTGTTTCATTAGCATTAAGGGCCTTCTTCAACAGATGATCATCAACAAAAGGGCCTTTTTTTAACGACCTCGGCACGATTATCCTCCACTAATTAACTATTTTCTTCTCTTTATAATAAGTTTATCACTGGCTTTCTTGACTCTTGTTTTATAACCCTTCGTGGGCACTCCCCAAGGAGTGACCGGGTGTCGGCCGCCAGACGATTTACCTTCACCGCCACCATGGGGATGATCAACAGGATTCATAGCAACACCCCTTACATGCGGTCTCTTTCCCTTCCACCGGTTCCTTCCCGCCTTTCCAAGGCTAATACCCATATGAGCGATATTACCTACCTGACCGATGGTAGCCCTGCATTTAAGCGGAATAAGTCGAACTTCACCTGAGGAAAGTTTTACTTGGGCATAACTGCCTTCTTTGGCCATCAACTGGGCAGAATTACCTGCACTCCTTGCTATCTGTCCACCATGGCCAATATTAAGTTCGACATTATGTATCTGGGTCCCCAGTGGAATATCGCTTAAAGGGATTGCATTGCCGGTTTTTACTTCCGCACCGGGTCCTGACATTACTTTATCCCCCACTTGCATCCCCAAAGAGGCAAGGATATATCTTTTTTCACCGTCTGCATAGTGCAGGAGTGCAATATTTGC
>JAFDJA010000286.1 GCA_019307745.1 Deltaproteobacteria bacterium | reverse complement strand
TTCGTCAACCTTGAAAATATTTCATATTATAGTTTGTGATTAAATTAAGGGCCCATCACACCTCAGTGGGATTTGAGATGAGATAAAATTTAAACTCATAAATAAATTAACTCTCGCCCGTTCACTATGTTCACTAGGGGCACAGAGGACGCAGGGAAAGCATTTTAACACTCTAATATTTTTTGTCTCTCGCCCGTTCACTTTGTTCACTAGAGGCACATGAGTCAAGGAATTATTAGCCATCATGCTAAAGCTTGATCTTCGACTCACACACAGACTTTTTTCGTCAACCTTGAAAATATTTAATATTACAGTTAGTGATTAAATTAACGGCCCTTACAAAATTCGTACAGGAAAGGCAATGAAAAGAGAAAGCATTACAGGCAAGTTCTATTAATTAATCTTGTAATTAACTGGAAAGAAGGAGGCAAAATTATGAAAAGGACATTAATTATCTTGATAGTTGGTACTTTCCTCACCATCTCCCTGGGCTCCGCTTATGCCTATCACTCGCATGTTGGGCAAACAGGGCTGCTTTATTTAGACAAGGAGAAAGCTTATCCCGGTTATAACCTGTTCAGGGGATCTATGTCGGATGGAACGAAGGTCACCTTTCTGACCGATTTAGAAGGGAGAGTTATCAATTCATGGCCCTGTTACGGCATGCCCCGATTTGTTGACAACGGCAATATTTATGACATGGGTCCCGGAATAGATGGAAAATATGGATTGATAGAGATGGATTGGAACGGGAAAGTCGTATGGAAATGGACTATTCCGGAGGACCGAACTGATATCTTAGACGCAGGCAATAAGGCCATCCATCATCAAAAACAGCGGATTTTCAACAAAGCCCTCAATGCCTACACCAACATTGTCATCTCTGCAAAATTTTTGTCCCACGAAGATGCCCTTGCCGCAGGAGGTGATCCCAATAAAGCCAGAAGTGACAGCTCTCCGGACGGCATCATTGAAGTAGATATGGCCGGAAATATCATCTGGGAGTGGTCGACCATGGATCATGTGATACAGGACAAGTTTTCTGATAAACCGAATTATGTGGGCAGAGGGAAAAAGATTTCGGATTACCCCGGGAAGATCGATATGAACTGGGGCAGGGGTTTGAGAGGAGACTTTGTTCACTTCAATTCCATAGATTATAACTCAACACTGGGCCATATTGCCGTCAATAACTCGTTCGGGAGCGAGTTCTGGATTATCGATCATCAGGGGAGCTTCATCCCAAACGATCCAAAAGGCAGCAATGCGCTGGCCGCAGGCCCCGCAGGCGATCTTCTTTACCGATGGGGTAATCCCAGCAGGTACGGTGCCGGTGCAGAGCCATCGTGGGAATACGGGTCCAGCTCCTTAGGCGACCAGCAGGCTTTTTTTACGCATAGTATTCAATGGATTCCCGAAGGCCTTCCGGGTGCCGGTCATTTTTTGTATTTCGACAACAACTCCCTGCGGCCCGGAACGACATTCTCCAGAATATTGGAAATAAATCCTTATGACGGCCCCATGAAGAGCGGTAAATATGTCCCCCTCATGGAAGCAGGATTCAATTATAACCATGTCTCGAATCAGATTGCATGGAGTTATCAATCCAGGGATTATACAAGTTTTTACAGCGACTATGGCTCCAATATGAATCGTCTTCCCAACGGGAACACGTATGTCGCTTCCAGTGGCGGAGGCCAGATGTTTCAGGTGACATCCGAGGGAGTGCTTGCGTGGGAATACATCAACCCCTGCTCGATTGAGGGTGTTAAAAAAACCATCATCGATCCCATACCCAGGGACTATAATGCTTCCGGCTTCTCCGTAATGTATTCCAAGGACCATCCGGCCCTGAAAGGAAGGGATCTGACACCAACGATCACTATCACAGAGATGGCCGCCAGAGGAGAATTTGGCGGTATTACTGGCTCTCGTCCTCCGAAACCAGGAGAGGGCGGAAAAGGTAAAAAAGGCAGAAAAGGGGGAAAAGGCAAAGGCGGAGGGGGAAAAGGCGGTAAAAAATAGCTGTTGTTAAGATTTAGAGAAAAGATTAATCGGGATATCATTCAGAATAATTGCAGGTATCTTTTTAATAATCCGATCTGAATCAACAGTATGTTTTTTAAAAAGGCAGGGTCGTTTTGGCCCTGCCTTTTATATTAGGTTCTTCTCCAATTTAGTTGGAGAAGAGGGTTCAAGGAATAATTAGCCACAGACCCACACAGACACACACAGACTTTTTTTATCTGCCGACTTTGGCAGATAAATAGGGTCATGCCCTATGGGATTTGAGATGAGATAAAATTTAAGCTCATAAATAAATTAACTCTCGCCCGTTCACT
>JAFDJA010000049.1 GCA_019307745.1 Deltaproteobacteria bacterium | reverse complement strand
GGCCGGAACCAAAAGTTTTACGTAAATTTTCAGGCGCTTGCTGATGTGCGTCATATGGCATATCTTGTATGGAAGAATGTGGGTGGTGATGATGACCGCTGGTTATGGCTGCCTGCCCTGAACCTGAACAAAAGGATAGCACCAGGAGACAAGAGAACCAGTTTTGGCGGTTCTGACTTTGTATATGAGGATGTCTCAGGAAGAGGGATAAAAGAGGACACACATGAGCTGGTGGAGACATCTGATATCCTTTATAAGATAAAAAATACACCCAATGACCCTAATAGCGTTGAATTTTCATACTACT
Source organism: Deltaproteobacteria bacterium (assembly GCA_019307745.1). Lineage (GTDB taxonomy): Bacteria > Desulfobacterota > DSM-4660 > Desulfatiglandales > HGW-15 > JAFDJA01. The sequence continues at coordinate 21,707 of JAFDJA010000049.1, read as the reverse complement.
ATGTCTGGATAGACAAGGATAGTTTTCTTCCCCAAAAGGCGGAATACTATGACAAATCAGACAACCTCTACCGTACAGTCGAGGCATTGAAAACAGAGACAATCCAGGGGTTTCCCACAGTGACTGAGTCTATAGCAGCTGATATAAAATCCGGCAGCAGTACAAAAAACATATTCACCAATATCAAATATAACCTGGGGCTTAGTGAGCAGATCTTTACCGAACGATTTCTCCGGAGACCGCCCAGGGAAGTTAGTCGGTAATTGAAAGTTAAAAGTTTTAAGATTGATTAAGCAAAAAACTCAGGAAATAAATAATAATGAAGTTTTTTAAAATAACAATTACATTCCTATTACTAATGTTGTTAATCTCACCGCTGCATGCTGAAGATGAAACCCTGCTGGAAACACTGGACATAAAACTTCACGGATTCTTTGATTCCAGGGCGGGAGCAAGGACCCTGGATGACAACCATGAAGAAGAGCTAAGTCTTGGAGAATTAAGGCTGCAGCTTGATCTTGAGAAGTTGGGATATTCATCAACACTAAAACTCAGGGCAGACCTTATCTATGACAAAGTTACGGATGACAGGGACCTCAACCTTGATACCGGTTATGGTCCAGTGGATCTCAGGGAGGCAAACATCCTTCTGACCCCCACCTATACCATGGACCTCAAGCTGGGCCGCCAGATACTCACATGGGGAACAGGAGACCTTCTGTTTATAAATGATATGTTTCCCAAAGACTGGCAGTCATTTTTTACAGGAAGGGATGAGGAGTATCTCAAGGCACCATCAGATGGAGTACTCATAAGCATGTTTCCACAGTTTGCTACAATAGACATTGCCTATACACCTAAATTTGACCCTGACAGATTTATCAGCGGAGAAAGAATCTCATACTGGAACCCTATTATGGGATCGAGGGCCGGGGAAAAGGCTGTTATGGAACCGGATACTCCGGATGAGTGGTTCAATAATGATGAGCTGGCAGTAAGGATCTCAAAAAATATTTCATCATATGAGATAGCCCTGTATGGATATAATGGTTTCTGGAAGAGTCCGGCAGGTATGACAGGGTCAGGCGTGACTTCAACCCCAATATTTCCAGGGCTTTCTGTATATGGGGCAAGTATTAGGGGCGGACTAGGCAAGGGACTTATAAACGCGGAAGCCGGATACTACTCATCACAAGATGATGCGGATGGAGATAATCCGTTAATCCCGAATGATGAGACAAGATTTCTCCTGGGATATGAAAAAGAGATCATAAGAGATCTGTCAGGGTCGGTCCAGTACTATGTAGAGTACATGCAGGACTATAAAAAATATAAACAGGGAGTATCAGCAGACCCAAAGGTTAAGGCCAGGCAGGTTGCAACCCTCAGAATCACAAAACAAGCAATGAGCCAGAATCTGACTCTCTCATTTTTCGGCTACTACTCTCCGACTGACAAGGACGGATACATAAGGCCTGCCGCTAAATACAAACTCACCGATGAGTGGCTTGTAACAGCCGGGCTAAACATCTTTGATGGCGAAAAAAAGCACACATTCTTTGGCCAGTTTAAGAAAAACAGCAATATTTACTCTGGCATCAGATACAGTTTTTAATCAATCTATTAAAAGGAGGCAAAAACCATGAAACGTCAAATGTTTGTAAACGACTGGATAAACGTGGTTGCGGGATGCTTTATCCTGATCAGCCTGGCGCTTGGCATATGGGTGAACAAATACTGGTATTTTTTTACTGCCTTTGTGGGGCTGAATCTGTTTCAGTTTGGTTTTTCAGGATTCTGCCCCATGGCCCTAATTCTCAGAAAGCTTGGTATAAAAGAACAATAATGGCTGTAAAGTTTGATTACAGCCCCCTGACAGAGATCGCGGCATCACTAAGTTTTTCTGTTAATGCATTGTATCTATATAAGATAGGAGCATAATATGAGAAACACACTAAATATCCTTATAGGCGGTGAAGCAGGGCAGGGACTGGTCACAATCGGGCAACTATTAAGTAAAAGCCTTGTCAGGAGCGGATACTTTATTGTTGTGACCCAGAGTTATCAATCACGCATAAGAGGAGGACATAACAGCTTTACTATCCGCATCAGTACAGAAGAAATTTCTGCTCTGCAGGAGTCTGTAGACATACTTGTTGCAATGAATTATGAGGCCGTCCGTCTCCATTGGGATGAGATCTTAGCCGATGGGATTATTATCGCTGATAAGGATCTAGATATAAAAGATGACCGTTTCATGAAGGTCCCGTTCACGGAGCTTGCCCCAGACCGGTTTTCCAACACAGTTGCCCTTGGTATAGCCGGAGCTGTTATGGGTCTTGACAAAACCATAATGGAAGGTACGATGGAATCTCTTTTAGGTAAAAAGAAGGCTTCACTGATTCAGGAAAACAGAAGCGCGTTACATAAGGCATTTGAATGGGCAAATACCAACCTTAGCTCTGACCATAGGCTTCATGGAATATCTGAATCAAATCAACGTTTAATGATGAACGGAAATGAGGCCATTGCCCTTGGCGCTGTTTCAACGGGTCTGAAATTCTGCTCTTTTTACCCCATGACACCATCCACATCCATTCCCCTCAACCTGATAGCTCACGCACCGGAGACAGGCCTGATCGTTGAACAGGCTGAAGATGAAATCAGCGCCATAAATATGGCCATCGGGGCCTCATTCGCTGGGGCACCCAGCCTTGTCCCCACATCAGGAGGCGGATTTGCCCTCATGGTGGAGGGTATCAGCCTTGCAGCCATGACCGAGACGCCTGTCCTTGTGGTGGTTTCTCAGAGACCCGGACCAGCCACGGGACTGCCAACCCGTACCGAACAGGCAGACCTAGAACTGGTTTTGCATGCCGGTCATGGTGAATTTCCCAGGGCCATATTCTGCCCTGGCTCTGTAGAAGACTGCTTCTACTTAACTGGCAAGGCCCTTAAACTGGCAGAGGAATATCAGAGCCCTGTATTCCTTTTAACAGACCAGTTTTTGGCAGACTCCTATCGGGCAATTGAACCATTCGACATTGAAACCCTTTCACCAGTACATATTGATACACCGAAAGACACAGTAAGTCCTCCCTACAAAAGGTATGAAATAACAGAAAACGGAGTCTCTCCTCGCCTTATTCCAGGGATGAGCGAACACCTTGTGATCGCGGACAGCGATGAACACACTGAATCGGGTCACCTTACCGAGAATCTCAATATACGGCAACAAATGGTGAAAAAAAGGCTGACAAAGGGGGATGGGATCAAGAAAGAGGTCATACATCCTGATATTCGAGAAGGCAGGAAGCCTAATCTTTTGCTTGTATCATGGGGATCAAGCAAGGGAGCGGTATTAGAGGCTGCGGCACAAATGAATTCCAATGGGAAAGATGTCGCCACCATCCATTTTTCACAAGTCTGGCCTCTCATGCCAGACCAGTTTATGGACCTGTTCAGGTCCGTGCCAAAGGTGGTCTGCATAGAATCCAATGCCAACGGGCAATTTGCCCGTCTGATCCGACGCGAAACAGGTTTTAAAATTCATACCAGCATTTTAAGATTCGATGGCCTGCCCTTAACCCCTGAGTATATCCTTAGTAGATTAAACGAGTACAACAGATAATTTTCATGACAAGGGAGAATTATTATGGCGCGCATAAATGATTATGGGAACTATGAAACAGCCTGGTGTCCCGGGTGCGGTAACTTTTCTATCCTTGAGGCAATCAAAAAAGCACTTGCTGCAAGCTCACTTGAACCACGGGATGTATTACTTGTATCCGGTATCGGCCAGGCAGCAAAAACTCCCCATTACCTGAACGCAAATGTTTTCAATGGCCTTCATGGCCGTGCGCTCCCTGTTGCCACCGGTGCAAAACTAGCTAATACTCAACTCACTGTCCTGGTTACAAGCGGCGATGGATGCAGTTATGGAGAGGGGGGGAATCATCTTTTAGCAGCGATTCGTCGTAATATCAATATCACCTTATTAGTTCATAATAACCAGATATATGGTCTTACAAAAGGGCAGGCCAGCCCTACCTCCCCGGAAGGATTTATAACCAAGGCACAACCTCAAGGCACCCCATCAGGTGCATTTAATCCAATTGCTGTTGCTATCGCCTTGAAGGCCGGCTTTGTGGCCCGGGGATTTTCAGGAAGAATAGATCACCTGTCATATCTCATTAAACAGGGTATTGCTCATAAGGGTTTTTCCCTCATAGACATCTTACAGCCCTGCGTGTCGTTTAACAAAATCAATACCTTTGCTTGGTATGACAGTCGATGCTATAATTTACCCAGTGAATATGACCCCGCTGACTGGGATACCGCAATAAAAACAGGACATGAGTGGGGGGATAAAATACCCCTTGGTATTATTTATAAAAACAATCGACCATCCTTTGAGTCCCACTTTCCAATATTAAAACAAGGTCCTCTGTACAGGCAGACAACAAACAAAATGCAGGTCAATGGAATCATGGATGGCTATAGATAAAAAAGTAAGTCTTTTTATTTGGAGGAACAGGCCATGGATAAAAAGAAAAAAGACAAGAGCAAGGATAGGGATAGGGATAGGGATCATTTAAATGAAGATAACAATGGCACTGCAAAGGCCGAAAAGGACAAACTTCCCTATTGTACTACAGCGCCCAGTGCTGAACACGCAAGGGCAAGTGATGAAGATGAACCCTGTGATGATGGACGGGAGGGAAATATCAAAAAAGATTAATCATATAAACTAAAAACCTGAAAATGGAAAGTATCAACAAAATGATCAGCAGGGTAAGGGACAAATCATGAAATGGAGACAGCTTTTTACGCCCGTCCAATCAATTGATACACAGAAATTAAAGGAATACATCACTAAACACAAGGCTGGGAGATATACTCTTCTTGATGTTCGCCAGCCCAGTGAATATAAAAGGGGACATATCCCCGGTGCAAGACTGATCCCTCTGCCAGACCTGGCTGATCAATGGGTAGAAATCAACCCTGAAGAGCCGGTAATAGTATATTGTGCTGTCGGGGGACGAAGCCGCGCTGCTGCTCAAATGCTTGCAGGTAATGGCCTAAAAGAGGTTTATAATGTCAATGGCGGGATTAAGGCGTGGAATGACCGCACGGCCACTGGTCCCATAGAGACTGGAAGCCCCCTCCTGAAAGGAGATGAATCTCTCGAAACAGTAATAGCCATTGCATATGGAATGGAGGACGGGCTGGAAAAATTCTATAATACCATGGCTGATAAGGTCTATGATATCGATACCATAGATGTATTTTCCCAGCTGGCTGGCATTGAAGAACAGCATAAAGGTAGACTTTTCCAACTCTACCTGATCGAGACCCATACCGTAATAGCTGAGGGGCAATTCAAGTCTGATGTTGCCATCAATGTCATGGAGGGAGGATATACGGTTGAGGATTTTATTGAGCAAAACCAGGAAGCCCTGAAGTCTGTCTCTAATGTGCTTGAGACGGCTATGGAGATTGAAACACAGTCATTAGACCTGTACTCAAGATACGCACATAAAATCAAAGACAGGGAAAGCAGGGAAATTCTGTATGGGATGGCACAGGAGGAAAAGGCCCACCTTGCATCCCTTGGCGATCTTCTGGAGGCGAGAGTGTGATATAATTTTCTATAAATGGAGGAACGGCAATTGAATGAATCAGCCATAAGGATCTTGCTGTTTTGGGGAGGACTTGTATTTTTCCTTGGCCTGGAATTAGCAATTCCATACAGACAAAACACTGTGTCCAAGTTCAAACGATGGGTAAACAATCTCCTGATAACGCTGTTTAATTCCGCCATCATCAATCTGTTTTTTTTAAGTGCGGTAACAGGTACCGCGGCATATGTCCAAAGCAAAAATCTGGGGATCTTAAATCTCATACAGATACCCTTCTGGCTTAAAATCCTTGTTACCCTTTTATATATGGACTTTATGCTTTATGTCTGGCACCTGCTGAACCATGAGATGCCCCTATTATGGAGGTTTCACCGGGTACATCACTCTGACCTGAACATGGATGTATCCTCTGCCACCCGGTTTCATGTTGGTGAACTGGCCATATCCTCACTTATCAAGATCTCCATTATATTTTTTCTTGGCGCAAATCTCATGGGAGTACTTATCTTTGAAGTCACCTTAGTAATGTGTGCTCAGTTTCATCACAGCAGCCTGAGAGTTCCAGGATGGTTTGAATCTATTTTCTGGATACTTTTCGTTCCCCCTTCCATGCACAGGATACACCACTCTGTGAAAATCAGGGAGAGAAACAGTAATTACGGCACTATATTTTCCATCTGGGATAGAATTTTGGGAACACTCATTAAGGATCTTAAACAGGACAATATAATTATAGGTGTTGGGGCTTACAGAAAGCCCAACAAGCTGAACTTCCACCAGCTTTTAGTAATGCCCTTTACTAGGACGGTCAGATAATGGCCATTGTTAATATAATATTAAAATCAAACAATAATTAAGCCTTAAACGCATAACAATATTGAAACTTACGGTATTTGGCTATACCCTTTTACAGCAACGACAATAAAAAGGAGGGATACTATGACAGAAGCAAAAGAAAAAGCAGGATTCATCTGTGTAAAGGACACGCTTGACGGGGCATACCCTTCACTGGTACTCGGAATTCAGCACTCCCATGCCAGGTTGGGATATCAGGAGTTTACCGGTCATGCAGGATAAGAATCCCTCATCTGCCACCCTGGAAGGGGCTAAATCTCAACAGGGCATTTGGCCGGAAATAAGCCGGAGGACTCCTCCTGACGAACGGGTATTCTATCCTGGCGAGGGTATAATTCTACCAGGCCCTGATGAAACCGGAAACAAGTAATCAGGCCTGTAAGAGACAAACTAATGAAGACGGCTGCAGTCTCATTTTGAATCAGTTACCGGATACATATATTATGAAGAGAATACTAATTATCGGTGGCGGTTTTGCTGGTCTGAAGGCTGCAAAAATCCTGGCCAGGTCAAAAAGGGTTTCTATCACATTAATTGACAAGAAAAATCATCACCTCTTCCAACCCCTGCTCTATCAGGTGGCAACCGCAGGGCTTAGCCCTGCTGAAATCGCCATGCCAATCCGCAGCATCTTTTCAAAATACAAAAATATCAAAGTGCTTCATGGGACTGTTACCTCATTGGACCTGAATAAACAAGAGGCATACACAGACTTTGGCATGCTGTATTATGACTATCTTATATTGGCATGCGGCGCCCAACACACATATTTTGGCCATGAAGAGTGGGAAGAATATGCCCCTGGTCTCAAGACACTTGAACAGGCAATCGAGATCAGGCGCCGAATACTTACCGCCTTTGAACAGGCTGAGAGGACAGATAATGTTGAGGCACAGAGGAGCCTTCTCACCTTTATAGTAGTGGGCGGAGGACCTACCGGAGTTGAGCTTGCCGGCGCAATAGGAGAGATGAGCCGCTACACCCTTTCAACGGATTTTAGAAATATTGATCCCACGCTAACCAGGGTAATGCTTTTAGAGGCAGGTCACCGGATTCTCCTATCCTTTTCGGAAAAGCAGGCCAGTACCGCAACCAGGGACCTAGAGGGTTTAGGAGTGCAGGTTTGGACTTCAAGCCCTGTGACACATATAGATAAAGACGGAGTAGCAATAGGAAAGGAAAGAATTCGGGCAAGCACTGTTTTATGGGCTGCCGGTGTCCAGGCGGTCGACATCAACAGCAGCCTGGGAGTTGAGCTGGACCACCAGGGCAGAATTCTGGTTGAGCCTGATCTTTCCATTAAGGGCCACCATAATGCCTTTGTTGCCGGCGATCAGGCCTGCTTTCTTCATCAGACAGGGGAATGCCTTCCCGGTCTGTCTCCGGTGGCATTGCAGCAGGGAAAATTTCTGGCTAATAATCTGCTAAGAGAGATCAAGAGGCAGAAACGGCTAAGCTTCCATTACCGTAACAGGGGCCAGATGGCGACAATCGGCAGGAGTCGGGCCATTGTAGAAATCGACGGATTCAGGATAGAAGGTTTTTGGGCATGGCTAACCTGGCTCTTCGTTCATATCTATTTTCTTATAGGTTTCAACAACAGGATTCTTGTTTTTATTAAATGGGCATCATCTTATCTGACATATTCAAAAGGAGCCCGTCTTATTACAAACAAAGGATGGCGGTTCTATTGATCCTGGGACAATGTTGAAAACAGTCAAACATATACAATAGAGATGAAATATCTGTTAATTAAAGTTTAATCTTTTGAAATAAAAAATTTTGAATTATTCATATTTCAAAAATATTTCTCCATTCCGTATATCCTGCAGGATTGCCCGGCACCCACTCAGGGGGAACGCGATAGGCACGATAAACAGAATTTCCCCTTTCCCCTTCCGAATTTGATGTATACTCCCAAACAATCTTCCTGTCAGGGGTAACTTCAAATATCCAACCACTGGCACCCGCGTTTATCAGAGTATTACCGTTAGGCAGACGCTGTGCGGAGCTGATATAATGGCTGTAAAACCTGTCCTCACCTTTTTCCGTTCCATACTGCCACACCCTATCCAGGGTTATCGGATCAAACTCCACCACCCTGGAATACCCTCTTGAGGGGTATCGGGGAAAGAGATCATCCCCTCCATAACCGGAACGGCCCCCATTGTCAAAGACCAGGATATTGCCCTCACCCGGCAATCCATTGGGGATCATATGCGCATGATGCTGACCAATAATCTGTCCTATATTCTGTTCAGGTGTTCCTGCTGAAAAATCCGGGCCGACTCTCCAGACGATTTTTCCTGTTACCCTGCTTATAATAGCAATAAAATTGGCATGCCGTGAACCAACAATGATATTCGCCGGATTAAAACGGTCATCTCCCTTATCGTGCCAGGGATTCTCCCCAAGTGATGCCATGCTGTTGATATGCAGCCAGTCCATGGCCCTTTCCGGATCATTTTCATCCCCCTCATTCACATATATTGCCTTTTTTGCAGACTCATCAAAACCCATATCATCGAAATGGTCAGCCGCATGCCACTCAAATCCTGTAAGATGACCATCCCAGCCCACTTCATAGATCACATCATCTACCAGCTCTTTATCACCTTTTATTTCAGGTACGACCTTATTCTTGTTGGCAAGGATAAGTGTCCTTCCTTTCTCGACAAATCCCTGACCAGGCGCATAGTAGCCAACAGGATTACCTTCCCGTTGAAAATCATGATGCTGTCTTGAACGCCTCACCCCTGAGCCTACGTCATCCCAACGGTTAAACGACCACTCGATTACTCCGTCCCAACCCTCCTGCACAAAATCCACTGCACCGGAAATATTCGACACCCGCCTGTTTCCTATCAATGAGCCGCCAGGGAGCATCACTGCTGGAGTCCCTGTTACAGACCATTCATGAATGATACTGCCTTCCATATTGATAAGAGCGGCACGCTGATGGGGCATAGAATCACGGGTCGGGACACTGTAAACGGTGTATCCTTCACATGCATCTTTCTGTTTATAGCCGGGATTCATTCTTTGACTCCATTTCAGCAGAAAACGTGTGGCCGCTTTTTATAACTTTTTAACAGTAAGGTCTCAGAAATCTTCCGCACTCAAACGGTTTATGTGCCACCCTCCCCGTTTTGGACAAGGCCGGGTCAAACCGGAGTAAATAAATGACGAGGAGTTCAGATTATGGTTAAAAATTGTTTATAAATTCCAAAGCTTGCGCTTATAATATTGTCATTTCTTCACTTTTCCAACAGAAGCCATATAAATAACAAACTCATCTTCTCCATCGACATCAATTAAAGAATCCATCATAACCTGGTCATATGCTCCAATAGCGCAACAACCTGAATCTATGGCCTCACAAGTAAGATATAGATTCTGACACACATGACCTATATCAATCGCAATAGCCTTATGGGCAGCCATACCATATCTCCATTCCATTCTGTAAGGTATGGTGGTCCATATAAATGTAACAGACGCATCACCTGTAAATGCCTGCCCCAATGAGGCCTTACTTATCCGGGTGGAAATGTTATCCACCTTGTGTTCACATACAAGAGCCTTATCCAATGGAAGATATCGGTATATACCCTGATCAAGACCTTTGACATTAATAACACAAAGATATGTTTCAAAGGAGTGCCTGCACCCCGCAGAAGGCACAGTTCTGTAAGTATGGCCATGGGTAAGGCTTTTTACACCCTGTGTTGCCCACAAAAGAAAAGCAAGCTCATCCAGCATTAACGGCACATCCAGATATTTTCTTCTACTTTTTCTTGCTGCTATCGCTTCAACAAGATCAATGCTCTTAACAAAAGGCCAGTCGCCCATTTCAGAAAGTTTTATTATCTCTTTTTCCGGAGATATATCTTTCTGTGGAGAAGGGGTGACAGCACCTTGATTCTGATCCGTGCGGGAAAAATCAACCTTTTTCCTGATAGAATCTTTTAAAAACTCACGATATCCAGCTATACGATCCTTACCCTCTCTTTTATCCATCTATCTGTCCCATAATATACAGTTTGATTTCTCCAGCCCAAGCACACTGGATAATCAGTACTTAAACAACAGCTCATATATTAATGTGTTAATCGTGCCTATTTTTTCTCCTGCAACATTTCCATAACATTTGCAGTAGCCTTGCGGACAACTTTTGCGGAAACTTCAAGCGACAGTTCTTCCTCCGGGCTTAGCATTAATTCTATAATCCTCTCAACACCACTCTTTCCAATAACTGCCGGCACCCCAAGACAAATATCAATCATACCATACTCTCCCTTCAGAATAGTTGAGCATGGCAAGATTTTTTTGGAATCAGTAACAACAGCCTGGACAAGGTCCGCAATTCCAATAGCAGTAGTCCAGCCTGCTGTGCGCCCTGTATTTTTGCGGTAGTACGCCAGTTCTTTAAAGATTTCAGGTATTCTTGAGACAGCTTGCTGTTTAACTTCATCCAAAATCTCAACCGAGTGGCCGTCTACTTTAACATTACTAAATACAGGCACCTGAGTAAGGCCATGCTCACCTATGACAATTGCTTCTACACGTGAGGGATCTGTATTTAGACATTTTGCCATAAGCATCTGAAAACGAAAACTATCGTTGATTGTATATCCGATAATTTTTTTTCTCTTCATGCCAGCAACTTGATAGGCAGCGTAGGCCAGCGACTCAATGGGATTGGTCACCTGGATCAGAATGGCTTCGGGACAGTAACGCTTAATAGAACAGGCAATCTCTGCGATAAGTGCCAGGTTTGATCGAAGTAACTCATGGTTTGATGATTGCTTGTTTGTTGGGACCGAGGCGGCCATAACTACTAGGGAAGCATCTTCCAACAACTCCAATCCACCGGAAACAACTTCAATATCCTCGCTGGACAGACCAGTGGAAAGATCTGATACATGGGAGTTTAAATTATCACCTGGAAGATCAATCATAGCAATTGTTTCTGCCAGCTTTCTTTCTCCTATACAAAATGCCGTGGGCGCTCCGATACTTCCTGCTGCTCCGATAACGCAAATCTTCATTGTTTTACCCTTTTCTTTTTTTAAAATAATCAGAAAAACACTTCAAGAAATAGCAAGCCATTTTTTATTAATGATAAGACCGCTTTTATTCTCGCGGGCAAAAAGACAAGAAAATCATTCCCGTCAGGTCTCTATTGGGAATGGAATAGTCAGCTTAATTTTTTCCTTTGTCTTCAAAGTGGACAAAATCTATCAAAAAGATGGTTCCTAAAAAAACAGCCTTTTGCTCTATACTCCATTCTCCGGGAAAGGTTACTCCAAAGTTGTCAGCATCTGTAAAACCCTCTTTTAGCAATCCGCTCCATTTCTTTGTTATCTTGCCGAATACCCTTGAGCCATTACGGATCTCGAATGTCCATGGATGCAGGATCGGGCCGTACAGTTGGTATTTTTCTCTGCCCGAACTGTCAGATATTGAATAAATACGACGCAGTAACGAAAATTTTTTTTTAATAGTGCCCAGAAGTCTGTCTTTAGTATCATACACTTTAAGTTCATGGAAAAAGAACCTGAATGGACGCACAGCCCGAAGCACAAGAGTGCCGTCAAGACTGCTCACACCAATTTCAAAAGGACGTAGCGCCTTTAAAAAAAGTCGCGCAAGTGTGGACCCTCCTTGTTCTGCGGCGATATACATCTCTTTTCCTGATAAATCCAGAACCGCATACCTGTTTTTTGTCTCAAAGTCAGTGAGGATCTCCCCCCACTCCTTTTTTTGACTTATAATAAGACCGGTTGCTGTTGAAAGCTTTTCCATCTCTCACCCCCTCTTGATGTTTGGGTTTATTTTTCTACCGGCAAAGAAAGGCAAGGTGATATATCTATCTCACACCCCTTGAATCAACCCGGCAATCAAGAATCCCGGCGCTTTTTACCGGTGACAGGGTCTCCTGCCAGATCTCTTTCAAATGGTTGATCTCTTTTGCTCCTCCCACAGCCCAGAGGGAACCTCCTGCGCCTGCTCCTGTAAACCTTGCCCCGCACCCGCACTCTTCAGCCTGATCAATAAGTTTTTCGGTAATTGGTATAAGGGCATCAGGAGTGATATCGCTGCGGATTGCCATCTCATTCTGTAGAAGACCTGCCGCCCTGTTCCAGTCCTTCTCTTTTATAGCGTATGCCAACTTCCTCACGATGTTGTTTGTCTCTATCCACCCGGATCTTGTCTTTCCTGAAAGAAAATCCCGCAACCAACCGCGGTTTATCCTAGCAGACACATGGCTCTGACCACTAAACGCCACAACAATATGCCTTGAAAGCTCTTTTATGCCAGCGCTGTCAAGCAGGGACTCTCTTTTATACAGGGACCTGTTATTCCCATATTTCCAGGTCCATAAATTCACACCGCCAAAAACAGCAGCAGCCTGATCCTGGATACCGCAGTTCCCGCCGCTGGTACCGTCTTCAAGGTGATACCCCAGATGCAGTATTTCATGACCAGTCATCTCCTTTTTCCCCAAAAGCCCACTAAGTCGTGAAAGTGCCTTGATCAGGGCAACAAGCGCAGTACTGGAGCCTCCAAGAGCGGATTTTATCGGTGAATCGGATTTGATGCTTATCCGCATCCCATGGAAACCAAAATAGGTAACACAGGCAAAAAACAGGCCAAACACGGAATCAAAAGGGGCTTTTTCCAGAGGGAATTCCTCAGCATGAGAAAAACCTTCAGACGAGATCCTTACCAGACCATCTTCATAAGATGAGAGTACCACTTTTGTCCGCAGGCTGAGTGCCATGTTCACCGTCACCGGTTCAATCCCCTCAAGAGGAAGGGCCATGGTCTTAATATCCCATGTGCCTCCAGAATCAATCCTGCATGGAGCCCCGGCCTCCACAGATTTTTTTTCAAGGATCTCCCTTGCGGATAAAGATAGCTGAGTCATAAGAATTTTCTGATAACTTTTAATAGCAAAGCGAATTATGGTATTGGAATCCGTTTATCGTTTTTATTATACCTGAATCTCGCAAAATTCAGGTTATACATATTACAATGGCTATCGCACCTCATAAAGGCGGACTCCACTTATCGGCATACACATCATACGACCAGCATCCTGGAAGCGCTTTTTTAGAGGTATATTGAGGATTTTGCGCCCACATAATCATCTGTTTATGGGCATCGCTCACCTGCCTGAATTTTCCCGCATCTCCACCCATATCCGGGTGATGCAGCTTTGCCAGCTTTTTATACGCGGATTTGATCTTTTTCTGATGCTCATCATTGAGGAATTCCTCCGCTTTCAGATCAAGAATTTTCGCGGATATCCTTTCATCCCTGGAAAATTTAGGACGCCATTTATTTTCTGGTCTGATAGAGTCAGGGACTAAACTCTCAGCTCGATTCTTTTCAAGAAGAGATTGAGTGGCAAAGCTCATGGAATTTTTATTGCCAATGATCTGGTGCCATTCTTCTCCCGATTGGAGAATGAGTCCCTTCAGGTCATCCGCGGGCTTGTTATTCAGTCCTCTCCTGATAGAAAATCTGGAGATCTCATCTGCCCATGATGGAAGCACATCAAGGATCACATGATTTTTATCAAAAGAGAATGCCGCATACCTTGCACTGAAAATATAGAGCAGTCCTCTGGCAAGAGAAAGCACCCAGCGCAACTGTTTCTGACACTCCGTTGAGCAGTAGCGACGTCCTCTGTTCATTTTTGTAGTACCGCATGATACGCACCTTACGGTCTTTGCTCTAGCTGCTGTCTTTTTGATCAGACTTCTCTGTAACATTACATCTTATCCTGAAAAATATTGCTCTGTTCACATGATTATAAAAAATACACACGACCTATCAGTATACCCGGAAAAATATTATTAAGCAAGCGGACCATAGGTTGAATTACAACTATGACTTGCATCTTTTTTCGTACTTGAAAGACCATCTACCTTATGCCATAATCAAGACTGCTTATTGATAAAAGCGTTATTATTTTTATCCCTCACTGCCATGAATGGATAAAATTTCTTTTAAAATAAAAATGACCTAAAACTTCTATCTTAAAAGGCCTTCTATCTGCTTGGTTTTTTAGCTCAATGAGATCTGAAGTCTGAGTCTCAACAGGATTTTTACCAGCGCACAGGCTTGTCGGGCAAGATTTTTCACCTGCCCTGCTGTGATTATTATGAAACATTCACTCTTTTAAAGTACCTAACCCTTGACATTTTAAGGTGATCATTACTCAAAATATTATCGGTCAGGCAATGAACAATATTTATGGAGGGAGAGATATGAATAAAAAGATACCGATTGTCATGGCAGTTGCTGTATTTTTTACACTGACAATAAGCACGGTTTATGGCTATCAGGCATTGCAGGGGCCAACAGAACTGATCTTTTGGGACAAGGAAAAGGCTTATAATGGATATACCCTTTTCGGAGCCAAACGCGGCAGGACAAACGATACCTTTCTGATAGATATGGAGGGAAACCTTGTCCACCACTGGCCTGACACTGAACGGCACCCCTATCTGCTGGAAAATGGGAATATACTCACCAGAGGTCTCAAGGAGCTTGACTGGGATGGAAACATTGTCTGGGAGTTTAACCTTCCTGAAGATAGGCCAGATCAGGACAAACTTCATCATGATCAGGTACGAATATTTAACAAAAAGCTAAATGCGCCTACCACCATTGTAATCTCCAGAAGGCATCTGTCAAAGGAAGCCGCCCTGGCTGCGGGCGCTGATCCTAAAAAAACCAAAAGAGACTGCTATCCGGACAGCATCATCGAAGTGGACATGAAGGGCAATATTGTATGGGAATGGTGGTCTTTTGATCACGTGATTCAGGATATTGATCCTACGAAGCCCAACTATGTTGGTGAGGGGAAAACCATTGCAGATTACCCTGGCAAGCTTGATATGAACTGGGGCCGGGGGGTGAGCGGAGACTTTGTCCACTTCAATTCCATAGACTACAATCCAGTGCTGGGTCAGATTGCAGTGAATAATTCCTTTGGAAGCGAATTCTGGATTATCAACCATGATGGAACCTTTATCCCTGGCGATCCCGCAGCAAGCAGGGCCCTGTCCGAGGGGCCGGCAGGTGATATTGTTTATCGATGGGGTAATCCGGGTATTTACGGCGCGGGCAAAGAACCTTCATGGGAGTATGGAGTAAGCTCTCTTGGTGACCAGCAGGTGTTTTTTACCCACGATATTCAATGGATTAAGCCGGGTCTACCAGGGGCTGGGAATTTCCTCTATTTCGATAATGGTTCCAAGCGTCCAGGGCCTACTTTTTCTCAGGTGTTGGAGATTAATCCTTATGATGGTCCCATGGAAAATGGGATCTATGTCCCGCTTATGAAGGGAGGATTCAAGGGTACCCACGACTCCAGACAGATAGTATGGAATTTCAATCAATATGTATTTGAGAAATGGACTCATGGATTTTACAGTGAACACGCATCTGGTTGTCAGCGTCTCCCAAATGGGAATACCCTGGCCCTTTGCACTGAAGACGGTCACTTTGTTGAAGTCACCTACGGAAATAACGAAAAACGAATTCCACCTGAGATTGTCTGGGAATACATCAACCCTGCAACTCAGAAACATGGTGTTGTGAAATGGCTTAAGCCTGGCATGGGCACTGATCCGATTTTCAGGGCATATCGTTACGGGCCGGATTATCCAGGCCTGGCAGGCAAAATTCTGACTCCAAAAGGTAAACTCACAGATGTGTTTGCCCAGAAAGGAAATCCCAGTAGTAAGTGAAAAACCCTTTCACACCAAAAAATGAAAACCTTTAAAATTAAAAAAAGGCACAGAAAGGAGTTTTACAATTCCATCCTGTGCCTTTAAATTTATTAAGCCCTGCCTGCCATGTTTCAGACAAGTCAGACTATACACACCCTGTGGGTTTAGGAAGACCGGCCATTTTACAAGCGCCCTTTCCCGGTCCTGATGGAAACAGCTCATATATGTATTTCAGTTTATACCCGCTAACCTTGGAGAGAATCCTGACCATTGGTGCAATACCGTTCTTCTTATAATAGTCCTGAAGAACATTTATAACCTTCCAGTGTTCTTCTGTCAGTTCCTCTATTCCTTCCTGTCCCTTGACGTAATCTACCCAGGCTTCAGTCCAATTATTAAAATCATCAATGAAGCCATCTTCATCAGTTTCAAATGTCTGATCGTTAAACTCAACTGTTGGCATACCGCTGAACCTCCTTTTATTTGATCTTATATATTGATATATATTGATGGTATTAAATTTAGAATAGGGCAATCTACATCTCCATATCTACAATGTCAACCCTATTTTGTGAAATTTTTTTCTTGCTTTTTTTAAATCTCAGGGCGGCTAGAAAAAGATTTTTTCCCCATATTTCATTGCCCCCGGCATGGAGATGGGTATATGTCGCGAGCATATTATTGACACACAATCCGTCTCTCTCGCCGTCAAGCCCATATCCCCTGCGCATACGGAAAACAGATCGGATCTTATCCGGATGACTGATAACTGGCCTGGAATAATGGAACTCATGCCCTTTTATAGAGGTGCCCGCAGGGAAAAAGGGGTTTTCTTTTTCCACTTCCAAAATTGTGTACCCATGTCCCCGGGGTCTTTTACCCATAACAAATTTGACGGGCAGGGCGCCTGTCATTGGGTATATATCATTATTTACAATAAGGGATTCTCCCATATAGATCAATCCGCCGCACTCGGCATACACAGGAAGCCCGTTTTCTATATTTTGTTTTAAAGATTCCCTGAAACTCCTATTGTCAGATAACGCTTGTGCCTTTGTCTCAGGAAAACCACCACCCACATAGAGGGCGTCCAGGTCAGGCAGTTTCTGATCTGATATGGAGTTGACTTCAATCAGATCTGCTCCCAGTCTTTTTAGCTGCTCCAAATTTTCAGGATAATAGAACCAGAAAGAGTTGTCTCTGACAAATCCTATCCGTGGTGAATCCTTACACGGGGTATGCACATCTTTTTTAAGAGGAAGCCCTGTTTCAAATGAACATACCTCGAATGCGATCCTCCATATGGCATCAAGGTCCAGATTCTCTTTGACAATAGTCTTTACCGCGTTGATCCCCTTTGCGGCATGCCCCCTTTCCCTGTGTGGCACCAGCCCCATGTGTCTTTCCGGAAAGATATCTTCCTTGAGTCTTGGAACAGAACCCAAAACCGGTATACCGCAATAACGCTCAATTGAATTCCTGATGATACTCGCCTGCCGATTACCTGCCACACGGTTTATAATCACACCCCCAATTTTCAGGTCAGGATCAAACCGCTGACATCCCATTATGAGCGCGGCCATGGTGCGGGTGGTCATGGTAACGTCCACGACCAGGATCACGGGTGTCTTTATCAGCCTTGCAAGTTCGGCGGAGCTGCAAGACCCCTCAACATCAAGTCCGTCGAAAAGCCCCCTCTGATCCTCAGACATCATGAAAGGATCCAGGTTGTGGCATGGCCTGCCCGCGGCAAAAGCCAGCCAGCTTGAGTCGATAAAATCCGGGCCCTTTTTAAAGGGGGCGACTGTGTGTCCCTGCTCCTGCCAGGCAGCAGTAATCCCCAATGAAAGGATTGTCTTTCCTGAGCCCCCTTTGAGGGCGCAGACAATTATTCTAGGCAATGAATTAAGCATATATATTTCCCTGTCAACAAGGTCTTAAGGAGATACAATGAAAAGTGGAGTTCTCTTAAATACTGGATTTTTTATGATACTGCCGCACCGGAATTCAACCCAATAGCAAAATCCCGTGAAAGATAAAATTTTGCACATTTTTATCCTTCAAAATCAGATTGTCAACAATATACCAAAGATTTTCCTCAATATCATAAGAGAATATAAATTTTTTATTGACAACCAGTAGTGGTTCTGAGTAATAGTTACGATTGTATTAATATTCACAAGCATTGCCTGTTCGCAGGCTTACACAATTTTATAAAATTTATGAGAGGAGGTAAGACAAAGACAATTTAAGCTTTTTTAACTGGAAGCTCCTTAAATAAAGCATATGGCACAACCTTTCATTTACGCAGAAGGAGGCATTGATAATGGCTTTTGAACCGAAAGAAGAGCAAAAAGCATTAAAATATGAAGAGCTAAGAATCTATTCTGATGAAGAGCTCAACAATTATACTGATGAAGAACTTAAAGATTTTAAGATAAAACATGATATTCCCATGTGCGAAGAACTGGAAAGCGGCCCCTGGCCGAGTTTCGTATCTGACGCAAAGAGGTCAGCCCTTCACAGGAAAAAACTTCCGGATGACCGTATGATGATCGACAGCGATGTTGTTGAAGATCTCCTTGGTCAGCTCGAAGTTTCCTTTGAACATGGTGAGACCCACTGGAAGCATGGTGGTATCGTAGGCGTTTTCGGATATGGCGGAGGTGTTATTGGAAGATATTCTGACATGGCAGAACAGTTTCCCTCTGTTGCCCATTTCCATACAATTCGTGTTAATCAGCCGGCTAGCAAGTTTTACACCACTGACTATCTCAAAACTCTCTGCGACCTCTGGGACTACAGGGGCAGCAGCATGATGAACATGCATGGCTCCACAGGGGACATTGTCTTTCTGGGAACAACCTCTGAACAATTGGAACCTATCTTTTTTGATTTGGGTCATAAAACTCAGCAGGACCTTGGTGGATCAGGATCCAACCTGCGTACACCCTCCTGCTGTCTGGGTAAGGCACGCTGCGAATTTGCGTGTGTTGACACCCAAGAGCTTTGTTATGAGATGACACATTACTATCAGGATGAACTACACCGTCCGGCATTCCCATATAAATTCAAATTTAAATTTGACGGCTGTCCAAATGGTTGTGTTGCTTCAATCGCGAGGTCAGACATGTCCTTTATCGGAACATGGAGAGATGATATAAGAATTGATCAGGATGCTGTACAGGCATATATGGGTGGAGAGATTGCACCCAATGGCGGTGCCCATTCCGGAAAAGACTGGGGCCCGTTTGATATAGAAAAAGAGGTAATAAATCTCTGCCCAACCGATTGTATGAAGATGGACGGAAACAACCTGGTCATCGACAATAAAGAGTGTAACCGCTGTATGCACTGCATAAATGTCATGCCGGCAGCACTTAGACCAGGAACTGACACAGGCGTCTCTATACTGTTAGGCGCAAAGGCCCCTATCCTTGAAGGTGCACAGATGGCTCTTTTGACCATTCCTTTTATAAAGGCTGAACCCCCATATGACAACATCAAGGAGAATGTCATAGAACCTGTTTGGGACTGGTGGATGGAAGAGGGTAAGAACCGCGAGCGCCTAGGTGAACTGATTCAGCGTCAGGGGATCTCGAAACTGCTGCAGGTCTTGAATATACCGGCTATGCCGCAGACTGTAAAAGAGCCCAGGTCAAACCCATACATCTTCTGGAAAGAAGAAGACGTACCAGGTGGATGGGATCGCGATATAAACGACTACCGCTCCAGGCATAAACGATAGGAGGTTAATACTATGGCATTATCAACAGAAAAATTAGGACTTTTCAATCCAGACAAACCCATGGAAAACAGGCTTACTGACCTTGGTCCGAGACACTACTGGGAGTTTTTTCCTCCTGTTATCCAGAATAATTATGGCAAGTGGAAATCACACGAAATTCTGGAGCCCGGCATCCTGGTTCACGAATCTGAGACAGGGGACAAAGTATTTACAGTAAGGGCTGGCGGATGCCGTTTCATGACAAGTGAAAACGTACGCGAAATCTGTGAGATAGCTGACAAACACTGTGATGGATATGTCCGTTTCACTACACGCAACAATATTGAATTCATGGTTGACAGCCTTAACAAGGTTGAGGTCCTTAAAAAGGACCTTATGTCCAGAAAGCATGTGACAGGAAGCTACAAATTTCCCATTGGAGGAACAGGTGCAGGAGTAACAAACATCGTCCATACACAGGGATATATCCACTGCCACACACCAGCTACAGACGCATCCTCTATGGTTAAGGCACTAATGGATGATCTGTTTGACTATTTTCAGGGAATGACCCTGCCCGCACATGTAAGAGTTTCCATGGCATGCTGTTTGAATATGTGCGGTGCGGTTCACTGTTCTGATATCGCCCTTTTGGGATATCACAGAAAACCGCCTATTGTGGACAATGAGGTCCTGGAAAGTGTATGCGAGATCCCCCTGGTCATATCTGCGTGTCCCACAGGCGCTATCTCACCAACCAAGACAGAAGAAGGAAAGAAGAGCGTTAAAATCAAGGATGAACGCTGTATGTTCTGCGGTAACTGTTACACTATGTGTATGGCCCTTCCTCTGTCTGACGGTGAAGGTGATTGCGTTACTGTACTGGCTGGAGGAAAACTCTCCAACAGGATCAGTCCTCCCAAGTTTTCCAAGGTTGTTATTCCTGCGCTGCCTAACAATTTTCCGAGATTTCCGGAAACCTGTGAGTCGGTCAAGAAGATAATTGAGGCTTATGCTGGTGACGCCAACAAATATGAGAGAGTTGGGGACTGGGCAGAGAGGATTGGATGGGAAAAATTCTTTGAAAAATGTGATATTCCGTTTACTGAGCATCTTATCGATGATTACAGACTTTCATATGATACCTACAGAACCTCAACACAGTTTAAGTATACAGAAGCCTCATGGGCGGTTACAAACGTAGTGGACGGTGAATAATCAAAGATCCCCGATTTTTTTTTAAAGGAGCACTGAAATGGAAGATATAAAAAAAATTATCATTGCTTATTCCGAGGCCAGTAAAAAAACAAAATTTTATTTTAAAGATCTGCAAAAGGCTGTTCTCAAAGAGCTTCCTGATGCAAAACCTAGGGAGATCAAAAAGGCTGCCACTGCCCTGATTAATGACGAAACACTCATTTATTTTTCCACCGGTAGCAGCACTATGTACGGGCTGAAAGGTCGAGGACAGACTGAGGATCATTAAATCCCCGTCTATTCCCGACTCATAAAGAGCCTGGGAAGAATATTGGAGGCCGTTATCTCTTCTTACAGATGTGGGGTAGCGGCCTCTTTTTTTAATTTTCTTTGTCCATCGCAAATACAAATTTTTAATCTATTTATCAATAGAGGCCAACAAAAAACCATGAAAGAACCACAATGTTCTGACAATTTTATCCGGCAGCAGAAAGAAACTCTTGCTGAAAATCCTGAATGCTCAAACTCCGACTA
>JAFDJA010000285.1 GCA_019307745.1 Deltaproteobacteria bacterium | reverse complement strand
TTCAGAGGCTTCATGCAGTTTAATCCGGGAACTAACTGCTCGGATCGGGTCCCTGTGTTCCTCTGTTAGTGTCATTGGGGATCCCAATGAGAAAGACATTACTACATTAATTAGTTCTACAGACAATTTATGATTCTCCTTTTGATCAGAATTAAATATCACCATTATATAAAGTTCACATACAACGTATAGTATATAACCTTTTTTTCAAATGTGTAGATTATGGTTGGAGGCCTTCACAAAAGGTACCTCTGAATTGTCAACACTTGCCAAAACCTTTAATATCACAAAATTGAAGGTTTGTAATCGCAACCTCTTTCAATAAATCAATGAGGTGTTTTTCTAAGTCACGAAAAGGAAAAATAATGGCTATGCTGCATCTGACATATCTTGCCACGAAAGCAGACACGGGGATCAGAAATTAGGATGAGGTATGATCTGGATATCGCAAAAATCAAGCATTACAAAAGCTTGGCCAAGATAGCAGATATCGCCTGTTTTGCCTGAATAATAGCATATACAATATATTGATTTAGATAAATAAAGATAAAGGCAGAGCCAAATAACCCTGCCTTATTGCAACTAATATAAATTAAAATGTCATGTGGACCGATCAAATGAAACCCGAGGCTACCGGACGAATAGTGGAAACCTCGGGTGTCAATAAAACTGACAAATAAAATAAAGATTAATTTTTCCGTCCATCAGATAATAGATGTTCCTTGTGCATTAAGATGCCGCCAATTTTCTACGCTGTTTTCATTTGTCTAACCAGACGTCGTCAAAACCCTCTTTGGGCGCATTTCCAATAAATTTTATAAAACCTTTCACATATGGATGATAGGCCATCACAAATGGCTGAGTCCAGAGAGGAACAAACATGGCCTCTCCATAGGCTATCTCATCCATCCTTTCAAGCAATGCAACTCTTTTTCCAACATCTCCCTCCCTAACCGCTTGATTTAAAAGGTCATCGAATCCGGCAGGCCGTTTAAGGCCCGGGAAAAAGACGGAATTGCTTGAAAGCGTCTCCTTGCAGCTTCCCAGGGCAGTATTCATTCCACCTCGCTGAACGTCCGTCATCAAGACATTGCCCCGAGGAACCTGAAAAACCTTCTCCATAAAAGCTGCCATATGAAAAGATTTTAATTTTACATCAATCCCTACTGCTGAAAAGTAGTGCTGTATCGCCTGATAATTTTCCCCACTTCCGCCTGTGGCATGCACTAACTCGACCTTTAACCCGTTTGGATAACCCGCCTCCTTCATTAATTGTTTTGCCTTTTCCGGATTATATTTTCTGAGAGTTTTTTTTGGATTTCCAGGGACATTGTTTATAATTTCATACACCGGCTCTGTGAAACCCTTTCCCAACTGCCGAGATATAGTCTCCTTGTCAATAGCGTATTCCAGTGCCTCCCGCATCTTCTTTTTGGCCCACGGGGAGTTGGGTTCTACTGAATTGAATACCATAATCGAATGCAGCCACCCCATCCATATAAGTTCGTACTTTCCCTCATCCCTGAGCTGCGTTGCACTTATTGAATCTACACCCATAACGTCGATATCCTTATTTTTGAAAAGGGCAAGAGATGTCATGGGATCAGAGACAAAATATCTGATAACTCCGTCCAGATAGGGGATTCCTTCCTTCCAGTAATCATCAAATTTTTCCCATTCAAGGAAGGTATTCCTCTTATACTTTTTAAACTTAAACGGGCCTGTTCCAACCGGATGAGTGTTTGCCCATTCTTCACCTTTCTTTTCAAACGAAGTCGGTGATATGATAAAGGTGGCATCCCTTACAAGATCATTCAAGATCAGGATGTCCCACTCCTTAAGATTGAATCGGACGGTATGATCATCGATTACATCTAAAGACTTCACACTTTTCAGCACAGGTCTCGGAGAAGCCAGAACCTTGTCCAGATTCCATTTCACAGCCTGTGCATTGAAATCCGTTCCATCGTGAAACTTCACTCCTTTCTGTAAATGAAACACATAAGAGGACTTATCAGGGGCCAGCTCCCAGCTTGCTGCCAGCTCAGGGTCGTAAGTATCCTGCTTGGGAGACATTCGCAACAGGTGTTCGAGAGGAGTATCAGCAGGTTGAATATCCCCGTGACGTATGTTAAGAGGAACTCCAAAACGCGACGGCGACTTACCAGAATTCTCCCTTATTATTCCGCCATATTTTGGCTTTTCCTTTGCAAGGGCATAATTGCTCAATCCGATGATAATGAAAACACTTACTACCAAGGCCAAAATAACATGTGTCTTTTTCATTAATAATCCCTCCTTTACGATATTTATTTTCATCTACAAAGGTCTGTAAATTCCTTAGATTAGGCCCTCAACAAAACATGC
>JAFDJA010000048.1 GCA_019307745.1 Deltaproteobacteria bacterium | reverse complement strand
CTAATGCCGCTGATGCTGAAAAATTTCTCATCTCCCAGAATATGGGAGATGTTTTTTTGGCCAAAAGTATCGGGAGTTATAATGTCAGCTAATCGTTTCCCGTGAATAGTGATTGGGGTGTCGTCAAGTGGTAAGACACGGGTTTTTGGTGCCCGCATTCGCAGGTTCGAATCCTGCCACCCCAGCCATGGTGCAAGTCTTGCTGGCATTTTGGGGTTACGGATACCGAGGTGGCTAGTATCAGTGGAGTTTCGTTAATTTGAATTAGTGTTTTTTCAGGGATGATGCTGTTCAGGGAAGATGGAAAACAGGAATATATGGCCTCTTCACTGGCATAACTTTCTCCAAAGGAGCAAAATAGTACGAGTATGAAACTTATAGGTGGCACAGCAAATCCGATTTTAACCCAGGAAGTCTGTGATTATCTGGGAATTGAACCGGTCAAAATTATGGCCAAAAACTTCAGTGATGGTGAGACGCAGATCGAGATACATGAAAACATCAGGGGAATGGATGTGTTTGTACTACAAACCACCTGTCCACCTGTTAATGACAATCTGATGCAGCATTTGATAATTCTGGATGCCCTTAAAAGAGCATCCGTAAAGGGGATTACTGAAGCTATACCATATTACGGGTATGGAAGGCAGGATCGGAAGGTAAAACCAAGAGTCCCCATAACTGCTAAGTTGGTTGCCGATCTCATTACTGTTGCTGGGGCGGACCGAGTTATCTCATTTGACCTGCATGCCGGACAGATTCAGGGGTATTTCAATATCCCGGTTGATAATATTTTTGCGGCCCCTCTTTTGCTGAAGTATATAATGAGAAAATTCAATCATGAGGATATGGTTATAGTGTCCCCGGATGCGGGTGGAGTAGAAAGAGCGCGAGCATTTGGCAAGCGTCTGAATGCGAATCTTGCCATAATTGATAAGAGGCGTGATGCCCCTAATGTGGCTGAAGCCATGAATATTATTGGTGAAGTGGATGGAAAGACCGCGATTATTCTGGATGATATGGTAGATACTGCAGGCACACTGACCCAGGGTGCTACTGCCCTGATAAATAGAGGAGCGGCCAAGATATGCGCATGTTGCACCCATCCATTATTGACTGGCCCTGCTATTGAAAGGCTTGAGTCATCACCGATTGATTTCCTTGTGGTGACTAATACTATTCCATTGAGCAAAGAGGCTGAGAAATGTTCAAAGATAAAAGTTCTATCTATAGCAGATTTGCTCGGGGAAACTGTTAAAAGAATTAATAATTCTCATTCTGTAAGTACACTATTTGTATAAATGATATGACAATTTAACGCCTGAATGATTCAGGCGTTTTGTGTTCTATACTTTGTGAAAAATTTCGTTTTCAGATTCATAAATACCGGATTGAAATAATCCGGAGGATTTCCCTCATATTTCAGGGAAAATAAAAAAAGAGGAAAAATTAGGAGGTTAATAAATGGCCCGATATGTTTTATCAGCCCGCATTCGAGAAGTAATGGGAAAGGAAGCGGCCAAAAAACTTAGAAGAGAGCATCTGATCCCGGCCAACTTTTATGGGCCCGACTCTGCTCCGTTAATGCTGACAATACTACATTCTGACATGCAGAAAATCATGAAACAGGCAGCAGGCAAAAACACCATATTTGATCTTGAAATCGAAACGGAAAATGGAAACGATACCAAGATAGTTATATTGAAAGAGTTGCAGGCAGACCCTATCAAGGATACTTATCTTCACGCTGATTTTTTGGAAATATCAATGAACAAGGAGATAACAGTCAATGTTCCAATCCACCTTCTTAATGTTCCTGTTGGCGTGACAGACGGCGGTATTCTTCAGCAGATCAGGAGAGAGATTTTAATATCATGCATGCCTGACAAACTGGTGGATTTTCTTGAATTGGATGTATCAGAGCTTGAAATTGGTGCAACCCTTTCTATCGGCGATATTGAACTCCCTGAAGGTCTTAAATCTGCTCAGGAGGAAAAACTTCCCATCGCATCCGTTCTTATTCCGAAAATTGTGGAAGAGGAAGAAGAGGAAGAGGAAGAGGAAGAAGCGGCTGAAGGAGAGGATGTTGTTGCTCAGGAAGATGAAACGCCTGAAGCCTAGGGCAATAAATTGTTTTAAGCTTTTGCCTGATATTAATTCTCATACTGGATCAACCTTTTTCTATTTGAACTGCAGGAAAACCGGACACCCTTTATTATGTAGTCCGGTATACCGAATTTCAAATATTGGATTCAAAGAGTATATTTTATCCGCAGCAACATTGAGATAAAAAAGGGATTAAAGGGTGAGGGTTATTGATCCAGATGATGAACCTGATAGTGGGTCTTGGTAATCCAGGGCCAAGATATGAGGCAACTCGGCACAATGCAGGTCAACTGGTGATTAGTCTGCTTTGCAGGGAACTAGGCGTGGATCTAAAAGATAGCCGCTTTCAATCAAGCAGTGCAGTTACAAGACTTGAGGGCACAAAAACTATACTACTTTGCCCTACAACCTATATGAATTTGAGTGGAACTTCCGTTAAGAGCTGTGTTGATTATTATAAGATTGATCCGGATAATATACTAATCATCCATGATGATCTTGATATGCCCTTAGGGCGAGTGAAGGTTATCAGGGATGGAGGTGCTGGCGGACATAATGGGATAAGGTCTGTAATTAATTGTCTGGGCACCACACAATTCGCCAGAATAAAGACAGGTATAGGACGTCCGCGTTACGGAGAACCTGTCGAAGAATACGTCCTTTCGTCTTTTTATAGTGATGAAAAGGACGCAAGAGAAGAAGCAATTCATTTGGCAGCTCAGGCATGCCGCTTGATCACCTCAAAAGGGATTGAGTCCGCCATGAACCAGACAAACTGTCAACAATTAAACGATTTATTAGGAGGGTAAAAATTTATGCTGGGATTAACGGTCTATGCGCCTTGGCTTGGGGTGTTGAGTCTGATTGTCGCTATACTGATTTATTTGTATGTAAAAAAACAGCCAAACGGCAATAAGGTGATGCAGGAGCTGGAAGAGATGATCCATGAAGGTGCAATGACCTTTCTGAAAAGAGAATATTCCATTTTGATTGGTTTTATCATTATTGTTTTTATACTGCTCGCAGTATTTCTGGCTTGGCAAACAGCTGTTGCCTTTGTAACTGGTGCTCTATGCTCTATGCTGGCCGGTTTTTCAGGTATGACAGCCGCAACACGAGGCAATTCCAGGACGGCTGAGGCAGCAAACAAAGAAGGTCAGGCAAAGGCCTTAAACGTTTCTTATTTTTCAGGCTCTGTTATGGGCTTGGCTGTTGCAGGCCTTGGACTGCTCGGACTTGGAATCTGGTTCAAGATCTACGGTGGTGATCCTGAAACTGTAAAATATATAAACGGTTTTGCAATGGGTGCAAGCTCAATTGCCCTTTTTGCCCGTGTTGGTGGCGGCATCTATACCAAAGCTGCTGATGTTGGTGCAGACCTGGTTGGCAAGGTTGAGGCGGGAATCCCTGAGGATGATCCACGCAATCCCGGAGTTATCGCTGATAATGTTGGTGATAATGTTGGTGATATCGCTGGAATGGGCGCTGATATTTTTGAGTCTTTTGTGGGGTCTGTTATCGCTACCATCGCTATCGGAGCGACACTTGCCGGTTTGACCATGGATGAAAAACTATTGTATATGGCCATGCCAATACTAGTAGTTATGGCAGGCCTTGTTTCTTCATTTTTTGGAGTCTTTTCCATTAAGATTTTTCAGGGTGGTGATCCGGCTGGCGCCTTGAGATATACAACTTTTGTTGCCGCTATAATTTTTATTATATTGACCTTTATTATAACAAAGTCCACTGGCATGCCCTTGGGAGCTTTCTGGGCTGTTGTTTCAGGGCTAGTATGTGGTATTGTTATAGGTCTTCTAGCTGAGTACTACACTTCCGGGCCTCCAGTCAAATATATCGCGGAGCAATCTAAAACTGGTGCCGCTACAGTTATTATATCAGGTCTCGCCGTTGGTATGCAGTCTACCTATCTGCCGATCCTGGGAATATGTATTGCTACCTTTATAGGTTATGAAGCTATCGGAATTTATGGAATTGGTCTGTCGGCAGTAGGCATGCTGGCCACAGTAGGGGCTACAATGAGTGTTGACGCGTATGGACCTATTGCGGATAACGCGGGTGGCATCTCTGAGATGGCAGGTCTTGGGCCTGAAACCAGAAAGATCACCGACAGCCTGGATTCACTTGGAAACACAACAGCAGCTATCGGTAAGGGTTTTGCGATCGGTTCAGCAGCGCTTACAGCGCTGGCCCTGTTTGTCGCTTTTACTCAGGCCGCGCACCTTAACGTTATTGATATCAAGAATCCTTATGTTGTAATTGGCGTTTTTATCGGGGCCATGGTTCCGATGTTATGCGCAGCCATGACAATGACATCCGTTGGCAAGGCTGCTTTCGCTATTGTAGAGGAGATCAGGCGTCAATTCAGAGAGATTCCAGGCCTGTTGGAAGGTAAAGAAGGTGCCAAGCCTGATCCAAAGACATGTGTTGACATAGCGACTTCTTCAGCCCTCAAGGAGATGATTGCTCCCGGTCTGGTTGCAGTGATTACTCCTGTAGCAGTTGGATTTTTTCTTGGAGCGCAGACTCTTGGCGGTATGCTTCTTGGCGCAACGGTCATGGGCGCTTTTCTGGCTCTATTTATGGCTAATAGTGGTGGTGCATGGGATAACGCGAAGAAGTATATTGAAGAAGGTCATCTGGGCGGAAAGGGTTCAGACAATCATAAGGCTGCAGTTGTCGGCGACACAGTGGGCGATCCATTTAAGGATACTTCCGGTCCTGCTATGAACATCCTCATCAAATTGATGTCGGTTGTTTCTCTTGTTATTGCACCTTTACTCGTTGATAAGGTGGGACTTCTTTTTAGGCTATTGTAATGCTGCGCTTAAGATAAGATCTCCCTTTCTGTTATATGGCAGGGGGATATGGAAGAATAAACATGTAAAATTCGGATCGCAGTGATTAATCCTGCGATCCGCTGTTAAAAAAAATACACCGGATTTTTTTATTCCGGAGCTATTGTTTAGGCCTTATCTATTAAGGCTTGATATTAAATAATGCCGCATTGTATATCAATCCCAAAGGGATTATTGACTTGAGGCTTTGACAAAAATACTGGTTTTTTTTAAAGATAGATATCCGGTACGGTGGCATATAGGAGTTTTAAATGTTTAAAAAAGGTGATCTGGCAGTTTATCCTGCCCACGGAGTAGGAATCATAGAAACAATTGAAAGCCAGGAGATATCCGGTTTTCGACAGGATTTTTATATTATCAGGATTCTTGAAAATAATATGAAGATCATGGTTCCAACCTCAAATGTAAAACACGTAGGGCTTAGAGAAATTATAGGAGAAAAAGAGGTCAAAAAGATCTATTCTATCCTTAAAAAGAGAGATGTCGTTATTGATAATCAGACTTGGAACAGGCGATATAGGGAATACATGGATAAGATTAAGACAGGCTCCGTGTATGAGGTCGCAGAAGTTTACAGGGATCTCCTTATTTTGAAAGAGGACAAAGATCTCTCCTTTGGTGAAAGAAAAATGTTGGATACTGCAAGGAGTCTCCTTGTAAAGGAAATAGCCCTGGCAAGAGATGTTGAAGAAAATAAAATAGAACAGGATCTTGACAAGATGTTCGCATAACTCCACTGTCAATCCTGCTTCTCTATAAATACCTTTGATTTAATAAAAATTTCACAGCCCTTTTCTTAATATTAATTTCATATATCTCTGTATGCCGTGAAAATTTGGTTCCTCTATAGATAGGTATATCAGGGCTATGGCTGTCCTTAAGACCGCGATTTATAAAATTCTTTATAAAAAGTAAAAGCTGTTTATAGTGGATAATGAGCTGCAATATACAGTTTCTTATCTGATTTCAGATATTGAAAGAGATCAGAGGGTGGACCTTTTCCTGGCATCCAGGATGGAAGACTTGACTCGCTCCAGGATTCAGGGATTAATAAAGTCTGGATTGGTGACTGTAAATAAGCAGACTCCAAAGATGAGCTACCACTTGAAGCAAGGTGATCAAATTGAAGTAACCATACCTCCTGTTTCTTCAAGCCTGCTGGAACCAGAGTCTGTAGAATTCTCTATCATTCATGAAGATTCTTCACTGTTAGTAATTGATAAACCCCCAGGGATTGTCACCCATCCTGCTCCGGGTCATTCAAAGGGAACTCTTGTTCATGGTCTTCTTGATCGCTGTTCTGACCTGTCCGGAATAGGAGGTATATCGCGACCAGGGATAGTCCACAGACTGGATAAAGATACATCTGGGATTATGGTAGTGGCCAAGAATGATAAAGCGCATTCCTCATTATCCAAGCAGTTCAAGGCTCGGACTATTACTAAAAGATATATCACACTTGTCCACGGTGTCCTGGATAGAATGGAAGGGGAGATAGATCTCCCCATTGGGAGGCATCCTATTAAGAGAAAAAAGATGAGTGTGCGAGGGGCAGGGGGGCGGAATGCCTTGACCCTTTGGAAGAAGGTAGAAGAGATTGTAGATATGTTTTCTCTGCTCGTAATTACTTTAAAGACAGGCAGGACACACCAGATAAGAGTCCATCTATCACATATTGGCCACCCAATTGTCGGGGATCATGTCTATGGTATGAAAAAGAGATGGTGGGGTGAAAATAATTTAATGGCAGCATATGTACGTTCTAGTATCGCGAGACAAATGCTCCACGCAGAGGCCTTGGGCTTTATTCATCCAGATACGGGTAAATATTGTGAATTTGAAGCGCCTATTCCGGAAGATATGGAATATGTCATCAACTGCCTTAGGCATGTGGGAGTCAAGGATAAAAATGCTTGACATAAAGGGTGTTAATATATACGATTAAACATAAATTTTTTGTACCTTCCTGAGGATTCGGTATAGACCGGATATCATTAAGGACCTCATAGACATCTACGATATTATCTAATTACACTCACAAAATAAGATTTCTAATCTGATCTGAGGGTCTTTTCATGAAGGAAAATCTTTTTTATTTAAGCCTATGGAACCTTGTGCAATGGGTGAATTTGCACAGTTTGCTGTGCAGGTTAAGCGTTAAATTTAGTTGGTAGTTTATGTAATCATCAGCCCACCGTAAAACCGGTCAATACTAACATATGCCCCTAATTCCCTGGAAGATTATTTTGAAATGGAGAATTCTGGATACTCAGTCCAGACCTTTTTACATATATTATGTCTCTGCTTTAGGAGCGGATTTCATAGATAGAGAGAATAAATGGAGATTGTATTATGAATTTAGTGGAACTTAAAAAACTTAAAATAAGTGAATTAACTACTATGGCAAAAGACTTCAGTATTGAAGGTGCCACAGGTATGCCCAAGCAGGAGTTGGTGTTTTCTTTGCTTCAGGCCCATTCAGAACAGAACGGACTCATCTATGGGGAGGGTGTGCTTGAGACACTTCCTGACGGGTTTGGATTTTTAAGGGCACCAGATGCAAATTATCTGCCTGGACCTGATGATATATATATTTCTCCTTCCCAGATCCGTAGATTTAATCTCAGGACCGGTGACACAGTTTCTGGGCAGATCAGGCCACCAAAAGATTCTGAGAGATATTTTGCCCTTTTGAAAGTTGAACTTGTAAACCATGAAGATCCTGAAATATCCAGAGAAAAGATCCTTTTTGATAATCTCACTCCTCTTTATCCAGAGGAAAGGATCACCCTTGAAACAGCCTCTGACAATTTTTCTACCAGAATCATGGACATGATGACGCCTATAGGCAAGGGACAGCGTGGCCTAATAGTAGCCCCTCCCAGGACAGGAAAGACAATGCTATTGCAGAATATTGCAAACAGTGTCACTGATAATGATAAGAATCTCCATAAGATTGTGCTTCTTATTGATGAAAGGCCTGAGGAGGTCACGGATATGCAGCGCAATGTGGACGCTGAGGTAATTAGCTCCACATTTGATGAACCTCTGCAAAGACACGTACAGGTCGCTGAGATGGTGATTGAAAAGGCAAAAAGGCTTGTTGAGCACCAACGTGATGTGCTTATTCTGCTCGATAGCATCACTCGATTGGCGCGCGCCTACAATGCCACTGTGCCGCCTAGTGGCAAAATCCTTTCTGGAGGTCTTGATTCTAATGCCCTGCACAAACCCAAACGTTTTTTTGGGGCTGCAAGAAATATCGAAGAGGGTGGAAGCCTCACAATCATTGCTACGGCTCTCATAGAGACTGGAAGCAGAATGGATGAAGTTATATACGAAGAATTTAAAGGTACCGGTAATATGGAGATACATCTTGACAGAAAACTTTCTGACAGAAGGGTCTTCCCGTCTATAGATATCAACCGTTCTGGTACAAGAAAAGAGGAGCTTCTCCAGGATCCTGCGGAGTTAAACCGCATTTGGGTTCTCCGCAAACTCCTTTCTCCCTTGACACCTGTGGATAGCATGGAATTTTTACTGGACAAAATCAAAGGAACGAAAAATAATGATAAGTTTTTGGGATCAATGAGTCAATAAATGGAGGATAAGAAAATGAAGAAGGATATTCACCCGGAATACCATAATGCTCTTGTGCACTGCGCATGTGGACATGAATTTAAGACTGGGTCCACACTTAAAGAGATCAAAGTTGAGATCTGTTCCCAGTGCCATCCATTTTTTACTGGGAAGCAGAAACTGGTGGACACAGCCGGAAGAGTTGAGCGTTTTAAAAACAAATATGCAAAATTCAGCAAGGCAGAAGAAGCAAAGGAATAAGATCGACTTTATCCCGCTTTTTTTGCCCGAAGGATTTGTTTTCTCTTATGCATGAACTCATGACCCGTATTGCACGGCTGAAATGGCTGGGCAGTACGGGTCAGTATATTTAGGTCTGTCTGTTAGTTTTTTTTATGGGAAGCAGTCAATATTTTATTCCAGAACTTTTAAGGAACGAGGTAGAACGGTTTCTGCGCAGATAATATCTTCTCTGGGATAGGTGATAATTTTATGTTTGCAAAGGTAAAAGATCTTGAAGAGAGGTTTGAACGGCTTGAAAGGGAGCTGTCCAGGGCCGAGGTCATAAAGGACCAGAAAAAATACCTGGAATACACCAAGGAACACAGCCAACTCTCTCCTATCATCAATGCATTCCGTGAATTAAACTCTCTAAAAGATGCAATAGAAGAAAGCGGCATATTTTTAAATGATTCTGATCCGGATATTAGACGGCTTGCAAAGGAGGAAATCAATACACTTAAGTCTGAACTTTCCAAGTTTGAGAAAGAGCTTCAGGTCTTACTCCTGCCCAAGGACCCTAATGATGGGAAGAACATAATTCTTGAGATCAGGGCAGGGACAGGTGGAGACGAAGCAGCTCTTTTTGTTGCAGACCTTTTCAGGATGTACCTGAAATACACTGAGCTGAAGAGATGGAAAGTTGAGATCCTGGGCCAGAATCCTATTGGCATTGGCGGGTATAAAGAGATTATTTTACTTATAGAAGGTAAAGGTGTGTACAGCCGTCTTAAACATGAAAGCGGGGTTCATAGGGTCCAAAGGGTTCCGGAAACTGAGACACAGGGTCGTATCCATACATCAGCGGTCACAGTGGCTGTGCTTCCCGAGGCGGAAGAGGTAGATGTTGAGATCAATCCAGATGATATCAGGATTGATACCTTTCGTTCATCAGGATGTGGCGGACAGCATGTAAATGTGACCGATTCAGCCATCCGAATAACTCATTTTCCTTCAGGGCTTGTGGTAAGCTGTCAGGATGAAAAATCCCAGCACAAAAACAAGTCTAAGGCTATGAAGGTCTTAAGGGCGAGACTTTTGGATCGATACCAGGCTGAACAGCAGTCAAAGATCTCTGAAGAGCGTAAGAATATGGTTGGATCAGGGGATAGGAGCGAAAGGATAAGAACATACAATTACTCCCAGGGAAGGACCACGGAACACAGGATAGGTCTTACCTTATACAAACTTGAGGATATCCTTCAGGGCCAGCTCGATATGATTATAGAACCACTTATTGCCCACTTTCAGGCTGAAGCGCTGAAAGGAGAGTTGTGAATCCAAAGACATGGACCATAAAAGAACTCCTTGATATTTCAGTAGAATTTCTCACCGAAAAAGGAATAGAAAGTCCTCGTTTATGCGCGGAAATCCTCTTGGCCCATCAACTTAATACCAATCGCGTGCAACTCTATCTTGCCTTTGATCAACCACTTACTGAAGATGAAGTAAGCGGATACCGTACGTTAATTAAAAGACGTATTAACAGAGAACCGACCCAGTATATAACAGGGTTACAAGAATTCTGGTCGATGGCTTTCCGCGTGAATTCTGATGTGCTTATCCCTAGGCCAGAGAGTGAAATTCTTATTGATCAGGTCCTGACCCTGTATCCTGCTGATAAGAAAAGCGGACCTTTGCTTGATCTGGGAACTGGAAGCGGAGTGCTCGCAATATGTCTTGCCAAGGAGTTCGATGAAATTGATATATATGCAACTGATATTTCACAGAAAGCCCTTGATATAGCAGAGCAGAACGCAAAGACGCGCGGAGTGAACCGCAGGGTACGGTTTGCCTGTGGGGATCTGTTTCAACCCTTTGAAGATAAACCTGTCAGTTTTGATATTATTGTTTCCAATCCACCTTATGTTACTTCTACGGAATTGGATACACTTGAGCCTGAGGTAAAGGACTATGAACCAAGGATTGCGCTTGACGGTGGTTTAGATGGGCTTTGTTATATAGAAAAAATCATTGTAAAGAGCCAAGACTTTTTAAATCCCAATGGCTGGATCCTTATTGAGATGGATCCCAGGCATACTGAAAAGAGCATGCGGCTTTTTGAAGAGCAGGAATGCTTCAGTAATATCAGGAGGATCAAGGATTACAGTCAGAAATATAGGGTTATTATAGCTCAAAAAATTGGCTAATGTACGGTATCACATTCCGGTTATTAAGCTGGAATAGAAAAATATCAGTTATACATTCAATTAAGGAGATGCTTATGAAAAGGATGACCAGACTGTTTGTTCTAGCATTAATTTTTTCTGGAGTTTTTCTTATGGCACAGTCTGCGAGCGCTGGAGCAGACGCAAAATACGATAACGGATTTTACGCGGAAATGTATACTGCAAAAGGGCTGATAGTGATTGCTTTGGAGTTTGAAAAAGTCCCCATGACAGTTGCCAATTTTGTTGGTCTTGCAGAAGGCACAAAAAATTCTAATAAACCTTCAGGAGTCCACTTTTATGATGGCACAAAGTTTCACAGGGTTATTAAGGATTTCATGATTCAGGGTGGTGACCCTGAAGGTTCTGGCCGGGGCGGCCCAGGCTACAGGTTTCCTGATGAATTTCATCCTGATTTGAAACACAGTGGACCTGGTATCCTTTCAATGGCGAATTCCGGGCCTGACACAAACGGCAGCCAGTTTTTTATCACTCACAAGGCCACTCCCTGGCTCGATGGAAAACATGCCGTATTTGGTCATGTGATTAAGGGGCAAGAGGTTGTCGACTCTATTGAGAAAGATGATGTCCTGACCAAAGTCGTAATTGTAAGGGTTGGTAAGAATGCAGAGAATTTTAAATCGGAAGAGGCGGCAAATGTGAAAGAAGTGGAAGCATATCTTGGCTCCCTTGAGAAGAAATATCCAGGCAAACTTCAGACATCAGATACTGGCCTCAAGTGCATTGTCCTCAAAGAAGGAAGTGGTGACAAACCATCGGTGGGTACCTTAACAAAGGTCCATTATACCGGTACATTCTTAAATGGTTCAAAGTTTGACAGTTCTGTGGATAGAGGTGAGCCGATTGAATTTCCCGTTGGGACCCGAAAGGTCATAAAAGGGTGGGATGAAGCTATTCTTGATATGAGAAAGGGTGAAAAGCGTATCCTAGTCATACCTCCGGATCTTGCCTACGGTTCAGTTGCTCGTGGACCCATATCTGCGAATTCCACTTTAGTATTTGAGGTGGAACTGGTTGATTTTTGATGATTTGATATTTAAATATAAATTTAAAAGGCCCTGCTGAATTTCAGCCGGGCTTTTTTTATCTGGACTGCATTCTGGTTTTCAACAGTTTTATCTTATCACCATATCTCAGTTATTCCTTCTCGCACCTCTATGTAACAATTTGAAATATATTGGCTGAATCTGATATCGGTCACCTACTGTGGATTGTCACACAATTATAGGAGGGATAAAAATTTTTTTCTGCAAAGCTGTCCGCATTATAACTCCAGGAGATCTGGTTACCGAATGCATAATAATTTTTCATCCTGAAAAGTTTTTTGTTGAAAAAAATACACCCATTTTGTTAGCGCAATTGAATCGCCCTTTCCGGACAGTTTTCCTGGCAGCAAAAGCAGACTATACATTCCTCTGGCGTTACGTTTGGGAGGTCATTGATCATAGACAATGCAGAGACAGGGCATTTTTCCACACAGATCCCACAACCCAGACAGAGATTTTGGTCTGCGCTCGGGCGCATGCTAGTCAGTCTTTGTGTCATCTCCTTAAAATCAGGGGGAAGTTCTCGCCCTTTTCCCTCAGCAGATGGGGGTAATTTAAAATCGGGAATTATTGTGAAATTTCCTATGATCTCCACTGCCTCATTTGCATAGTCGCCATAGCCTTGTTTTTTAGCATATTCAAGAAATCCTAGGTTGGCAGGGTTGAGGCCCATCATGCGGGCGATGGTCGCGTCAAGGGCCACGGCATTGTCTGAGGCCATGACTTGGCCGATATATCGAAGATCTTTGGAGACCGGGCCGTTACCCTCCATACCCATTACTGCGTCCACAATAAAAAGGTCAGGCACTCTGAGACCAAAGACATCCACTATCAAATCGTGAAACCTTGCAGGATTACCGGCGATCCGGTGGCCGTTGCCTTTTTGAGCGCCAGGAAGTATTCCATAACTGTTTTTGATAGCCCCGGAGATGATAGTCAAACCATGTGTCTTGAATTTTGGCAGGGAGATGAAAATGTCCGCATCAAGCACATCCTTGGAAACACTAAGATGGTTGAAAAATTGGCTGGAAACTTCAACATCAATGGCCTCAGAGCCTATATTTTTATAATATTTACCGGCAGCTTCCATGAGTCCATTTCGGCGGAAGGTCTCTTCATTGTCCCCATACTCCATCGCACCGGGATTATCACCAACTATTATCTCCGCCGCCATGGATTGCTCCAGTTTTTTCAGAAGCGTTTCAAGGATGGATGGATGTGTGACTGCTCCCTGATCAGGCTCTGAACCGTTAATGGAGTTGGGCTTTACCAGAACCTTTTTGCCCTTTATTTTTAGAGGGAAAAGGCTGAGGGCGAGATTAATGGCCTCGCTGCAATCGTGATATTCTGCAGGATGAATCATGACCTTATGCATATTATGAGTCTCCTTTGAATTCAAGGTGTCTTGATGATGCCCGTTCCTTTTTGTGAAATATCCTTGCAGGTTTCTTCGTATTTCTGGACTCAGCCCCATTCAGCCGGCACTGAACGGTTTCCCGCACTTATAACAGTTCAAGCAGAAGATCATAATCGAATTATTAGCTTTTTTGACCCTGTTTATGTGAAGAGCCAGTAAATTAGACCTGAAAACAATCTATCGCCATTTGCCATTAAATTGATAATCTTTCAGTTCCAGTTTTCCTTGCTCTACAAACTTCCTGTGATGGCTGTTCGGATTAATTCCAGGGCAGGCCTCCTGCGCCATACGCCAATTGTTTTCATCCTCCATATTAGCGGAGTAAAAGGGCCATTGATAGCATACGGCAGGTTTGACCGATTGAATATCACATCCCTCACCGTCTTTGAAAAAAACGCATGCACCGTTTTTACCTGTCTTTATATAGAGCTTGTTATTTCTCTTCTGGCAAAAATTATGTACTAACTCTTCATCGTTGATAGTTAAAAAGCTGGCAATCCGTTCTACCTCATCATCTTGAACCGTTATGCCTCCTTCTCCATAACAGCACACCCCGCACATCTTACACTCAAATGAGTTATGCATGAGAAATACCTATGTTTAAACTATCAATCTTGAGTTTATGGATGGAAATTGTATATTGGAAAAAAGACAGATATGTGCCGGGAATAACCAGGCATATTTCGCAATTTATCATTTTTGAATTAATTTATCCAGTTCCCAGTCAACCATCAGCCTTACCCTCTGTTTTTCCTTTTTTCTCCTGTATATCAGGTGGCCGTTATTGACACCATACAGAAACAGATCTCTTGTTGTTACCACATCCTGGCGGCAGTAATCTGTAAGTTTTTTCATTTCCCTGTTCCTGAACCACTCAACCGCCATGAGTCCGTCTGCTGACTTGCCAGTGCCTATGGTCTCATGGGCAAGATGGTCCAGCCCGAGCCTAAAGCCTAGACGCTTATACACATCTTCAAGTATATCAAACGTGGGGAGCTCTTTTTTCAGGTTCTTGTTTGTGTAGGCGCTAAGGACGGAGTAATCAAATTTTCGAATATTAAATCCCACAACAAGATCGGCTTTTTCCAGATGGTCAATCAAATCATCGACTTTATCCTCTGTATAGGAGAAAAATTCCTTCTTAAAGCTGTCATACACCACTGCGACAGATACTCTCATGAGATGAGTGTTGCACCATCCTCCAACCTCCTGAGCCAGCTTCTGGGTCTCAAGATCAAAATACACTATTCTTGGATCGATGCTTTTTCCCTCCTGTTCTTCATCCTTGATAATATAAGTATCTGGCATCTCTCCTGGATTTTCATCACAAATTTCATCCAGTGGGATATGACCGAGCAGGCATTCCAGTATTATTATGGCTGCCCTTTTATCCAACGGTTTATTACCATTGCCGCATTTGGGAGAGTGGATACATGAAGGACACCCCTCTTCACATTCACATTCTCTGATATGATCCAGTGTCTTTTGGAAGATATCCACAATGACTTCAAACCCCCTCTGGGCAAGGCCCACCCCACCTGGATATCCGTCATATATAAAGATAGGACTTTTTTTTACCTGAGGGTGGTATGGATAGCATATGCCTCCAATATCATTCCTGTCGCAGAGGGCAAAAAGGGGGAAAATGCCTATAGTACCATGCTCTATAGCATGGATCCCTCCCATAAAATTGAGTCCGTTTTCCCCAATGAACCTGTTAATGGCTGGCTCGATCTCCACCCAGAAGCCAATGGTCTCAAAGGTTTGAGCTGGCAAGTTCAGAGAGGATTGCCCTATCATCTCCTGACCGGGAAGTGCTCTTTTCTCATACCCTGTCACCTGTTCTGTGACCTTGAGGAGACCTTCACGCACAATGAATTGTGCCTCAGGTCTGCTCCTGTGTACTTTTATGATCTCTGTCTCCTTATCAGTCTGAACGCGGGTAAAGTATTTCAAGTCTGATTTCCGGACAATCACATCCCTGTTTTCAATATTAAGATGATCCACAATATACTGTTCTGCCATATGCAGATAGATTGCGCCCGGATGACACTCTTTGAATGCTCGTCCTCCATCCACCGTGCCAATGGCTTGGCCTGTCTCCTTTTCAAAGATAGTATACCCCTCACCGGTGGACCTTATATTAACCAGGCGATGGGGTCTGGATTTTGTGCAGTACCATTCCGGCTTTCCATCGGCTGCTCTTGTTAGTTCTCCTGAAAATTCCAGCCCTTCCAGGTAAGTAATTAGATTGTTGGGCCAGAATTTTTCATCATCAAGAGTCAGGGGGATCTCATCTGCTGCGCATGGGAAATGCGCCTTGGCTACATAGGGATTGTCTGGATCAAGTATTGCTGCCTCGTAGGACCTGTCAAAAAGGCTGTCAGGGTGTTTCATGAAATACTGGTCCAGGGCATCGGGCTTGGCAATAAGTATTATCATGGAATCCCTTTCTGAACGTCCTACCCGTCCTCCTCTCTGCCATGTATTTATTATTGTACCAGGATACCCCACAAGCAGACATACATCCAGATACCCTATATCTATGCCCATTTCCAGCGCACTAGTGGACACAACACCCATGAGGTCTCCCGTTGCAAGCCTTTTTTCTATCTCTCTACGTTCTTTGGGCATAAAGCCTGCCCTGTATGAACTGATTTTTTTTCTCAGGGCAGGTGAGAGCTGTGAAACCCATACATGGATCAATTCAGTGACCTTTCTGGATTGGGTAAAAGCAATAGTCTTAAAATCTGATTGTATACATAGGCTAAAGAGTCTTGCGGCTGAAAAATTAGAGCTAGTATGGGGATTCAAAAAAAGAACATGCTGCCCCGATCTGGGAGAACCGCTGGAGTCAACTGTCCTGACCTTTTCATTGATCAGGATCTCTCCAAATTCCTGAGGATTGCTGATCGTTGCAGACAACAGGATAAACTTTGGGTCTGCACCATACATGGCGCATATCCTTTTTAATCTCCTTATGATTTGATTCATGTGTGACCCGAAGATTCCCCTGTATGTATGTACCTCATCCAGGACAATGAATTTCAGGTTTTCAAACAACGGCTTCCACTTTTCATGATAAGCCATAATGCCGCAATGGAGCATATCTGGATTTGTAAAAAGGATCTGGGGCACTTCGGAACGTATCTGCCTGCGTTTGTAATGGGTTGTATCACCATCATAGACTGCTATGCTTATCTCTCTTTCATTTATCTTCTTTGTCAGGGAGGATAGGGTCTTGAGCTGATCCTGCTCCAGGGCCTTAAGGGGGAAAATATATAGTGCTTTTGCGGTTTTGTTTTTCAGGATGGTGTTCAATACAGTGAGATTATAAATCATGCTTTTGCCGCTTGCCGTGGGCGTGGCAATAATGACATTCTCTCCCTGATTGATATGGTTCATTGCCTCTGTCTGGTGGCTGTAGAATTTGTCTATTCCATCTTGTTTCAATATCTTCATAAGGCAGGGATTGATATCCGGATCAGGGCCATATTTCGCATCATTAGGGGGGATGTATCTGTGATACACGTGTGAAGGCCCAAAATCCGGGTGGTTTTTGATGGAATTAAGAAGATCTGTAAGATTCATCGTTATTTATTCCTTAGACTACTATCCCAATGCTAAAAGCGGGAGGAAGATTATTTTTTTTGGAAGCGAAGTAAGATATTGGCTGGCAGAATATTGGCAATATCTCGTCCTAAAGAGTTAACGATTTTAAACTCCCATTGCGCATTTTCGAATTTTTTCTTACTCCACTGTCAGATCTTAAACCCTATCACAATCTACATCGATTTTTCACGATTTTTTTGATAAAAAAATTGTCTGTGAATTTTTGGCAGGATTGATCGGGTTGCAGGATTAACACGATAGACTGATTTATTAAAAATGTATTTCTAAACAAAATAAATGACCTTTCATAGGTAAATTTTGACTCACGTGGTTACAAAACAGTTACAATCTGAAAATAAAAATACTCAATACATTATAGTAACAGGATTCCAGGCGGAGTTTATTAAAATGACTTAATATGGTCCTTGACACACTATTTTTATTTCTCTATATTTCCAACGTTAAAAGTAAGATTTTATTATTCAATTAGAAACGAAAGGAAAAAAATAAAATGCCTAAAGCAAAATATAACTACGTGCCCATGCCCACTATCGAGGATTTACAGAAGAAATACGAGGACTTTTTCAAGTTCACCTTAAAGGATGGCATCCTAGAGGTGAAGATGCACACCAAGGGCGGCCCGGTCCAGTGGAGCTATCAGTTTCATCACGCTCTGGGCGAGCTGTGGACGGACATCGGCCATGCCAAATATGTGGAGTGCCTCATCCTCACCTCCACCGCACCCTATTGGATAAATGAGCACGACACCGATTCCTTTGCCGAGGTGGAGCAGTCCCCCGACAATGACCAGAGGTTCGATGTGCAGATCTACGACACCCTGAAGATCGTGGAGAATTTTGTCAATGATATCGAAGTTCCCACCATCGCCGCCATCAACGGCCGGGGCATCCATTGGGAAATGTGCATGATGAGCGACATCACCCTCTGCACCCCCGACTTCATTCTTCAGGACGACCACTATGGTATGCATGGCGGCCACGTTCCCGGGGACGGTATGGGTCTCTGCCTTCAAGAGATTCTGGGTATTAAGAAGGGAAACTATATGATGCTGACATGCGGTGGCATGGATGCTCAGGCCTGCCTTGAGGCAAACGCTGTCAACGAGATCGTCGAGGCGGACAAGATTGTGGACCGCGCCTGGGAACTGGCCCGGGACATTATGACCAAGAGCCGCTCCTGCCGTCGGATGACCCACTATATTTGCGTCCGCCCCTGGAAGGCCCTGATGGAGCGTGACTTCCGCATCCACGTCCTCTCCGAGATGTACTCCTTCAACATTTCCGATACTGCCCATGATTTCGACTATATCGAATACAACGAGGAAAA
The DNA here is from genome assembly GCA_019307745.1 of Deltaproteobacteria bacterium. Lineage (GTDB taxonomy): Bacteria > Desulfobacterota > DSM-4660 > Desulfatiglandales > HGW-15 > JAFDJA01. The sequence goes on along the minus strand of JAFDJA010000048.1, from coordinate 80 downwards.
GATAATTAAAGATAAAAAATAGAAAAAGGACCTTAAATAATCAAATACCTCTAAAATCTTTGAGTGTTCTATTCTTCTAT
>JAFDJA010000047.1 GCA_019307745.1 Deltaproteobacteria bacterium | reverse complement strand
GTTTTCCGTCTCCCGATCACTCGGGATTTGGCTTTAAATGAGATTAGGCTCCCAACAGAACAGTCATAACTCTGTCAGGAGCAAGGCATGTATAATTTGAGGTGTTTTTCCATGGTGTAACCTTCATTAAGACGTTTATAATTACTGCTTCAGCTATAAAATCTTTCATTAGAGGAAAATCGTGAATTGTTACCGATTAGCCCTAATATTTTTAGCTCGTGCCTCTAAACTTTCCGCCTCATCTTTCTTTCCCATTTCTCTGCAACACTTTACCATATTTTCCAATACAGTCGCCACATCAGGATGATCTGGCCCAAGGGCTTTCTCCTTTATTACCAGAACTCGCTTGTAAAGAGGCTCGGCCTCAGCATATTTATCTTGCGAATGATAAAACAGTGCCAGATTGTTCAGGGATTTCGCTACGTCAGGATGCTCTGGCCATAAGGATTTCTCCTTTATTTCCAGAGCTCGCATGTAAAGAGGCTCTGCCTCAGCATATTTACCTTGTGAATGATAAAGCAGCGCCAGGTTGTTCAGAGATTTCGCTACATTGGGATGATCTGGCCTAAAAGCTTTCTCCCATATTTCCAGAGCTCGCTTGGAAAGAGCCTCGGCCTCAGAAAACCTGTCCTGAGCTCGGTACAGCGCCGCCAGATTGTTCAGGGATTTCGCTACATCAGGATGATCTGGCCCAAGGGCTTTCTCCCATATTTCCAGCGCTTGCTTGTAAAGAGCCTCAGCCTCAGCATATTTACCTTGTGAATGATAAAGCAGCGCCAGATTGTTCAGGGATTTCACTACGTCAAGATGATCTGGCCCACGGGCTTTCTCCCATATTTCCAGAGCTCGCTTGTAAAGAGCCTCGGCCTCAGAAAACCTGTCCTGAGCTCGGTACAGCGCCGCCATATTATTCAGCCATTTAGCTACATCAGGATGATCTGGCCCACGGGCTTTCTCCCATATTTCCAAAGCTCGCTTGGAAAGAGCCTCGGCCTCACCATATTTATTTTGCGAATGATAAAGCAGCGCCAGGTTGTTCAGGGATGTTGTCACATCAGGGTGATCCGGCCCATGGGCTTTCTCTTTTATTTCCAGAGCTTGCTTGTAAAGAGGCTCGGCCTCAGCATACCTGCCCTGAACCCGGTACAATTGCGCCAGATTGTTCAGGGATGCTGCTACATTGGGATGATCTGACCGGAAGGTTTTTGCCGCTAATTGCAATGCTTCTTCAGCTACTTCAGTCGCTTCCGGGTATCGACCCTGTTGACAAAGTTTAGTAACTTTATAATTAAGACTCATCCATGAATCTTCTTTAGCGCAAGTACATATAAGGAATATGCTCAAGAGCATTAGCAGTATAATTTTTAAGCGAAGAAGGTAAATATTAAAATGTTTTCTCATGATGAAACATCCATTAAGAGGTTAAATTGTTTAAGCGAAGAATCTTTGTTAAATGGAACGATAAAGGATTCTTAAAGTCAAGAATAATCGAATCATAGAATTTCATCAAAATCGAGGGTTTTGGACTGGGAAAGGAAAGGAAAATCTCTTATATTGAGGTTGATTACTGACCTTAAAAGTCAAGACTCCTTGATAATCATCTAAAAGGCACCTCCGAATCGCAACATAGTATGCGATTTGTTATGAGAGGGTTAAATAATAACATAAACCCCAAAACAATAGGAGGTGACTTATGGAACTATACGCCGGTTTAGATCTTCATTCAAGAAATACTTACATTGGCATATTAGATCAAAATCTTAAACGGGTATTCAAAAAGCGAGTTGTTAATAACCTTGAAATTATATTACAAACCCTAAGCCCATTTCGTAATCAACTTAAAGGACTAGTAGTGGAATCCACCTTCAATTGGTACTGGTTGGTCGACGGTTCGATGGCGTCCGGTTATGAAAAATTTCACTTAGTCAATTCCCTCAGCGATCAAGAAGTATGAAGGATTAAAACATAGTGATGATCAGCACGATGCGTTCTTTCTGGCGCAGCTTTTGATTTTAGGCATTCTTCCAGAGGGTTACATTTACCCTAAAAAAACTCGTTCACTGCGGGATCTGGCCCGTAAACGACTCTTTTTAGTTCGCAACAAAACAGCTCATATCCTCAGCCTACAATCACTGATACAGCGATGTTGTGCCCTAAAGGTTACCTCCAATGAAATGAGAAACCTGAGTGCCGAAGATTTACAACAGTGGTTAGAAGAAAAACATCTGGTCCTTTCGGCTCAAGCTAATTTATACAGTATCCAGTTTTTGTCCCAGCAAATTCTTTGTCTGGAGAAAGCCATTAAACAGGAAGTAAAACTCAATAAATCTTTTCAGAATTTGATAAGTATACCCGGTATTGGCAATATCCTGGCTATGACCATCATGTTGGAAGTTGGTGATATTGGCCGCTTTGCCAAAGTGAGCAATTTTACCTCCTATTGTCGCTGTGCACCCTCCAGGCGACTATCCGACGGTAAAAGTAAAGGTACCGAGAACCGTAAAAATGGTAATCGCTATCTGTGCTGGGCATTTATCGAGGCAGCCCATTCAACACGCAAATACAACCAACGATTCAGAAACTATTACAATCGAAAAGTGGCCCAGACAAATACCAGTGTCGCGACTAAAGCGCTGGGCAATAAACTGGCACGTATCTGTTATTGCATCTTACGGGATAAGGTTCCTTTCCGTGAGGAACTGTTGTCTCATTAGTCGGGCACTGCAGCGGTGAAGCCAGCGATTTTGGTGGCTAACAACCTTATACTTGGTTGGCACACCGTTGCACTGCCCTCATAATGAATCTCGACCAGTGGCTTTTTTGTGATCTGCCCTTTTCATGAGCCCTCAATGGTTGGCCCTTTTGGAGCCCTTTATTTTGTCAACGCCCATTGGACATGACAAGGTACCAACGTTTTTCTGGGGTCCGTTTCCTAGACCAGGGGTTGCACAGAATCTAATGTCTATTTGTGTAACCTTGATCCCGATGGGTGCCTGTTAGTAGATCAATCTTTCAAAAAGCGGGGAGCAGGGAACTAAAGTCTAGCTTAGTCCGGGGTTCTGTTCCTGCAAAAAAAAGATATCCATATTTTTGCGATGGTGAGGTATTTTTTCTTGACAGGATCCTTTTAATGGGTGCCATAACCTTGAATTTGATAATAACTGTTTTGGGTTTTGATTACAAACACTAAGCATAACCTAAGAGTGTGTATATGGGGGAAAATAGTAATAGCATGTTGTATATAATTTAACTTTATAGTAGGAACACAATATGAGTTTATAACATTTTAAAGAGGTCAATTATGAAACTTGGTATTGTTGGACTCCCGCTCTCCGGCAGATCAACTGTTTTTACCGCACTTACCGGTGCAAGGGGAGAGGAGGCAGCCCAGTTAAAAAAAGATCAGCGGATAGGGACTGTAAAGGTTATGGATAACAGGGTCAATTTCCTGTCTGATATGTATCAGCCCAAAAAAACCACCTTTGCCCAGGTGGAATACCTCCTTCCCTCGGATCTACATACCGGAGATTCGTCAAAATCCGAGAACGCGACATGGAATCAGGCCAGGATTTGTGATGCCCTTATTCATGTAGTGCGTAATTTTCAAGACGCCGGCGGAATGGATCCTTCTTCAGAGGAAGACTTCCGGTCTGTTGAGGAGGAAATGATACTGAGTGATCTTATGGTCGTTGAAAAAAGGCTCGAAAGACTTGCACTGGATGACAAAAGGGGGAGAAAATCGAACAAGGACGAGATAGATCTTTTAAATACCTGCAAAAAACTTCTGGATGACGGCAAACCCATTCGTCTGGATTCTGAACTGGCATCAGCCCCTTTATTAAGGGGATTCACATTTCTTTCCGCAAAACCACAACTTGTAATCATCAATAATAGTGATGAAGATGATATAATGCCCAAGTGGAGGTCGATCCCTGAAGGAATTGAAATGCTGGTGGTGAGGGGAAAACTGGAGATGGACATTGCCTCCATGGAACCTGAAGAGGCAGAGGAATTTCTTGCTGAATACAATATAGAGACATCGGCACTTGATCGAGTGATAAAATGCTCCTATGAAACACAAAATCTCATGTCATTTTTTACCGTTGGCAGCGATGAGGTCAAGGCATGGACAATTAAAAAGGAGACTCCGGCCCTGGAGGCTGCAGGAGAGATTCATTCAGATATCCAAAAGGGTTTTATCCGTGCAGAAGTTTTGGCATACCCGGACCTGGTCGATCTCGGCAGCTTTAATGATGCAAAAAAGGCGGGACGTGTTCGGCTTGAAGGAAAAGAGTATATAGTTCAGGATGGGGATATTATAAATTTCAGATTTAATGTGTAAGCCCATACATACCATTATTATTTGAATTATGGACAACTTTGAACCAAACAATTTTAAAGAGTGGCTGGAAAGGGTCTTTTCAATAAGGTCAATGACAATCTTTCTCTTAGTGCTCGGAGCCTTTATAATCGAGTTTCGATTTGACTGGATTGAAAGAGCCCTGGGCAGTTATCTTGTTAAAACCAATATCGAAAGACCGGAATCCGGGGCCATCTGGGAGATCGGCCATCGTAATATAACCGCCCAAAAGACCCTTGAACAGATCATTACCGACCGTCAGACTACCCATCGCGAGGCCCGTGACGCAACCACATTTGCTCAGGTTGCAGCTAATATTTCATCTAATAAGGGTGGAATAATGCTGTCACCTGACCATTTCCGAACACTTTATCTTGGTCTACCTTCCTCCATAGCCCAAGAGATAGTCTCCCCATTTGAATTAATCAAAATCCTCAGCAATGGAAACTGGGATCGAACCTATTTTGGAAAAATGAACGAAATTCTGATTATATTCCTGTTAGACAAAAACAACAGGGTAATTCGACAATTAAATGTGCCTTCAGAGGTACTATCTCATATCAAACAGGATGAAATCAACCAGATCGGAACATTGGACAATTTCCCCAAATTTAAAGACCGTATCTATCCTGCTTTCCAATTTTTTGAGACATTGGAATCATTGTCTGAAGATGTCCGCTGGAATGTTATTTCACAACCAGAAAACCTCTTAAAAACCGGCCATGTGGTCAGGGTAGGAATCTCTGATGAGACTGTTTCCGGGTTTATTGAACTGGGATTTGAAATAGAGTCTGAAAATCAAAAAAGAATGATCCTTCACCGATCTCCTGAATGGGCGGTGTGGCTATTACGCTCAAAATTAGAAGATAAAGAACGAACCTTAAGACCATTGCCATTTGATGGCCAAGTGGGCAGGACACAATAATGTCTTTTATGGCAAAAATAATACGTTATTTGCGTTGGATTTTTTATAGTATCCTATCCATTATCAGCCTGTGCGCATTCATAGTTATTGTCATGCTCTTTTTGAATCTAAAGGATCTGCCACGTGTGCCTGAACCCCTGAACCGTATTATCGAAACACCACCCACGGAAATATTTACTGCGACCGGGGAAAGAATCATGCTTATCGGGGGCAGGGAAACGATTCCGCTGGACAGGGTGTCACCTTATTTCATACAGGCTGTAATCGCTACAGAAGACCACCGTTTTTGGGAACATCCCGGCATCGACAAAATCCGTACCCTCAAGGCGCTATGGGTGACTCTTTTTGAATCCGGGAAGATACAAGGTGCTTCAACTATCACCCAACAACTCTCAAAGAACCTTTTCTTCAGCTTTAAACGATCTTACATGAGAAAGTTCCACGAATTATTAGTTGCCCTGCAAATTGAATCCCAATACAGCAAAAAAGAAATCTTCGAGGCATATATAAATCAGATACCCTTTGGAGTAGGTGCAATAGGGATTGAGCGGGCTGCCCGAACTTTTTTCGGCAAGCCTGCCTCGGATTTGAACCTGTCTGAATCTGCGATGTTGGCAGGTTTGCCCAATGCGCCGACCTATTATAATCCTTATCTACATCTTGATCGTGCCAAGGTTCGGCAATGGATTGTGCTAATGCGCATGGTAGCAGTATCTTATATTACCATAGCTGATGCAGAGAAGGCATATAAAGAGGAACTGACACTGAAAAAAAGGACAGCTGGTGTCAATACAGGCAGTTATTTTATTGATACAGTAATCAGGAAACTTGAAAGAAAATATGGGCCTGAGGTTGTATTTCATGGTGGTCTGAAAATATACACAACCCTTGATCCCCATATGCAGTCAATTGCTGTGGAATCTATAAAAGAGGGATTAAGCGAGCTTGATAAAATATTAAATATTTATGAACCCGGACAAGACAGCAATAACCACCCCCAGGGTGCCCTTGTTGCCATTGAATCAAATACCGGTGCAGTCAAGGCCCTTGTAGGAGGAAGAGACTACTTTGAGACAGAATACAACCGGGCAATACAAAACAAACGACAACCAGGATCAGGATTTAAGCCGTTTTTATATTATGCGGCCTTTGAAAAGCAGGGCCTTAATCCCGCTACCGTGTTTGTTGATAAGCCAGTCTATATAACAATCCCGGGTACACGAGATTGGTCTCCCCTGAATTTTGAACGTCAATATGAGGGTTCCATGGTATTAAAAAACGCCCTCATGAAATCTGTCAACACGATTGCTGCTCAACTGATACAGCAGGTTAGTCCGAATGGCGTCATAGATGTTGCCCGTCGATGCGGTATCAAAAGTCCTTTACCCCCTGTCTATTCCCTTGCCCTTGGAACCAACGGAGTCAGCCCCCTTGAGATGTCTTCCGCATTTGCGACCTTTGCAACCGGTGGTATCCAACATGAATCTTTTTGGATTCAGAGGGTTGAAGATGCCCAGGGAAGAATATTGGAAGAGCATATTGTAAGCGGCAAGAGAGTCCTCGATAATAGTATCACCTACCAGGTCGTTGATATGATGCGCGGTGTGGTTGAAAGCGGTACCGCTTCTGTGGCGAGACGCATGGGTTTTGACTTACCGGCTGCCGGAAAAACAGGCACTACTGATGGGTATCGCGATGCCTGGTTTACAGGTTTTACACCCACTCTGTGCACATCTGTATGGGTTGGATTCGATCGGAATGCAAGTCTCAAAACCCAACAAGGTGTGGGCATAACCGGAGGCCGGGGTGCAGCCCCTATTTGGGCAGACTTCATGATCAAGGCCACCCAGGGTGAGCCCCAAAGAGAATTTGTGATACCCGATGACATTCGTTTTGAAACCATAGATCCAACAATAGGTTGCAAAATCAACGATTCTGAACCTATTACAATAAAGGTTGCACTTCGTAAGGACCAGGATATTTGCGAACAAATCCCGACAGGAGACGATCTGCTAACAGAGGGCTTTATACCGGCAGGAGAATCCCGTACAGTTGGAGAAACACCACTGATAGAAGGATTGCTGCCGGCAGAAAACTCACAACCAGCGGGAGATGTCGTCCTGCCAAGAGAAGGAACACAGCCTGCAGAAAAATCGCAACCTGCAGAGGAGTCACGGCCAGTAGAAGAATCACAAATGGATATATACATCAAGACACCTTGAGGTAACAGGCGCAAGTATAGTGCCTGAATTTCAACTCTATTTAAATATAAGGACATAATGCTTTTAATAATCAGAAACCTTATTTTCCGATTTTGGATCTCGTTAATCACAGGAGGCCTAATTGCCCTATGGGCATTACCCCTATTTTCATCCCATGTAAGCCTTGGCTGGATGCTGTTGCCCGCGATGACGATCCTGTTTCTGATATTTCTTTTCACCGGATGGCTGCTTAACCTTTATGGGACAAATATTGTTGAAAGTCTGATTTCAGAAGCCGCTATTCTGGAGAGCGCAGGCCGACACAATGACGCCGAAGGTATATACAAAAAAGCAGTCGCAGTTTTTGATAGTTTTATCCTCTCATACCTTGGTAAAAAAAGGAGCTCTGCCCGGTTAGTTGCCTATATGGCTCGATTCTACCTTGCCCGCGCAGAAAAAAAACATGGAAGTGAAGCATTTATCATCTCTTATCTTGAATCTCACCCTGAGGATAGCGAAGCAGCTGAAAACTGGTTGCAGCAGATTAAAAACAGGCCTGTGACCCAGAAAGAGCATCAGGAACTCCTTTTTCTCATCGGGAATTCACAACAGGACAATATGTCCATCCAAAACACCCTTGCACGTCTATATTTATCCGCAGAAAGAAGCGATTTCCCAGCGCTTCAGACTTATCGCCGTGTTTTAAAATCAGGTGGAAAGGATGCAAAACATATTATTGTCAATTTATCCACTATTTTCCGAAATGACGGCAGGGCAGATGAATGGGCGCTGGAGATCTACCTTCAGGCCTATCAAATAATTGATGACAAATCCAATGCATTAAAAGGTATTGCCGCCTGTGTCCATTGGATGACTAAAAGCGACAGTGATAATAAATTACTCCATAAGGCCAAAGAGTTATTATTTAATATCAATGAAGATCAGCTGAAAAAAATGAGGCAGGGTTTTAACCCTCCCATAGTACAAACCATAAAAAAGAAGCCTTCCAGTACCTTTAAAACAGGGTGGGTCTTTTTCAAAATGATGATCCGGGTGGGAGCCTGGCTATATTGTATTGCACAATCTGTCGTATCTTCTGTTTTTTATCAGGGGACCAGACTTATTCAATTTGCCATATATTCCCGGCGATCGAAACAGGTCTTAAGGTGGATGTTTACAATGGTACTGGCTTCAGGAATTATCCTATTGGTGATTAATACAGTGGGACATCTCGTTAAAACCAAAATTAGTTCGGGGAAAAATAAAGTTGATGAAATTGTGGTGACTGACCCTTTCACCTTACAGGTTGCAGCATATCTAAAGCCTGAACATGCTGAAAAATATGTGGCATCACTCAAAAAAAACAAACTGGATGCCTATTGGAATGAAGCTGTTGGGGGAACAAAAAAATGGTATCAGGTAAGAGTCTCCCACTTTGCGGATAAAGCTTCCGCCAGGGCTTATGGAGAATCCTTAAAGACAAGAGGGATTATAGATGATTTTTTTGTTGCCAACTATCCATAAACTTACCAATGTAGTTAAAATTAAAATTAGAAACCCTGGAACCGATCCTGTCATTAATGGCCATGCAGATATCTTTGCTGTCAAACTAATTGATAAAATAATTTAGTTTTTTTTATTAATTATTAAAGTTTTATTAAAAGAGTGCCGATAGCGTAGTTGAAAATAAAATAATAAATTGCTAAAGGGCAAACCATTCGAAAGAATGGGGCGCAAAGCTTCCGGTCTAAGTCCATCAGGATAGGGCAGCGGGGTTGCCAGGCAACAGAATACTCATAAAAGTGTGTTTTGGCCCCGCTCCCTGTATTGGGAAGCGGGTTTTTTTATGGCCACCCTTTGAAAGGAGGTAAAAACCATGATGATTGACATAATGCCTGACATTTCTGTTCAGCAGTCACTGGACATCCGGCAGGTAAAAAGGATTGAGGAAATCGAGCCCAGGAGTATTGAAAGGTCGGGGACCGGGAATCATTCAGAGTTAGATACTGACAAACAGAACAATACAAAAAAGAGAGATACAAAAGGCCATATGAGTAATGTATCTCCAAAGATACAGACCTATAACACCAAGGGTAATCTGGCCAAGGAAAGGCCTGTTGAAATTGGCAAGAAGCCATCAAGGACAATTGATCTAATGGTATAAGACAAAGACATATTTTCCACATAACAGGAGGAAGGAAATGCATATTTCAGCAAACACACCTTCAACTGTTCAGAAAATTGTCAGGTCAAGTATGGCAAGAATCAGTCCAGGCACACACATGGGAAACATAAAATTAGTGACTTTAATTAAAAAACTTTGTATTACCCAATATTATTTTTTTTTGAAAAAATACTTTTTTTATCCAAATTAACCGTTAATTCTGACACCTGAATCTTGTATAAACAAAATTCAAGTGATATCATAATCTGAAAGTATGGTTCAAAAGGAAAGACAAAATGTTTATTGGTGATAACAGGACAATCCTTCTTGTTGATGATGATATTGCACTCCTTGAGATCGGTGGGGATATTTTTAAACGACATGGATTTAAAGTGATCACAGCAGAAAATGGGAAAGAGGCCATTGATGCATATATAAAAGAAGATGAACAGATCGACCTTGTCATACTTGATCTTAATATGCCAGGAATGGGTGGAGACAAATGCCTTAAAGAGCTTCTTAAAATCAACAGCAATCTTAAAATCATCATTATAAGCGGTTACACTGACAACCGTATAGAACACAAGGTCTTGAGTGAAGGTGCTGCAGCGTTTATTCCAAAACCATACAAGCTTAATGATATGCTAAACAGTATCCAAGAGATACTTTAAGGAAATTGAACCTGTCAGCATAGGTATCAGCTATTAGAAATAGATTCAAGTTACCTGCCAAGCAATTTAACCCAGTCAATACTACTAAAAGTGTCATGTAGAGAATGATCATCATCCACAATGTGCAGGGAAAGATTCTGAAAACACCTTTCAGCCACATGATTCATGGGTTGAAATGGAATAACATCATCATTCCTGCCGTGGAATATAGTGACTGGTACAGAGATCTTCCTTTCTCGATACCTGGAGAATCCTAAAAGGTTGATGGCAGGAGCAAGGAGAATCATGCGATCTACCCTGAATTCGTTCTCCATGGAAAAGACAGTGGCCATCAGTCCACCGAAACTTGATCCCACAATACTTATGTCTGATTTATCAGCAAGGAGTTCTCTTAGCATTTTCATCCTTTGTTCAAGGCTGCCAAAGAGATTGGGAATGATCATATCAGGATAGTTCCTGCGAAAAAACACAGACTTTGTCCCCTGATTAGTGCTCTTTAGACCGTGGAGAAATATCTTTAATGACATGGAGTCACTGCATTGTATTTAGCATTATTTATGAGTGAAAAGCGGGAGTGGTAAGGAAATTAGTAGATTTCCAGTATCTCAAACTCCTGAATTCCACCTGGAGTATTCACCTTGACCTCGTCTCCGACCTCTCTTCCAATCAAAGCCAATCCCAGAGGTGAATTAACGGAAATTTTGCCATTTTCAGGATCTGATTCATACTTACCCAATAACTGATATTGTTTCTCCTCTTCAGTGTCAATATTATAGAGTAGAACCGTCTTGCCGAACACAACCCTGTCTGTTGGACCCGGCACTACTTCAATCACTTCACACCTGCTGATAGCGTCCTCAATTTCAGCTAACTTGCCAGCAATCAAGGACTGTCTCTCCTTGGCAGCATGGTATTCTGCGTTTTCGCTCAGGTCTCCATGGGCCCTGGCATCTTTAATGGCCTTTATGTTCTTGGGTCTTTCCACTTTTTTTAATTGACGCAATTCGGCTCTCAATTTCTCGAGGGCCTCTTTTGTGATTGGAACTCTTTCCATATATCTATCTCCGGGAAAAAAATCGGCCCGGATAACCGGGCCCTGATCTAGCGGAAGAACTGTTCACAGTGCTTTAAATTCCAAGTCCTAGAACAGAACATGTTTGATAAACAACAATGCACATCAAATACGCTAGAATCAGATTAAATGCAACAGAAAAACCTGCCCATCCCCAGGAACTCTCCTTTTTAATGCTTATTAAAGCGGCAAAACAGGGAACATAAAGCATGGTAAAAAGAATCAACGAAAAGGCCACCAACGGATTCCAGGCAGGATCCTTTTTAAGCCTGGTTGCAAGAGAATTACTGCTATCCGAGTCAATCTCACCAAGAGAATATGCGGTTCCCAGTGTAGATAGTATCATTTCCTTGGCTGCAAATCCTCCCACAAGGGCGATATTGGTTCGGTAATCAAACCCGATATATCGGGAAAAAATCTCAAGGGCCTGTCCTATTTGGCCTGCAATGGTTCCTTTCAGGGTCTCCTGTTGCTCCTGACCTATGGCAAGGTTTATCGCTTCTCGATAAGCGAAATATACAGAGGGGAAAAAAGCTTCACTGTCCTGTCCCCCATCAGGCAAGTATAACTCCTGTACAGTGGTAAAAAGTGGTTCATCTTCCAACTGACTTATTTTATCAGGATTTTCTTCCATGATTCGGCTGTACTGATCCACAAGAATATTAAACTTGTCCAATTCATAAGCATCATGGATAATATTGCCTATCTCAGGTATGGTCAGAAAGGCTGCCTTGGCCGTAATCCTTTTATCTTCATAAAATCTCACTCTGGATTGATCCATTCCCGGAAAGGTCATCATTGCCCACACAATAATCGAAACACCAAGTATAACAGTACCCGCCTTCTTGATATACTGCCAGGTTTTCTCCCACATATGGATCAGGATGCCTTTCATTGTTGGAGCCCGGTAAGGGGGAAGTTCCATAACAAAAGGTGTATTGGGTCCTTTAAGAACCGTAAACCTAAGTATTTTGGCTGCAAACAGGGCAAACACCCATGAAAGGATTGTGAATACAAACATCATCTTTGCCTGATTTTTTGAAAAAAAGGCGCTTATCAGCATGGCTAATACAGGCAGTTTTGCTCCGCAGTTCATAAAAGGTGCAACCAGGAGTGTGGCAATCCTTTCCTTGGGGTCCCTTAAAATCCTTGTAGCCATAACTCCTGGAACAGCACATCCCCCAGAGATTCCACCGCTGAGTATCAATGGCAAAACTGAATTCCCATGCAGGCCGAACCAGCGGAGAACCCGGTCCAGCATATATGCTACTCTTGCCATATAACCGGAGTCTTCCATAATAGCAATCGCAAAAAACATGAACATAATCAGAGGGATAAAGCTGAGCACACCACCCACTCCGTCAATAATACCTGAAACGATAAGAGAATGTAACAAACCTTCTGGAATAAATGCTGACACACCTGTCTTCATCCACCCGAAGAAAACGGCAAGCATTTCGACTGGTATGCCGCTTGCCCAGAATGTGAACTGGTATATGGCATAAAGAATCAGCATCATAAACAAAGGTCCCAATACACGGTTGGTCAGAAAACTGTCTATCCTGTCTGAAAAGTTCAGGCGGGACTCTATCTTCCTCTTTACTGACTGCTTAGTAATGCCGGTGATATATCCATACCGATGATCAGCAACAATACTTTCCGGTTCATCCCCAAATGTGTCTTTAATATGTCTACATATCTTCTTGCATACAGCGTCGATCTCCTGCCCTGTTGCTGCATCCTCACCTACAATTTCCCTGATTTTCTCATCACCTTCCAGGTATTTGAGGGCCATCCACTTCCGGGGATACTTCCCGCCATCAATACTGCTTTTCTCAAGAAGTCCCTCAATAACATCAATAAATTCGTCAATGTCAATACCATAGGATATAAGCTCAGAGCTCCAATCCGGTCTTTCCAGGACCGTCTCAATGACTTTATCCAACAATTTATTTATGCCCTTTTTGGATCGAGCCACAATAGGAATAACAGGGACTCCAAAAAGTAAAGAGAGTTTTTCACAATCTACTTCAAGTCCTCTGTCGGCTGCAACATCGACCATATTAAGGGCGATAACCAACGGCGCACCCAGCTCCTTTAACTGTACCGCCAGATAAAGATTCCTGTCTAGATTTGAGGCATCAACAATATCCACTACCAGATCGGGTCTCTCATGGATGAGAAAATCCCTGGCGACTATCTCTTCAAGCGAATATGCGGTAAGTGAATATGTACCGGGTAGATCAACAACCTCAATATCACAATCCCTGAGTTTGATGTTAGCGAACTTCTTCTCCACGGTGACTCCAGGATAGTTTGCTATATGTTGTCTTGCCCCTGTAATAGCATTAAAGAGTGTGCTCTTGCCTGAATTGGGATTACCTGAAAGCGCTATAGTTATTCTCTGCCCCATAATATTTTCAGACTCAACATCATCAACCTCAACAAAAATATGGTCAGCTTCATTGTTTCTCAGGGTAAGAATACAGTCCCTCACCTTGATGGCAACAGGATCTTTGAGAGGGGCACGCCCAGTAATAAGGATAGGGGTATCATTAACCAGACCCATCTCCCTGATTCTCCTGCCCATATCACCGCTGGACATAACTTTTTTAACAATACCGGTCTGATTCTTCAGCATCTCACGCATCTTAATTATCTTTTTCAACAGACCTCTCCATTATAGAATTGTTCGGCCCTGATGAAGGGCAATCTTTGCAGCTATTCCCGGCATCACAATCGCACGCCGAATTCTTGCCTGAAAATATCCTGCAGATTTTCCGGACAATAAAAAAAAACGCAAAACTGATTATTATTATAACAAAAAAAATTTCAATCATCACTTAGACTCAAAAAGAGCTTATTGCAAATGAATATCAATATACATAAGCCCCTTCCCATTGTCAAGACATGCATAAATGAAATGTGATATAAGTTGGAAAGTGACTTTACGCAATAAAACTTAAGTGGGCTGTTCCACTATTCTGCGTCCGTGCTTTTTTCCGGTTTCTCCCTATTGGATATTTATATATTAAATACTATATCACCAGGACAGTGTGAGAGATGTAAGAAATATTTTCTAGGACTCTTTTGATGAACTATCACTTGAATGATCATGTGGGACATGGCCATATCCGTGGGAATGCATATGGGTATGGGGGATTTTATCCTTTCCAAGAATAATCCTTCCATCAACCAAACCCAGGACTTTTGTAGTAGTATCACTGATAAAATCCATGTTGTGAGATATCAATATATAGGGGGTATCAATTTTCTCAAGCACACCAATAATTTTTTTAATAATGTCAGTATCAAGGCCGGCCATGGGTTCATCCAGGAGTAGTATCTTGGGCTCCATAGCAAGAACAGTCGCAAGAGATACAAGCCTCTGTTCTCCCCCTGAAAGTTTATATGTGACCCGATGCTCAAAATCCTCAAGCCCAAGAAGTGCCAGGGTCTTTCGCGCTATCTCCTGAGCTTCTTTTCTGGATTTCCCCTGATTAAGAGGACCGAATACAACATCTTCGATCACTGTCGGACAAAACAACTGGTTATCTGCATCCTGAAACAGCAGCCCTACCTGTTGCCTCACAGACCGGAAATCCTTCTCAGCCCTGACCTTTTCACCAAAGATCTCGATCTTACCGTAATCAGGCTTAAGGAGCCCCATAATAACATGAAAAAGCGAGGTCTTGCCAGATCCGTTCATACCAACAAGTCCGAGTCTCTCACCCTCATGGAGCTGGAGATAGAGATTCTTAAGAATCGGAGCCTCACCAGGATATGAAAAGGTTATATCCTCAAGGTTTATCAGTAAATTATTGTTGTCCATTGCAGTAATCCTATAATAAACACAGCCAGTATCATCAACATCATTGCTATTAGATCAAAAGGCCTGAAAGAAAATTCAACCATGTCATAGAACTCTCCCTTAAATCCGCGACAAAGCATGGCAGCACGGACTCTTTCTGCCCGGTCATGACTTCTGACAAGCAGCATACCTACCATATATGCATAAGTACGGTAAGTATGAGCATTGGTTCCAGGCTGAAATCCCCTGATCTTGATTGCATTCACTTGGCGGGAATACTCCCGGTGTATAGCGTGTATATACCGGTATGTAAAAAGAAAGAGATGGACAATCTTAGCCGGCACATGAAGATATCTCATGGTGCGTCCCATTGTAAAGACAGGCATAGTGGCCACAAGAGTCATCAGAACCAATATTATAGAATTGGACTTCACTGTGATCAGACCAGCCTGAATAATCCCCTCCTTTGTAATTACTAAAGGGCCTATATTGAAAAATGGCTCACCTTTAAAGGTAAAAGGTACGAGAATCCAGACCAGTAGGATCATAATGTTCACGATCAGGAGCCTGGACACGATCTTCTTAAACGGAAGCATTGCAAATGGAACTAGAATCAAAGCAATCAGTAAAGCTGTTGCAAGTGCTGGAAAACGATCAGAAAAGGCCACTAAAACAGAATATAAACCAGCGACTACCACCCTGACCCTGGGATCAAGACGGTGTATTATGGAATTACCGTGTGTAAATCCTTCGTCTATCACTTTAAAATTCTCTTTGATTTCTCAGTTGCCGTGAGGATAAACAATAACACCTGGAACCATCTTCATTTTTTCTAAATCACTGTTTAAAAAAAAGCCACAACATAATCTCCTGACTTAGAAAGGCGGTTATGTCTGCGGCCATATCCTTCAATTTCATTTCTAGGGTCTATTTATTGTGGGCAACATTACCTGTGGTTCAGTCAGGGAAAAGTCCCCGCTTTCAATCCATCTTTTCAATGTCTGTGCGATCTCCAGGGCCCTGACATATGAAGAAACAGGGACAGTGGGAACATCTTCACCCCTGAATCTGATAGAACCACTCTTTAATTCTGCGTAGCTAACCTTGCCAAGACTCTTTGCCTCCCCTTTTGGGTAGTCATTTCCATAATCGCATATCTGGGTAAATATCTGATCATCTGACACACCTGTAAAACGAGCTATCTCCTCATTCAGCACAGGTATTGGCAGACCAAATCCAACTGCAAGGGAACATCCATATCCTAACATGCTAACCCCGGCCAGCCATTTCTGGCTCATCTCTTTCAGGTCACCCATGACCATAAGTGTCCCGGCAGGTGCAAGGGGTACGCCGTTCTGCCCCCGCTTGGCATTTGGGTTGTGCTGAGTCCCTGGCCCGACAACATATCCCTGTGTTCCTCCAAGAAAAATCCTGGTTCCCATACCAATGGTAAGGTAATATGGATCATTCAGCAGAGGGCTCAACTGTCCAGATGTGGAATAGTTTGCATTCCCTGCCCTTGGTTTAAGAACACCCATATATGTATATTTAATTTTTGATGAAAGATTAATGGCACAGTTATAATTCTGATAGGCATTTCTTGGATTCAACAGGGTCGCATACGGTAAATCCCGAAGTGTCACCTTTTTCTCCACTGATTTATTGGGATAACAGTCTGTCCCATATGCCGTTGCCCTCAGTTTGACCGTCCTGCCTGCAACCAGATCCTGAATCACATGACCTCCCCCGTACTTAAAAAGGCCCGGATGCACTTTATTCAATGGATCATCCTCAGGGGACTCTGTTGCACCCAGATATGCATCAACAGCAGCAAGCCCCGCATAAGCTGACACATCATTGAACCATACCTTGGCTGCCTTTATAACAGGCTTTGTATGACCGAAGTTTATCAGGGCTCCGGAAGAACACATAGGCGCAAACGTACCTGTGGTGACCACATCCACTTCGCGTGCCGCCTTGGCCGGACCATGCCTCTTTACAACATCCACCATCTCATCGGCAGTTACAACCACTGCTCTGCCCTGTTTAATCCTCTCATTAATCTCCGCTATGGTCTTTGAAGTCTTTTTGCCTGGCACTTATATTTACCTCCCGAATGATATCAACCGTCCATCTATAAGCTCAAAAAAGATATTAAAATAATTTCCAACCCAGAAAAGGGGAATCCCCCACAAAATCAAGTTAATCGAAAAGTTGAACAAAAGGATTTCCCGCCTTGCACAAGACACAGCCAGCTCCGCAGATAGTGTTTGCTGGAAAGGACCTTCTCCGTATGAAAACTGACTTGTAATCATAGTTATTATACTTTAACAAGACAAGAAAAAGTTTATCAAAACCTGGTTTTTAGTTTTCTTGACTTTTCGAACCCCTTTCTATTAGCATATAACTGCTGTTCAAAGTTAATAATCAGCTAAAATTTATGATGCTATATCGGGGACGCAATTCAGTAAAGAGGCTATTTCATTTTATCTTTGGCTGACCAAAACATTTTTCGATTTTAATTAACAGGCTGAAACATAACATGGATAAACAAATTTCCTTAAAAGGCTTCACAATAGAAAAAAACAGGCCATTCTTTGCAATTGCAGGACCTTGTGTGATTGAAAATGAGGCGACGACTCTCCAGATTGCCACTTTTTTAAAAAAGACAAGTCAAGACATGAACATTCCAATAATATTCAAGGCATCCTTTGACAAGGCGAACCGGACATCACTAAATTCCTTCCGAGGGCCTGGCATAGATAAAGGTCTTAAAATCCTCCAGAAAGTCAAAGATGAGACAGGCCTGCTGATCCTGTCAGATGTACACGATCCTAACCAGGCAAAAATGGCAGCCAAGGTTCTGGACATAATCCAGATACCCGCATTACTTTGCCGCCAGACAGACCTCCTTATAGCTGCTGCAGAAACAGGACTTCCTGTAAATATTAAAAAGGGACAATTCCTCTCTCCTGCCGAGATGGAACCGGCCATCCAAAAAATAACAGCCACAGGAAATAACAATATCCTCATTACGGAAAGAGGTACTTTTTTCGGGTACAACAACATAGTTGTTGATATCAGGTCTATAGCATCCATTAAACTCCTGGGTTTCCCGGTCATATTTGATGCAACTCACAGTGTTCAACTACCTGGAGGCAGCGGCACAAGTTCCGGAGGGCAGAGAGAATTTGTGGAATGCCTTTCAAAGGCGGCTGTTGCTGCTGGTGCCAACGGAATCTTTATGGAGATACACCCTGATCCTGATTCTGCGCTCTGTGACGGCCCAAACTCTCTCCCATTTGAACAGGTTAGCCCCCTCCTCGCCCTGTTAAGGGAGATACACGACCTGGTAAATCATGATATCTGATTTAATATTATGATATTCCAA
>JAFDJA010000284.1 GCA_019307745.1 Deltaproteobacteria bacterium | reverse complement strand
GATGTGGCCAGGAACGGAACAGGCGTCCCGTCATCATCGATCCTTAAGAGCGGCTCCATGCATAAAAAGTAGTCCGGGAGCCTCGGGGGTGCATCGCTCGAAGGCCAGCCTATGGCCCTTGGACAATTAACTGAAATGTTTTTCAAAATCCCGCCATACCTTGGTTTTTCAGCCTGCACCTGGCCCGCAAAACCTGCTATAGAGGTTATAGTGACTGCCGACACAATTAACCAAATACCGAATCTTTTCATTAGAATTTTTGTTTTCATTGACAATCCCTCTCTTAAAAGATTGTTAATCAACTAGAGTAATCGAAATTCCCTCTCCATCTTATGATGACTTTGGTGATGATAAGAAAATGCTCCTGACAGAAACAGAAAGGTTCGATAGTTCCCTTTAAAGAGCTGCCTTGACGACACCATTATCATCTACTTTTGTATACGTCTGACCTCAAACACAACAGGATTTCTTATATCCGGACATGCGACCCTGACAACATGCTTATCAGGTGTCGGCCGTCTTCTTTCCCAGGGAAATGTGCCGCCAAGCTTTAGAACACTTAATCTATCATGTATGTGTCCCCAGGCTCCGAGACATATTCCCCCGACTGTTTTATCCCCTACGATCCATTCTTGGCCAACCTCATGGCCCTGATCACATGTACCCTCTACAGATATTATCTTGACAGATACATCGTATTTGTCTTCCTATTCATCGTCCACTTCGGTAACATGCCCGTCTCCAAATTTAGCCTTTTCAGACATAATTTCCTCCTATAGTTTATGGTTTATATTGGATGGATTTTAATCCGCAATTAGTTTTTATGGAGCTTTTGAGACCGATCTGAAATATGTTTTAAAGTCTGTTTGAGAATTATAAGGTGGAGAACCTGGTTTCCGACCTGGACGGACTTGAGTAGATCAGTGAAACACTGGAGCAACGTTAGGAGATCAGTAGTGTTGAATTGGATTTCAGATGATTTGAGTTAAGAGAATAAACAATATTCACATATTAAAGGGGACAGATCCTACACGCACATTCTGCACGAACATCCGCTACCTGCAAATAAAAAATAGATACAGCAAAAAAGATACTCTAGTGTGGCAACGGTCATTTAGGTTTTTTTAAAATACCGAATTCCATTTATTCTTATGGATATCATGTATCTTGCTCTTATTTAACATATTATAACTTAATTTAACTTATGTCAATAGAATTTTTATTTCATAATAAACGGTGTCAGACTTTGAATAGGGTATTGGTTGCCTGATCTTTGCAGCAGATGCAATTGAATTCTCATAAGAACCCAAAAATAGACGTTCAGAACATCGTCTATACAAAGATTGGAAAAATGTTCAAGATAAAACTGCTTATTGAATTACTTGAGAATCTAATTTATTATCATGGATAAAGAGGATTATTCCTATATCGAGAATATGTAGCCAGTATGTTTTTATATCTTGCTAAAATCAACGATATGAAAATTATTGCCCATGGATGAACATACAAAAAGTGACAAATTAAATTCAGAGTCAGGTGTAGAGGACGATTTCCTGAATTTATTTGAAGCCTGCCAGTTGTGCCCGAGACAATGCGGCACTAATCGGCTGGGAAGTTCAAAAGCCGCTCGTTCAGGGTTCTGCAAGGAGAATTCTCTTCTTTGTGTAGACCATGTGGGGGCACACCTTGGAGAGGAGCCGCCGATCACGGGCAGTAAAGGATCAGGTACCATCTTTTTTACAGGTATGCTCATACTGCCAGAATTACCAGATCTCAAAGGATGGCCTGGGCAGGGTAATGGATATTGACGAGCTGTTCGAAAGGGTGACAGGCATGATCCGCGTAAATCATGTCCATAACATCAATTTTGTAACCCCTGACCATTTTTTCCCATATACCTTTCAGCTTATCACGCTCCTCCGCAACAAGGGATATGATCTCCCAATGGTCTACAATCTCTCGGGCTATCAATCCATCGCCACGCTCAGGATGGCCGAGAACTATGCGGATATATACCTGCCGGATTTCAAATATTCTGACCCGTCCATACCCATGGGGCTTTCAAAATGCAGGGACTATCCGAGGGTAGCCCTTGAGGCGATTGAAGAGATGGTCAGGCAGAAGGGATTCCTTGACTCCTTTGAAGACAATGCTGATCCGGCTGGAAAAGGGGTCCTTGTCAGGCACCTGATACTGCCAGGCAAGATTGAGAATTCATTGAATGCCCTGACCACCCTGTTCCTGGAGTTCGGGAGCAAGTTACCCCTTAGCATTATGTCCCAGTACATCCCTGTTCTTCGCCATAAGGACAAGGATCTGAACCGTGTTCTCACCCAGGAGGAGTTTGATAAGGTTTATGCCCACGCTCTTGATCTGGGTTTTGAGCGCCTTTTTGTCCAGTTTCCTCGACATC
>JAFDJA010000283.1 GCA_019307745.1 Deltaproteobacteria bacterium | reverse complement strand
GATAGATCCGACCATTGCGTGAATCAAGTGGCCGTCCCTGTGAATAAGGCGGCACTCCGCAGAAAAACGTGAATTATGTGATTGAAATGCTGAGAATAGCAACCTTCTAATACGCTCAAAATCGCTTGAATGGACCCTTTCCTGGAACCATTTGGGATCTCCCATAGCCTCTTCAGGTGTATACCCCAACATTGCCTCGCACGCCCTGTTGATAAACTCAAGGCTTAGATCTTTATAGATAACA
The DNA here is from genome assembly GCA_019307745.1 of Deltaproteobacteria bacterium. Classification (GTDB taxonomy): domain Bacteria; phylum Desulfobacterota; class DSM-4660; order Desulfatiglandales; family HGW-15; genus JAFDJA01. The sequence goes on along the minus strand of JAFDJA010000283.1, from coordinate 2,173 downwards.
AAGACTAATGAAGGGATATTCTGAACAAGATGGAAGTACCGTTGTTCGGCAACCTGAACCTGTTCTTTCAGCGCCTGGCGTTCCTGAAAACGTTTCAGACAGAGATTCAATTCGTTGACGCCGAATGGCTTTCTCAGGTAGTCATATGCACCTATCTTTAGGGCCTGGACAGCATTGTCAAAAGAACCGTATCCCGTAACAAAGACCACTTCACAGAGGGGGTCCTGCTCTTTGAGCCTCGAGGCCAATTCCAGGCCGCTCATGCCGGGCATATTAATATCTATGAATGCCAGGCCAAATTTGTTTTTTATGGAAAATCTCAGGGCTTCCTGAGGCTGGCTATAGATTACCGGCTGGTACCCCTCGTTGTGTAAGAAATCCGCCATTAACTGACCAATCGAGGGGTCATCATCAACGACAAGGATCTTTACTTCAGATTTATACCCGTCGGTGGTCATAGGGATCTCCGATCTTTTGGTACCATGAAGGGATGGATCCATTTAACCTAATCTTACATAAAAGAAAAGGAATAAGTCTCGATTAATAAAACGCTCATCTCATTCCTTTAATTTAGATTAAGAAATTCTATAGTAAAAGTGATATCAACCTTTACAAAACAGGCTTTTTTATAAATTATAGCATAATGTAAACTAAACATGTTAGATTTTTAGTTCAATTCAATTCTTTTACAGGTCCTTTTTCCTATGCCCATCTATGAATACCAGGCTATGCAGCCTAATAATACTTGTCATAAATGTCAGACAGGCTTCGAGGTTTTTCAAGGGATCAATGAAGAACCTCTTTCCGCTTGTCCATCATGTGGTGGGATAATAAAAAAGGTAATATCTTGTTGCCATTCTGCTGTATTGGAAAGGCCTGATGAGCATGCTATGGTGAAAAAAAAGATAAAAGAGTATGAAAAGTCGGGGATGTGGAGCCATGCAGCCGAACTGGCAGACACACATTCTGAAAATTTAAAAAACAAGGGCCTAAAGACGAGAGCCCTCGAAAACTATAAAAAAGCCGGTTATGATGCCGACTCACTTGCCAAACACACCGAGACAGATAATGACTAAAAATGAACTACCCCGCAGCAAGCTACGGGGTATCACAAATGAATACCCCTATTCTTGAACGAAGCAAGCTTCGGGGAACTGACCCCAATAAGAAAATTAGAGATGAAGGTATCTTAAGGAATTTTCTATTTAGTTTCCAATTCAGAATCGGGCCGAACAAGAATAAACCTTGAAAACCTCTCATCCAGGTCATCAATGGCCACCCCGGCATACTCCTCGGCAAACTCCTGCCATAGGATAGACAGAACCTCTTTTAATAGTCTGAAAGCATCAGGCTCCAACCCTGAGACATGTGACATAAGATCATCGATAAATTTAGCCTGAAAACCTGACATCAGGGAGGGTGTTTGCTTGTCCCTGCCGCGAACTAAACGGAAAAAGTCTCTCACTTGTGAAAGGTACAGGGGTGTGAAACCGGGATCGAGTTTTAATTACATGCGGGCCCAGAAATTGAAAATAAAGGGATGGAAGGTCAAGAGAGGATCATTTATTCCTTCTTTATCCAAAGGGCATTTTGAGTAAAGGTCTCCGAACAATCTATCCAGCACAATCAACCGACCGATAATAGTTCTGCAATCTTCAACTTCAGAAAGGTTCTCAAAGTCCCTGAATTCTTCATCTTCTTTGAGTCCACTGAAGAAAAGGGGCTTATTCAGTAAGACTCCCGCGAGGGTCCCGCCCCATTCATCCCCCCAAAAATCAGACCTTAAATCCTGACTTTGAAACCATGCCTTCCTCATCCATTGCTCAGCTTCCCATTTCAACTCCAGGGCAAGCCCAAAACCCACACGAAATATGGAGATGAGTGCGTTATTCTTTAAAAACTGTAATGCCAAAGAGATATTACCTTCTGACAATCGCTCAAGACCAAGGTTAATATATCCCGCACCCTTCCTATAGGTCTTTCTCAATATCGTTATGTCATCCGGTACTGTACCATCAGCAGACAGTATCTGATTGCATAACCCGGCAAACTCCAGCCAAAGTCTATCTAATGATAGTGTGTCCGTAATCATTGCAAAGGTTCCGGACAAGAGATTATCGCCCTTGGCATAGATGATCGGTGTTACGGGTACCAGCGCCCTTGTATCGTTATC
>JAFDJA010000046.1 GCA_019307745.1 Deltaproteobacteria bacterium | reverse complement strand
TTTAGAAATGGCTTGCAAAGATCCGGCAGGAGATGTATTTTCAACATTCGCAAAAAAATGAATTCAAGCAGGTATTGGAACAGTCTGATAGTGTTGTGGGCTTTTCCAAAACAAATTTTTTCTTTGAACAGAGGAAAGCTGATCAAAAATTGCCGCATAATTCGGATTAACTATTATTTAGACATAGCAGAATTACCCATACAAAGCCTTAGGATAGGACTTATGTTCCATATTCAGAGAGAAAAAGAACAATGACCGATATCCCCGTATTTTTTCTCCACGGACTCGCCTATGCAGGACTCCTGTTCCTTGTCTCCTCAGGATTGACCCTGGTTTTCGGCATGATGAATGTCCTCAACTTCGCCCATGCCTCTTTCTACATGCTTGGCGCATATCTGTCCTATTCCATTCTCAGGGTCACGAACAACTTCTGGCTTTCCATCATCCTTTGCCCCGTACTTTTATTCGTGATCGGTGCCCTGGTAGAACGATTCCTGTTGCGACGGGTCCATACTTTTGGACATGTGCATGAATTGCTTCTCACCTTCGGTCTTGCCTATATCATTACCGAAACTGTTAAATGCGTATGGGGAAACTTTCCCCTTGCCGTCAATATAGGCGGGTACCTCAGCGGACAAATGTCTATCTTCGGGATTACCTACCCCGTCTACCGTATTTTCATTATTATCTGCGCCCTTGCGGTTGGCCTGATAATGACCTTGATAATTTACAAAACCCGCGTCGGCATTATCGTCAGGGCCGCTGTAAACGACAGCGAAATGGTGAATGCCCTTGGGACTAACGTTCCACTGGTATTTATGAGTGTCTTTGCCGTAGGCGCCGCACTGTCAGGCTTTGCGGGTGTAATAGCCGGCCCGCTCCTGACCACCTATCCGGGCATGGCCGCTGAAATCCTTATCGATGCATTTGTCGTAATCGTTGTCGGCGGATTCGGCAGCCTGGGAGGCGCTGTCCTTGCTTCCGTGATTATTGGCGAACTTCAGTCTTTCGGTGTTCTTCTTTTTCCCAAATTATCAATGGCGCTGATCTATCTCCTCATGGCGATAATTTTAATCATCAGACCATCAGGACTTTTTGGCGAGGAATAATGTTTGAGCGAAGAAACTATGCTAACCTGATAACCTGGGCAGTCTTTTGCCTGTTAACTACCCTCGTCATTCCGCTCTGGTTTCCCCTCTACCAGGTCTCCCTCCTCACGGAAGTCATGGTCTTCTCCCTGTACGCCATCAGTTACAACCTGCTGCTTGGTTATGCCGGTCTTCTGTCATTTGGACATGCCATGTTTTTTGGGACAGGCGCTTATACCGCGGCAATATTTCTAAACCAATTCCCGGGGCTTTCTATCTGGGGAGCGATTCTAATCCCCGTGTTTATTACAACGGTGGTCGGTCTTGTAATAGGCAGCTTCCTCCTGCGTCACAAGGGCGCATATTTTGCGCTCCTGACACTCGCTTTCAATGCGCTGTTCTATGCTATAGCCACTAAATGGCACTCTATTACCGGTGGCGACGACGGACTGAGCGTGACCCGGCCGGACCTCAATATCGGCATTGCCCGCCTGGACATGTCTGATATCACAGTGTTTTATTATTTTACTCTCATCATTATCGGTCTGGTTGCTCTTTACTGTTACTATTTTACAAAGACGGCAATGGGCCGAACGGTTCTTCTGATAAGGGAGAATGAAGAACGAATGAAATTCCTGGGCTATAATACGAATATAAGCCGTTTGCTTCTATTCACCTTTACAGGAGCGCTGGCGGGTTTTGCGGGGGCCTTTTATGCCCTCTTTTTCCAGTTTACTTCTATCTCGGCCATTAGTATCGAAATGACGACGACAGTTCTTTTGATGACATTTATAGGCGGGACCGGATCGTTATTAGGTCCTGTGCTTGGGGCCCTGGTCTATACATTTATTCAGGACTTCCTCAGTGACATCACGGACCGGTGGCAGCTTATCATGGGACTCATTTTTATACTTATGGTTCTTTTTGTGCCCGGGGGATTATCGGAAATTCTTTTTTCTCTTAAATCGCGATTACGCGGATTCAAATATTTTAAAAAAACAGGGCAAATAATAAATTCCGGGAACAATGAAACAACCTAACGACATATTACAGATAAAGAATATATGTAAGGACTTTTCCGGTCTGGAGATCCTTATTGGTGTGGATTTCTCGGTTAGAGACGGCGAACGTCACGCCATGATCGGCCCAAACGGTGCAGGGAAGACCACACTTTTTAATATTATTACGGGAAAATTCAAGCCTTCTTCCGGTTCTGTTCTCCTAAAGGGGGAGGATGTCTCAGGCAAGCCGCCACACATTCTTAACCGGTTGGGAGTATCGCGATCCTTTCAGATAACTAATCTATTCCAGGAAATGAGTGTTTTTGATAATATACGGGCGGGAGTACGATGTCACAATGGGCTGAGATATAATTTTTTTAAACGGCCGGACAAAGCAACAGGGATCAATCGCAGGACCGGTGAGATTCTTGATCAGATGGGCCTGACGGACGTTATGAATTCACCGGTCAGCTCGCTGTCCTACGGCCGGCAGCGTGCCCTTGAGATCGGGATAACTATTTCCACTGATCCTGAATTGATTTTGCTGGATGAACCTACCGCCGGAATGACCAGAGAGGAGACTGCCGAGACAATCGAGATGATCGAAAAGGTAACAAGGGACCGCACCCTAATAATTATAGAACATGATATGGATGTGGTCTTCTCTCTCGCCGACAGCATTTCGGTTCTGCACTACGGCCGGATATTGGCGTCAGGAACGCCGGACGAGATACGAAATGATCAACGAGTCAAGGACGCTTATCTGGGAGAGGAGATAGAATGATCCTGGATGTCAGGGAAATCCACAGTTATTACGGAAAAAGCCATATCCTACAGGGCGTATCCATGGAACTGCAAAAAGGTGAAATTGTCTGTCTCCTTGGACGAAACGGCGTGGGTAAAACTACAACCCTGAAAAGCATAATGGGCCTCCTTCGGCCGAAGAAAGGCAGTATCCTTTTTAACGGAAGGGAAATAATCGGCAGGGCGCCTTATGAGATAGCGCGAATCGGTGTGGGTATAGTACCCGAGGAACGCCGTATTTTCGGAAGTCTCACTGTACATGAAAACCTTCTGATAGGATTAAAAAATCTGAAGGGGGAAAAAAATACCGGGAAGGAATGGACCATTGACAGGGTTTATGACTCTTTTCCCCCTTTAAAGAAAAGGCAGAACAGCAAGGGCAGGCATCTGTCCGGTGGTGAGCAGCAGATGCTCACCCTGGCTCGCACACTTGTGGGGAATATGGAGCTTATACTTGTTGATGAACCTACAGAGGGACTGGCCCCCCTGATTGTAAAAGACGTCCTGGAAATGCTCGTCAAGGTTCGTGAATCGGGTGTCACGCTGCTTATGGTTGAACAGAATTTCAAGGCGGCAATTAAAATAGCCGATCGTTTCTATGTCATGGGAAAGGGACAAATTGTATTTGAAGGGAATGGACCGGCACTGCTGGCTGCGGAGGACATAAAAAAGAGGTATCTGGAAGTGTGAGTTAAAATAAAGAAAACACCGGGTATATGATGCGCCGGACAGAGCATACTAAACCTGGACAATAATCTCATAGGATTATAACGTGTATCTTAGACCTTGTTATCAGGCACAACCTTAAACTCATAAATCCTGTATTACAGCAGGAGGAAGAACGGAATTTACACATCTAATAATCATAAAATGAAGAGGAGATATAAAATGATTCAAGTGAGATCTCTATTTTTCATTATAATTATCACTGTTGTATTAGCCGTTTCAGCCACATGCACACAGAAGGAAAAAACTATAAAGCTCGGATGCACTGAACCGCTTTCCGGCACCTTTAAAGATATTGGCGAAAGATACATGGAGGGTGTCATATATGCGGCAAAAGTAATCAATGAAAACGGCGGGCTCCTTGGGAAAAAGGTTGAAGTCATCCCGATAGATTCCGAAGTCAAGCCGGATGTGGCAGTCCGGAAATCCACCAAGCTTATCCTGAAGAATGACGTAAAATTTTTCTGCGGAGGTACCGGCAGCTCTGTGGGCGGTGCGATGTCCGTACTCATGGAACAGCATAACGGCCTGTTCTTCTCCTATGGCATGGATGCCTCCAGCCTGACGGGTCAAAAATGCAACAGACATTTTTTCAGGCCGAGCGGCAACACCGACGGCCGTTCATTTGCCCTTGCCCAGCGGATCTTTGATAACGGGTATAAGAGAATAGCGGGTATAGCTCAGGACTATTCATTCGGTCAGGAGGCAATGGCCGCCTTCAAGAAAAAACTGAAACAACTTGATCCGTCTATCAAGATGGTGGCAGAGATCTATCATCCTCTCGGGAATAAGGACTATGCTCCATACATCAGCCAGCTTATTTCAGCCAAACCCGATGTTGTTTTCACTTCCAACTGGGGTAATGATCTCGCTCTTCTACTAAAACAGGGCAAACCATTGGGATTAGATACCAAATTTGCCTGTTACTATGCTAATGACGATGTGCTTATCAAGGGAATAGCTGATGATTCCGCAATAATAGGCAGCATAGGTGTAGAGATATACATGCTGCCGATACAGACACCCCAAAATATTGAGTTTGTTGAAAAGTTTTACAAGGATAAGGGGTATTATCCTTCATGGCTTAGGGGAAAATCCTATATATCCACAATGTTCTGGGCGGAAGCAGTCAAAAAGGCCGGAACAACTGACATTGACGCGGTGATAGAAGCCTGGGAAGGTCTTACATATGAAGGACCAGCAGGCAAATGGTATATGCGTCCATGTGACCACCAGGCCCAGGTTCCATACTGGGCGGCGGAAATCGTCAAGGATAACAAGTATTATGACCACGCCTACGTTGAAAAGGCTACCCTGATTCCGGCAGAAGTAGTGGAAGTTCCCTGTGAAGAGACGGGATGCACCCTCATTAAATAACAGGTTGAAAGAGGAAGTAGAACAGCTTTGGTTTAATTTGTCTTTATCCTGGGGAGGTTCAGAATTATTTCATTTATTTGCATAATGCTTGTCATTGTCTGAAAATGGGGAACGTTCTAAAAAAAAAGTAAATAACTTAACAGGAACATAATAGGGGGGCAAATCTTTACTAAGGTTACTCCCATTGCTGGACAAAAATCAATGAAGTATATAGGACTTTTCCCTCGCTTTTTCCGGTCCAAATCCTCGGTTCCGATGTAATTTTTTGAGTTGATTCTTCTTGACTTAAACTACCTTTTTTCATCTAATTACCACCAAGCGTGTTTTTATTTATAATAATCAACCTCAATCAAGGTGATTATTTTATGAAAACAATCCTCAAATTATACATATCTTGCTCCTGGCAGAGTTATGTCTGTTTTATCGGGAGCCCGGTGCATACCTCCAGACACATGCCAATCACAAGAAACAATGACATTTATAAAATAAATGTTATGAACCCAACAACGATGTGCCGAAGACACGGAGAACGGTGGCTCTGACGCGGAAAAGGGATTGGCTGCGCCAGCGCCCCTTGACGTTAGCAGTATAACAACCAAAATAAAGGAGAAACATCATGCGACAAGAAGAAAAGCTTAAGTATTTGAAAATCGCACTTTATGTGTTTGGTATTATTTTCATTGCAGGGATCTACTTGATGATGATGTGGATCTGGCCTTCAGGTTGGAGCTGGACACCGCGTCAGCCTGAATACGAACAAATGATTATGGGTGTCTATGTTACTTTGGGAGTGTTTCTCATTCGCGCGGCAAAAGATCCTTTAGAACACGCAAGTCTTATTTGGTTTACTGTCTGGTCGAGTATTGTCCACGGTGGAATCATGCTAATTCAAGGTATAGTTGATGAAACTGAGCGGGCAAATCTATTGGGCGATGTGCCGGCTCTATTTCTCGTGGCAATTGTCCTTTGGTATCTGATGCCAAAAAAAGCTCAAGTACAATGAAAATAGCGGCAAAAGATTAGATTACGCTCGGACAAAATAAAGCTGGGTTAACTCCTCACTTCATTGAGAGGCTGAAGGTTGACGGGGCTGATCCCGCGATTGTAATTACTTTTACCTATTATTACTCCTCATTCTGCGTAGGTAATTGTGCTCCTATGCATAGTGATCCTTATTGCGAGACCGCTGAGATAAGATCTGATCCGGGATATCCTGGAGGAACATATGTAAATCTTCAGGCAGCAGCAGGCACCTATACAATAAATACACCTGTTGCAGCAGCAATAGCTATTTGTGATGCCAACAATGATGGTAAGGTTGATTTCGCAGGTGTAATCGCATCTCTGCAGATCACCACTAAAACAACCAACCTAACCCACTAATTCCCCGCCTTATCCCGTTTTACCTCACCTTTGCCACATAACATGCCCTCCCTTCCAATAGGGACTGACAGCAAAAAGTACTGCAACAAATATGAATGAAAACAGGCTGGGTTCATTTGAGCCGAACCCTGGACTTTAAAAGAGGATTATAATATGGTTCCGTTTAGGGATAGTTTCAGTGATCAGCGTGATTTCCAATCACGGCATGAATAATCTGAGTTGTAAGCAACCTAAATTTTAATGAACTTATTTTACCCGCACCAAATAGTGAGGAATCATTTATCCTTGAAAGACGACTTTAAAAAATGGACAATGCCGGTCAATGGAACAGCGTGAGACAGAAGGGCCTAATTGAAGGTTACAATTTGAATTTTAGAACTACTGATTTGCTTCAATAACTATCTGATATTACCAGACTCAAAATGATAATCTGATTTATTTTGGACTGCAATGATATTTCTTTTAAAAAACCGAAGCACGGGTCTGAAAAAAATGAAGCAATTATTTTATCTGAAATATCTTTTTCTAATCCTTTTCATGTTGATCATGGCATGGTTTCATAATTCCATGGCTTACGCACAGAAAGAATCTGCAGTATCAGAAGAGCAGGCATCCTTTAATGATAAAACAGCAGATTTCATGGATGAAAACAATGTAGCACCCTCTTCAGATCCAGACATCACCCAATACCCGGAAATTATGCATTCAGAAAACTTTCATCCTCCCCAGCATTTTCCGGAGCGCTCAAACCTTAAGCAGGCAGGCTCTCCCATGATCCGGGGGTTGTCCCTTGCATGCCTTATCTTGGTATATCTCATACTGACATATGATAAAAACAGACCTGAGACACAGAAGGATTTTAAGAGGGAGTAGATCAATCAATATGATGAAAACGGTGTGTATCCTGTTAATTTCAATTAATATGTTTACACTGCTTTTATGCAGTAATGCAGAATCTATTGTATTTGAAGACACAAAGCAGGCAGTTATATCCTTTGTCGGTCCCGACCAAATATTTCAAACCTGGATTGAGCTAACTTCTGAACAGAAACAGTCTCTGGCAGAGAATCATAACTGGACAAACGTTGCTGACAGATACAAATTCTATTATTCAAAATCAAAATCAGGCGATCCTGAGGCATATGCTATTGTTCTTATAGATATACTGCCAGCCTGCGATGGCGTCCATAAATACTGTGTTGGTATAGATAAGGAGGGGAACATTCTGGGTGTAAAAATCCTCGAACTATCATGCGACCGTTCTTATATGATAAGCAGTGCATCATTCCTTTACCAGTTCAGTGCCTACAATATTGAAAACGGACAGGAAAAACAGAAGAGATATGACGCTATAACGGGCGCCACACAATCAACTGACCTCACCCGAGACGTGGTCATGCGCGCACTTGAACTCTTTATTATATTAAAAAGCAAATAAAGGGAGAAAACCTTGTATTTAAAGGGATAGCTTGATAACTGGCGCAGGATTATGTACTCAACTTAATCATCAGGGCAGGAGCAGAGTATTGTCAAAACTGAAAAGAACAAGACTGTGGAGTCAAATCTTTTTTTTCTTTCTATTCTGCACAGGTATCCTGCTGGCTGGGCACGAAAAATACCCCCTGCCCTTTGACCTGTTCTTCTTTCTGGATCCTCTTGCAGCAATAATAACAATTGCTGCTTCCGGCATAATAATATCAGGCCTTCTGATCTCCATTATCACCATTCTCCTGACCATTGTGTTCGGCAGATTTTTCTGTTCCTGGATCTGTCCCCTTGGATCTCTTATTGATTTTGCTGAATTCATTTCAAAGAGCTCTCCGGACAGCAGAACAGACACTCCTTCTATTCAAAAACTAAGCAGGATCAAATTCGGCATACTCATATTTGTCCTTGCAGGATCAGTCTTTTCCTTTCAATTCATATACCTGCTCGACCCGATTGTAATCATGACCCGGTTTATGGGCATGATCATATCCCCTTTAAAAAGCAGCTTTTTACAGAAAGATTTTTTTATTGAACACTCCATCCATTTCATCCTGTTCACAGCGGCTGTTTTAGGCCTGTCCCTGTTTGCCAGGAGATTCTGGTGCAGGGTTATCTGTCCTCTGGGCGCTCTCTTTGGACTGTTGTCCAGGTTTTCTATTTTTAAACTGGAAAACGAAAAATGCGTATCCTGCCCCTCATGTGTAAGTCTATGCAGGACAGGGGCTATGTCGGACCAGGGAGGAATAAAAGTCAGGGAAGAGGAATGTATCAGGTGCTTTGACTGTATAGACGGCTGCTCAACAGATATCTGGAGATTTAAGGCGGTAAAAAACAATGTACAAGATACACCTCAGATACATATGTCCAGGAGAAAATTTCTTGCATGGGGCGGAAGCGCTGTTATAGGCTCCACGATGCTTACACCTTTTGCCCCCCGGCTAAACGCATCAAAAGATATTATACGCCCACCATTTGCCCCGGATGAAGAAAAATTTCTTGATCTATGCATCAGGTGTCAGGCATGTGTCAACACCTGTCCCACAAACGCACTCCAGCCCTTATTTATGGAACTGGGACTTTACGGACTATGGTCTCCCAGGATCAAACCCTTAATAGGACCATGCAAAACCGGCTGCGCCAAATGCAGTGAGGTATGTCCCACCGGTGCCATAGGCGTGTTCAGTGCCAGGACCAAATACACTATTAAAATGGGGACAGCTTCTCTCTTAAAAGGGCTGTGCATACCTTATAATGAGGGGAAAAAATGCGGCAAATGCATTCCAGAATGCCCCACCGGCGCCATAGAATATATCAATGAAAACGGGATGGATAAGCCCCTGAAGATTGATTATCTCTTATGCACAGGATGCGGTATATGCGAAAACCTGTGCAATCAGATGACCCTGGGTCCGCCAGCACTGATCACTACTGATAAAGGAAGAAATCAGCCATCAGGAGTTGATATTTCAAAAATCCGCCTAACCTGAAAAGTCACAGGTTCAGATATTTCTTTTACGGATAGGAATATAATCCCTTTTTCCCGATCCGATATAGACCTGTCTGGGTCTGTGAAGCTTCCAGTCAGGATCTTCAATGCTCTCAAGCCACTGACTGATCCAGCCCGGAAGACGGCCTATGGCAAACATTACTGTAAACATGTTTATGGGTATTCCCATAGCCCTGAGTACTATACCTGAATAGAAATCTATATTCGGGTAGAGGTTATGATCAATAAAATACGGGTCTTTTTTAGCTGTTTCTTCCAGTTCATGGGCAATGTCCAGGAGAGGATCACTTATATTGAATTTTTCAAGTATGCCATGGCATATCTTTTTCATGATCTTTGCCCTTGGATCATATGTCTTATACACACTGTGTCCAAATCCATAAAGCCTGAAAGGATCTTTCCTGTCCTTGGCCCTTTCCAGGTAAGGCTTCAAGTTTCCACCGTTTTCTTCAATAGACATAAGCATCTCGATAACTGCCTGATTTGCGCCTCCATGCAGAGGGCCGCCCAAGGCAGATATGCCAGCAGAAATTGCAGTATATAGGTTTGTTCTTGCGCTTCCAACAAGCCTTACAGCTGCTGTTGAGCAGTTCTGTTCGTGGTCCGCGTGGAGTATCCAGAAAGTATTAAGAGCCTTTACCATCTCCGGTTCAATAACATAGGGCTTGACCGGGCTGTCAAACATCATGTTAAGAAAATTTGCAGCATAAGTCAGCTCCGGCTTCGGGTAAATCACCTTAAAACCTCTTGATATCTTGTATGACATCGCAGCCAGGGTACGAACCTTTGAGAGCGATCTCGCAACCTTTTTATTTATTTCCTCTTCTTCGCTTCGTTCCGGTATTTCAGGGTAGAAACTCCTCAGGCTGTTTACCATGGAAGAAAGGATATGCATCGGGTGGGACCCCGGTGGAAAATTATCAAAGAAATGCCGCATACCTTCATGCACAAGAGAGTGGTCATTTAAAAGTACAGAAAAAGTTTTAAGCTCCTCAGGTGTGGGAAGTTCTCCATTAATAAGCAGGTACGCGGTTTCTATAAATGTTGATTTCTTTGCCAGTTGTTCTATCGGGATTCCCCTGTATCTCAGGACCCCATCTTTTCCATCCATAAAAGCAATACTGCTCTTACAACTCCCGGTATTTCCGGAACCTGGATCATAGGTTACATACCCTGTTTCTATTCTCAACTTTCTTATATCAACAGCACTGCTTCCTTCTACACTCTCTATTATTGGAAGCTCATATGTCTTGTCGCCAATAATCAGTTTTGCTGTGTCTGCCATATCTGTTCTCCTTTTTTTAAAAACTCAATAATCACGAAAAGGTCTACTTACTCCAGTTTGCATCAAAGTTTTGGCCAATTCGAGCAATGAACTCAAAGGAATCGAGGGTTTCTGAGGCTTCAGGCTCTGCCATTCGTGCCAAATCCCCTGTCATGCTCCCGGCTTCAATGGTTTCTATAACCGTACTCTCAAGAGTATCTGCAAACCGGATCAGTTCATAAATTCCGTCGATTTCACCTCTTTTACGGAGGGCCCCGGACCAGGCATAGATAAGGGCTACCGAGTTTGTTGAGGTCTTTTCTCCATTCCGGTGTTTGTAGTAATGGCGCTGGACAGTGCCGTGAGCAGCTTCATACTCAAAAAATCCGTCCGGTGATACGAGAACTGAACTCATCATGGCAAGGGAACCAAACGCGGATGCAACCATGTCGCTCATTACATCACCGTCATAATTTTTGCAGGCCCACAAAAAACCGCCCTCTGTTTTCATCACACGTGCTACAGCATCGTCTATTAGTGTATAGAAAAACCTTATGTCGAGCCCGCTGAAACGGTTTTTATATTCTTTTGTGAAAATCCTTTCAAATATATTTTTAAATGTCTGATCATATGTTTTGGAAATAGTGTCTTTTGTAGCAAACCAGCAGTCAACTTTCTGGTCCAGGGAGTACTCAAAACAGGCCCTTGCAAAGTTTTCAATAGAATCATCTGTGTTGTGAATACCCTGAAGAATACCAGGACCATTAAACTCCTTAACTGTTTTGCGAATCTCTTTCCCATCCGGTGAGGTAAATACAATCTCAGCCTTACCCGCTCCCGGAACACGAATTTCAGAATTTTTATAGACATCTCCATATGCGTGCCTGCCTACGATTATTGGTTTAATCCATGTGGAAACAGCAGGTTTTACATTTTGAAGCAGGATCGGTTTTCGGAACACTGTTCCGCCAAGAACCTCCCTGATTGTACCATTCGGGCTTTTCCACTGTTTTTTCAAGCCATACTCTTTTACACGTTCTTCATTAGGGGTGATGGTAGCGCATTTGACACCAACACCGTGTTTCCTTATGGCATTTGCTGCATCAGTTGTAACCTGATCATCAGTATGGTCTCTGTTTTGGAGACCCAGGTCGTAGTATTCTGTTTTCAGGTCCATGTAAGGTTTAATGAGTGTTTCTTTAACCTCAGGCCAGAGCACTCGAGTCATTTCATCGCCGTTCATCTCCACAAGGGGGGTTGTCATTTGAATTTTTTCCCGCATTATTTATATGTCTCCTTTGTACTAACAGGTTTCAGTCTTTTACAATTATAGCTCGGATAAAGATCAGATAAAGGATTGTCTTTGATTTCTCTTTCTGACACATTAAACCTGAATTTTATACTTGAGTACGCACCCAGGGAAGTTTGCCCCCAGCCTTAAGAATCTCTGCGTCCAGCTCAGACAATGTATGTTTCAGGTTTATTTTTCTGTCCTTTGTCCTGTTTTTGAGAGTAACATCTCTTCGCAGATCTCCAATGATCAGCTCAAGGTGGTCTCCCTGGTCAATAACTTTATACTCATCCGGGTTTTCAAAAGTAAGAGGGACTATACCGAAATTTACCAGATTGGCCATGTGGATACGCGCAAATGATTTTACTATAACCGCCTTTATACCCAGGTATTTTGGTGCCAGGGCAGCGTGTTCCCGGCTGGAACCCTGACCATAGTTTGCACCTCCGACAATAAAACCGCCGCCAGACTCCAGGGAACGCATGGGAAAGCCGGGATCCACCGCCTCAAAAACATATTTTGAAATCTCCGGGATATTGGATCTAAGGGGAAGAATTTTTGCGCCGGCCGGCATAATATGGTCTGTGGTGATATTGTCTTCTACTTTTAATAAGACCTCTCCTGTGAGAGTGGTGCCAAGCGATTTGAACTCTGGAAGAGGTGCAATATTGGGTCCGCGGATAATTTCTACATTCCCTGCATCCTCCCTGCTGGCCGGAAAAACAAACATGTTATCATTGATATTAAATTTTTCAGGAAATTCCACTCCGGGGTATGGGATTTTCAGATTACGAGGATCTGTAAATACTCCGAACAGTGCAGTGGCTGCGGCTGTTTCAGGGCTTACCAGATAAATATCCGCGTCTCTGGTACCGCTTCGCCCCTGGAAGTTACGGTTGTAGGTCCTGACACATACAGCTTTTGTGGGAGGAGCCGCCCCCATTCCAATGCATGCCCCGCAGGCATTTTCCAAAATTCGAACACCGGCAGCCACAAGCGCGTTATAATCTCCGTCTTCAACCATGTGTGATACAACCTGGCGGGACCCGGGATTCATTATAACGTGCAGTCTATCACTGATGGTTTTATTTCCAAGTATCCCTGCTGAAATCTTCATATCCCTTAAGGAGGAATTTGTGCAGGAGCCGATACCGACCTGCTGAACCTCCATACCCTGCAGTTCAGAGACTGGTTTGATTTTGCCGGGACTGTGTGGACAGGCGGCAAGCGGAACCAGTTGGTCGAGTTTTACTGTGATAATTTCATCGTATTCAGCACCCTTGTCAGCCTTGAGCTCTGTCCAATGATCAACGCGGTCTTCTGCCTTTAAAAATTTACGGGTGATTTCATCACTTGGAAAAATTGATGTGGTACAGCCTGTTTCTGTGCCCATGTTGGTTATGGTTGCACGATCCGGAACCGTAAGGTTTTTTATCCCTTCTCCAAAATATTCCAGAACATAACCTACACCGCCTTTTACGTCGATCCGGCGAAGGATTTCAAGGATGACATCTTTTGCGCTTACCCAGTCAGGAAATTTACCCAGAATTTCAATCCCCATGACTCTGGGATATTTTATACGGAAGGGCATACCAGCCATTGCGGCCGCAACATCAAGCCCACCGGCTCCCATGGCAAACGATCCAATACCTCCAGCGGTCGGGGTGTGGCTGTCAGAGCCTATAAGCGTCTTTCCCGGCCTTGCAAAACGTTCCAGGTGAAGCTGATGGCAAATACCATTACCCGGGCGTGAAAAGATAATACCGTGCTTGCGGGCAATAGACTGCAGATAGAGGTGATCATCCGCGTTGCGGAAATCACTCTGCAAAGTATTGTGATCTACATAACTGACGCTGAGTTCTGTTTTTACAAAAGGGAGCTTGATAGCTTCAAATTGCAGGTATGACATTGTTCCTGTGGCATCCTGTGTCAGGGTCTGATCGACTTTTAACGCTATTTCCTCACCAGATTTCGGCTGGCCATCGACAATGTGCTGTTCAATTATCTTTTGAGTAATTGTTTTTGACATAAGCATATATTCTCCCACAGTTTCTATTGCTATAGATCCTGCTTAATACCTGAATTTTATACCAGCCATCTACTGTGGCTTGAAGCTCTTCGCTACGATAACTAGTGTAAAATTCAGATTATATAAAAACTGTTTTCAGACGCAGGCTGAATCAAGACCCGGTATTCCACAGTCAGTAGATAAACCGGCAATTACCAAGTATGAAAAGCATTTAGTCTGCCACATGAATAATTTATCATCATTATTTTTATATACTTCTTATCAATATTTAATCGAGCTCTTGAAAGTAAGAAAAATATCCTGCTCTTGATTTTTTTTAAAAATTGATTTGAATGTACGTTTTATCATAACATATATCACCTTAAGTCTTTAAGGAATAAAACTCATTAATCCTTACATATATATTATTATAGCCCTAATTTTTTAAAAACTGACCCCATTTAAGGAAAACAAAAATTATGACAATATATAGTATTGAAGGGATATTATTTGGGATAAAAACAGGTTCACGCAAGGTAAACAAAAATCTAAGGGGAGGTGTTTTTGATAAACGATAACGTGTATGAACTTTTAATGGCGGAGAGAGAGGGATTCGAACCCTCGGTAGAGCTTTAAACCCTACACTCGCTTAGCAGGCGAGCGCCTTCAGCCAACTCGGCCATCTCTCCGTTTTGCTTGATGTGGCGGAGGGAGTAGGATTCGAACCCACGGAGCTTTCACTCAACGGTTTTCAAGACCGCCGCCTTCAACCACTCGGCCATCCCTCCGGTACACTCTATACTAAACATCATGCGACAGTCTCCTGAAGCACGACTCGGGTTATATAACATGCAATTTGTGAACAGTCAAAAACTTTCGCAATAGTTTTTTAAATAGCATAATCTCCCAAAATCAGGGGAATCAGGCATTAAAAAAACATCCATAAAAAAGCCTATTTAATGCGCTGGCCTGAATTTAGTTTTATAAGACTAGACCATTTTATCTCTCATTATCTTAATAGTTTCAGCGTAATTTCTGCTGTTAAACACTGCAGAACCAGCCACAAAGACATCTGCACCTGCTGACCAAACCTGACTAATCGTATCAGGATTAATACCACCATCCACCTCTATCTCCAAATTGAGACCCTGGTTTTCGATCATCGCTCTCAACTTCCCTATCTTGGGCAGCACTTCCGGTATAAACTTCTGACCGCCGAATCCCGGATTGACTGTCATCAGGAGAAC
Source organism: Deltaproteobacteria bacterium (assembly GCA_019307745.1). GTDB lineage: Bacteria > Desulfobacterota > DSM-4660 > Desulfatiglandales > HGW-15 > JAFDJA01. The sequence goes on along the minus strand of JAFDJA010000046.1, from coordinate 3,593 downwards.
TATATCGATGTCGCCAAGTATATATTCCAGGTCGGACAGAGATGTGGCAGGATTCAGAGACACACCCGGACATGCACCAAACTGTCTTATGAGCTGGACAGACCTGTGCAGGTGATCCACCGCCTCAGTATGGATTGTAAGCAGATCAGCCCCTGCCCTGCAGAAATCTTCAATATACTGATCAGGATTTGATATCATAAGATGGACATCAAGGGGCAACTCTGTTACTTTCCGCACCGCCTCAACTATCAAAGGGCCAATTGTTATATTCGGGACAAAATGGCCATCCATGACATCTATATGTATATAATCTGCCCCTGCCTGTTCAACCGCCTTGATCTCCTCTCCAAGTTTAGAAAAATCAGCAGATAATATTGATGGTGCTATCTTTCCCATTTGTCTTCCTCCATGTACCTCTATATCTTTATAAAGAGTGCGGCAAAAAATCCGTCCATATTATGAATATGGGGGTATGTCCTAAAAAATCCTTGATCATTGATAAGCCCTACTGCCCATCCTGGCACATGATCCTTCAGGTTTTCAAGCCGGACTATACTATTACCCTTCAGAAACTCCTCAACATTAGCCTCATTTTCAGCCCGGGAAATAGTACAGGTAACATAAAGCATCCTGCCTCCTTTCTTCAATGCAGAGACAGCCTGATTCAGTATCTTCTTCTGCAATCTACAAAGTCTCCGGATAGACTTCTCATCCCTGTTCCATTTGCCGTCAGGATGCCTTGAAAGGACTCCCAACCCGGAACACGGGGCATCAACAAGGATACGGTCAAACCTGTTTTGAAATATGGATGACAGCTCTTCTGAACCGTCTCCCACAACAGGAAATATACTCTTAACACCTAATCTGGATGCATTCTGGACAAGATTTACCAACCTCCGGTGGCTAATGTCAAGCGCGAGGACATGCCCCTGATCACCCATTAGCTCAGCAAGGTGGGTTGATTTTCCGCCTTGACCAGCGCATATGTCCAGAACAGCTCCTCCCGGAGGTGGTGCAACCAGATGAGATATGATCTGTGCTGCCTGATCCTGGACCTGAAAAAATCCCTGCCTGAAGGTATCCAGCCTATCGACCCTGCCTCTTATCCCTTTCAGGATGATCCCTTCGGGTGAATATGACGCTGACTCAGCTGAAAGGCCATCCCTGGCAAGTAGTTGGATAAGTTTGTCCCTGGTGATCTTCAGGATGTTGACCCGGATATTCAGGTCTGGCACCCGGTTCTGACTGTCAAGAAGGCATTCTGCCAGATCCTGTCCAAACTCGGCTATCCATTTCTGTACCAGCCACTCAGGATATGAGTAATAAACAGATAAATAATGAGCAGTATCGGCACTGTTATCTGGAAATGTGATTTTATCCTTGCCTCTGCATATACTTCTCAGGATTCCGTTCACAAAAGAGGCAATATGACGGCCATATCTGAGCCTCCTAACCTGCCTGACCGCCTCATTCACAGCAGCGGATTCAGGAACCCTGTCCAAAAAAAATATCTGATAAAGGGCGAGCCTGATAATGTTCAGGACCTGGGAATCAATCCGCTTAACAGGAAAATCCGAGAACTGCTCAACTGTCCAGTCAAGCCTGAGCCGCCATCTCATAACACCCTGTACCAGGTGGCTGGTAAAGGCCTTGTCTCTCTCATCAAAATGTGTATTTTGTCGGAAATGGTTGTCCAGAAGGTTGCTGGAAAAATCAAAGTCTTTAAGCTGTCTGTCCAGTATCTTCAGGGCCAGGTCCCTCGGTGTTGATTTTTTCATATTCCAAAAAAATGATCATTCCCTTTTCAACAAGCGTTAGATCAACATCTGTGTCAAAACATGGACCATGAGGCCGTCTGTTCAATATGCCGAACACAGGTATCGGGTGGCTGTCCTGAATCCCGCTTGCAAGATCACGCTCACAGGCCACCCCGATAATAATGTCTGGTCTTTTTTCCACAACAATCTTCCTGGCAAGCGTCCCTCCTGTTGCCACGGATATCGGGACCTTATACTTCTTTGAAAGTCGAACCAAACCCTTTATTGTGCATTTTCCGCATGATTTGCAGTTCTCAATATTCCCTGTGATCCTAACATCGCATTCATGATTCTGAAGACAGTGGGGAAGCAGGATAAGTAGTCTATCAGGCCTGATCTGCCTGGATTCAACAAGAACAAGGCGATTATTTATCGCGATAAATGCCCTTCTAATCCTGTCTGTACTCATGCCAATACATCTGCCCACGATCACCAGCATAGGAAAAAGGAAGCGGATGACAACACCTCTGATACGTCGATTAAAAAACAGGTTCCGGCCCCTGATAATCGTAAATATCAGGGTCAGCCCTCCTCCGATAAGAAAAAGTACTACCAGGGCAAAGCACACTGCCATAATGAAGGGAAGCTTTGGATGGATGTTGCTGAACCCAACATAAGGTACCCACCAGAGCAATATTGCCGCACCTATCAATACGGCGCAAGTAAGGAGCAGAAGGAGAATGAATGTCCTTATCTCCTGTTGCTGATTTTTTTCCATATTTTCATTATCTGCAGACATAAAATCACTATAAAAATTGAAAATCAGGTTCCAAGAACAATCTCTTCAGAAAGAGACAGGCCTCTTGTGAAATCCCTTGAAGTAAGCCTTTTTTTACCGGCATACTGCATCTCTCTCACCTCTATCACTCCTTTGCCTGTTTGTACAAGGAATCTTCCATTGTCATCTGAAAAAACCTTTCCAGGTTTTTCACAGGGGTCCTTCTCTTTCAATACGCTTGAGGAAAACAGCTTAAGTTCCTTCCTCTTTAATTTTGTATAGGCCCCAGGCCATGGATCAAGGCCCCTGATAAGGGCTGAAATAGATTCAGCATCCATGTTCCAGTCAACCAGGGCCATAGCCCTGTTGATCTTGGCAGCATAAGAGGCCTTTGAATCGTCCTGAGGTATCGTACTAATCTGCGCTCCTGCCATTGTATCCAGGGATTCAATCAAAAAATCACCCGCAACCAGGGCCATCCTGTCATGGAGCTGGCCTGCTGTTTCTTCCCTGTACACCGGCAGCTTTTTTTGAAAAATAATAGGTCCAGAATCTAATCCCTCGTCCAAATGCATGAGAGTAAGGCCGGTAACAGACTCATTATTCAAAATAGCACGCTGGATAGGCGCTGCCCCGCGGTACTTGGGGAGAAGTGATGCGTGAATATTGATAGCGCCCCAGCCTGCTGCTGTCAGCAGATTTTTCCTGAGGATCTGGCCGAAGGCAACGACTATAAGGAGGTCTGCTCTCTTTTCTCTTATGACAGAGCAGAAGCTCTCATTAGATACATTATCCGGCTGGAGAACCTCTATGCCATATTCAAGGGCTGTCAGCTTAACAGGGGAGGCCGTCAGTTTCCGTCCCCTGCCTTTGGGCCTGTCAGGCTGAGTAATAACGGAAACAACCTCATATTTCTTATCAATAAGGGATTTCAATGAGGGAACTGCAAAATCAGGTGTGCCCATAAAAATCAGCTTAGGCTTTTTAGGAAATCTGTCTTCTGAAATGTAAGGCATTATCGAATAAAAATCTCATTCATCAACAAATTACTATAATTT